>JAJYTC010000201.1 GCA_021793275.1 Deltaproteobacteria bacterium | reverse complement strand
TCCAGCCGCGACAGGCCTATCGCGGCTGGAAGCCGCTCCTGCGAAAACCCGCTGATTCGCAGTTCTCGTACAGCGTCTTAGGATACTACTTCTTTCTCCTGTTGATTTCAATCCAACCGGCGGGAGTTTATACGAAAAGGCAAAAGGAGAAAGGCAAGAGGCAAAAAATGGAAAACTCCGCTCTTTTGCCTTGTTACTTTTGCCTTCGCCCCGGTTTTTCCGGGCGTGGGGATCAATCGCGCCTTTGTTTCTCGAAAACTCTCATAAAGCTCTGCACGCATTCCGGGCACAGTTGCGTGCCTTCGCCCTCTTTTATAATTGCGAGCGCATCCTCGTTTGAAAATCCTTTTCTGTAGGGGCGGTTGCTTGTCAGCGCATCATAAGTGTCCGCCACGGCAACCATACGGGCGAGAAGATGGATTTGCTCACCCTTCAATCCTTCCGGGTAGCCTTTGCCGTCGATTCTCTCGTGATGGCTCCGGATAGCCGGAATGATATCGGAAAGGCTCTGAATGGGGCCAAGGATATCGGCCCCGATGAGGGGGTGGAGCTTGAGAATTTCCCATTCCTCGCCGTTTAGCGGGCCGGGTTTAAGCAAAATGTCGTCGCGAATGCCTATCTTGCCCAGGTCGTGCAGTTTGCCTGCAATTTTCGCCCTTTCGATGCCGCCTTCATCCATGGACATCTCGCGGGCCATATCGACCACCAGCGCGGCAACCGATTCCGAGTGGCCGCGCGTATACTGATCGCGGGCTTCCAGCGCGAGTACCAGACTGCTTATGCTTGCAATCAACATTTGTTGTTCCGATTCCAGACGCTTTCTCTCACTTAAAAGCCGGCTGAAATGATCCGAGAGAAATCTCTCTGCGGTAACCACCAACTGGTCGATATTGAAGGGCTTGACAAGGTAGGCCGAAGCGCCGTACTCGAGCAGTTGCCGCATCTTGGCCCGGTCGCCGTCCGAACTCATGATGATAAACGGGATCTGTGAAAAATCCTTGTTGTTGTGAATAATCTTGCACAAGCCCAGCCCGTCCAGTACAGGCATGTGTAGATCACTCAGTATCATATCGGGAGAATATTGATAAAGCAGATCTAAGGCCTTTCGGCCGTTTTCGGCCAGGATTACCTGGAAGCCGGCCTTTGTAAGAGCTTTTTCGATCAGGTTGCGAATCGATGGTGAATCGTCTACTACGAGGACCGTTCTACCATTAAGGAGTGAACGTTTGTCGAGGATCTCCTTCACGCGTGCGCGTATGTCGTTTCTTGCATTCGATTTTGTAATGTAATTGGAAGCGCCCACCTTGAAAGCAAATTCAATGTCTTCTTCCTTTTCCCTGGAACTGAGAATGACTACCGGAATCGAATTCTTTACGGGATGGCTCTTTAGCTTGGCGCAGAAGGCAAATCCGTCCATCTGCGGCATTTCCACATCCGTTATGATAAGGTCGAAATCCCGGGACTCGGCAATGCTGAGACCATCGCTGCCGTTTGTAGCTTCCGTAACGATCGCTCCCATTTGCTGCAGATCTTTTTTTAGAGTGTATCGGATGGTCGGGCTGTCATCCACGATCAAAATCCTCGGAGGTGAACCACCCCGAGGAATCTGGTGATTGGCCTGCCCGATTTCGCTAATCCGCAGTGAATGGTCGGATTCGGCGTTCAATTTCATTGCCTCCCATTTAAAGGGTAAAATTCAAAATCAGGCTTCTCAGGCCAGTTAGATCGGCAACATTTGAATTTTGCTTTAACTATTGCTGGATCAGGCGACCACTTTTTAAGTTTCTTCTCTGATCGGCAGCCCCATTTTCATCCCTGCTCCACCATCTTTCGCAGGGGCACCTTGTGTAACTTGCCTGTTGCCGTCTTCGGAAGCTCGTCGAAGAACCTTACGCGCTTCGGGACTTTGAACGCGGCTATGTTATCCCGGCAAAAAGCGATTATTTCCTCCTCGGTGGCCTCGGAGCCACGCTTCAAGGAAATACATGCTACGGCGATCTCGCCTTTCACAAGGTCGGGGACTCCCACAACCTGGGCTTCAGCCACGGTTGGGTGGCTGTAAAGCAGGTCCTCGACTTCCTTTGGGTAGATATTGAACCCCCCGGTTACGATTATGTCTTTCTTGCGGTCTTTGACATAGCAGTAGCCCTCTTCGTCGAAGTAGACCATGTCTCCGGTGTGAAGCCAACCGTTTCTCAAGGCCTCCGCCGAGGCTTCGGGCTTCTTCCAGTAGCCCTTCATAACGTTAGGCCCGCGCACGACCAGTTCTCCTATTTCTCCCTGTTTGACAGGTTTGTCCTGCTCGTCGAAAGCTGCGACTTCTATCTCCGGCACCAGCGGAACGCCGCAGGAATTGGCTTTTTGGACCCCTTTTCCCGGCAGCGGGTTCATCAATACTACCGGCGCAGCCTCCGTAGTCCCATAGCCTTCCGACAAAGGTGTAAACTTCTCGTTCCATGCCCTCAAAATAGGCTCGGGAGTGACCGCCGCGCCGGTAACGCAATAGCGCAGGTTGATGCGTTTGGCATATTCATCTACGCCGGGATAATTAACGATGGCGTAATACATGGTGGCGACCCCGTGAAACGCCGTCGCCCGGTATTGGACCATTGCCTCCAGGCACCCCTTCGGTTCGAAGCGGTCCAGCCAGACCACCGTACCCCCTTCGATCCATAATTCCCCCAGCACATGGGTAAGAGCGTAGGAATGAAACAGGGGCAGGGCGCAGACGGTTATATCCCGCCAGGTCGTTTCCGCCCAGTCCGCGCAGTGCCGTGCGTTCGTCCAAAGATTGCGGTGCGTGAGCATAACGCCCTTGGGCTGTCCCGTAGTACCCGAGGTGTAGAGGATCGCAGCAAGCTCATCGTCGTCTACAACCGCAGATGTAAAAGTCCGGGGGTACTTCCCGGCCCAAAGATTCGAATCGAGTCCCTCACCCTCCCAGCCGCCGACGACAACCACCGCGCCTATGCCGACTTCCGGGTTTCTAAAAACTTTCATGGGCTCCGCGGAAACACTGCGTGTGGTGACAAGGACCCTTGGACTGCAGTCCCTGATGATGGGCTCGATTTCTCTTTGCTTCAGCATGACGTTGAGGGGGTTGGCGACGGCGCCTGCCTTCATAATGCCGAAGTACCAGAAGAAAAACTCGGGGACATTGGGAAGGAAAAGAGTCACTCTGTCGCCCCTCTGCACTCCCATTTCCCGCAAACCGTTCGCGATGAGGTTGGCCTCTTCGTCAACCTCCTTGAAGGTCCATTTGCTGCCTGCGAAGATAAGCGCAACCTTATCGGGATGCGCTGCCGCACTGTTTTCAAGAATGGACGCCAGATTTATTCGTGCCATCGATGCCCCCTTACATATCGTTACAGGCTATAGCTGTATGAGCCAGGGCGCCGCAACCAGGGCGACTCCGACCGCGACCATGGCCCAGATATTGGATACGAACCAGGGAAAAGCGCAAAGACCTATGCCGGCCAATGCAGGCGTCAACTCCCCTTGTTTTTTCCCGTAGAAGAGGTATGCGGAACCAATTGCTCCGAAGATCATCGAAAGCAGCAACCCGCCTTCGTTCATGGCTTTCTCTTTTCCGGGCTGATCAGTGCCCTCACATATCCCAGACAACTTTCGATCTGCCCGGGCCTCAATTCCAGAGTAATCGTTCCTTCGTAATTGACACCGCGTAATTTCTCGAAGATTTTTTCAAAATCGATCTTCCCTTCTCCCACCGGAAGATGG
Organism: Deltaproteobacteria bacterium; assembly: GCA_021793275.1. GTDB lineage: Bacteria > Desulfobacterota > Syntrophobacteria > Syntrophobacterales > Syntrophobacteraceae > SbD1. The sequence goes on along the minus strand of JAJYTC010000201.1, from coordinate 3,258 downwards.
AGATCGTCCTCGGCAGAAGAGCCTCCAAAATTGTCGTGCAGGTGGATATGCTTTATCCTCTCGGGAAATTTTTCAAGAAAACCGAAGCTTGTGTTTTCACTCGACAGCAGTTCGGCATGTCCCAGGTCGAGGGTGAGATTGAGCAGCGGGACGGAGGCAAAAACTTCGGCCAGGTCGCTGGCGTGTTCGCTAAGGTTCTCGATACACACGCTCAATCCCCTGCCTTCGGCTTTTGCAACAAGCCTTTCGAGAAAGCCGATCTTATAGGTGATGGTTTGTTTGGAAACGAAGCGGGAATCCATCCAGAGGTGCACGGTCAAAAGACGCATGTCCAGCTCGGGCATAATGGAAAGGACTCGGAGCAGTCCCGGGAAATAGACCGTCTCCAGGGTTAGGATATCGTTGGGGTTGCCTTCCTTCGGGCCGTGACACAAATAAAAAAGACCGGTCGATCGAGAAATTGCGCGGTATTCATCCTGGACAGCGTAAAAGCCAACGGGGTCGGAAATGACAATTTCAGCGAAGTCAAGCCCCAGCCCGTGCAGGGAAATCACGTCATCCGGTGCCCTCGCAGTGCCGCCCAGCCGGATTTTTCGATTCATCATCCCGGTTTCCGATTTTCCGAAACGACAAGGTAAAATAAAGGGTCGTCACGAAAAGTAACTATTTCAAAGCCTTGAGGCCCCAGAAGCTCTCGCGCCTCCGCCTCGTCGGGGAGCAAATCCAGGTGAAAAGGCGCATGTTTCTTCAGCTCTACGATAAATTCTCTTCCCATCGGATGGCTTATTACCAGCCTGCCTTTCGGGCGTAGAATCCGGTGGAGATTATGCAGGACCGCCGTCTTGTCCAAAATATTCGAAAAGCATGCGTTGATGAAGGCTGCGTCAAGGCTGTCGTCGGCAAGCGGCAAATCCCTGACGCTGCATAGATGGGTTATTACCCCGGGGAATTTTTCCTTCACCCTGCGAAGCATGTTTTCAGCCAAATCGCAGGCATGGATTTCCGAGGGGCCGCGTCTGAGAAGGTAGGGGATGAGAATTCCGGTCCCGGTCCCCACATCCATGACCTTTTCGCCGCGCCCGATGCGGCCCGCTTTCACAGTAGCCGCCAGACGCTCCGGCACACCTTCGGGAAGAGGAGGTTCGAACAGATCCACGTTTTCGTTGAAATACCTCCGCTGCAGCCTATCCATTTCTTCGATCTGTTCAGGCGTGAGGACACTCCTGGTCATGACCGGCACTCCACAGTGAGTCTCTGGCGCAAAATTTCGTAGAGGGCGACGGAGGCTGCCGATGCGGCGTTAAGAGAATCGAGGGGGCCGGCGGCGGGAATCCGCACGAGCATGTCGCACTCTTTTCTTACCAGCGGGCGGATGCCCTTTTGTTCGTTTCCAATGACCAGGCAAAGCGGAACTGTCAAATCCGCCTCATACGATGCCCGGTTTCCGCCGACATCGAGGCCCGCCACCCAATAGCCCTCCGATTTGAGCCGCTGCAAGGTCCTCACTACATTGGTAACCCGAGCTACGGGAATATAAACGGCGGCGCCCGCCGCAACTTTGATCACTGAAGCGACCACGCGCGCCGCCCTGTCCGCGGGAATAACGACCCCCTTTGCTCCCAGAAAGCAGGCGGAACGTAGGATCGCCCCGAGGTTCCGGGGGTCCTGAATGGAGTCCAGGACAACAAGGGGGTCACGGTCGCCAAGAGGTTTTTCAAGCAACCCGTCGAGATCGGCGTAAGGGAACTCGGACATTCTGAGAGCCACTCCCTGGTGGTGAGAATGTCCGGCCAACCCGGTCAAGTGCTCCCGTACGCTCGGGATCACCGGAATGCCCCTCTTGGCGGCAAGTTCGGCGATCTCCTGTCCCCTTGCATCGCTACGGCAAAGCAAAAGCTCTCCCGCACCGGTTTTGCCTCCCAGCAAGGCTTCCCTTACGGGATTGATTCCTGAAATCCAGATTTCGCCTTCGGGGGAATGACTTTTTTTCATCACTGAAGACTGAGCGTCGGATCGATAAGCGACATGACAAAGGTTTTAACCGCCGGCGCGCGCGCTGCGCGGCCGGATCGGCACGCCCGTACAATGGCCCTGAGATCTTCGACGGCCTCCTGCAGATCGTCGTTGACAATAACATAATCATACCATGACGCTTCAAGTATCTCACGCTTGGCAGCGGCGATCCGCACGGCCAACTGCTCCTCGGTTTCCGTTGCCCGACCGCGAAGACGCTCTTCGAGAACATCCATCGAAGGGGGTAGAACGAAAATGGTCTTTGCCTCAGGGTGGGCGCAACGCACCAGCCTTGTTCCTTGAACGTCAATATCGAGGAGCACGTCGTAGCCGGCCTTGAGCCATTTTTCAACGATGCGGCGATCGGTGCCGTAGAAGTGGCTGTGGACCCTGGCCCATTCCAGAAAGCGGCCGGAACTTATCCCCTGCAGAAATTCCTCACCGGACAGGAAATGATAATCTTTGCCGTCGATTTCCCCGGGACGCGCCGGTCGCGTGGTGCTTGACACTGAAAAGCGCAGCTTCGGACAGCTCGGCATCACTTTCCCGATAATGGTGGATTTCCCTACCCCGGAAGGGGCCGACACTATGAAGAGCTGTCCGGCGGGTTCTGGATGTGGCATCGACCCGTCCTCAAATCTTAAGGTCCTGGGATTGCTTCAACATGTTGGCGTCCTTAAGGTTTCCATCGAGAAGAAGCCTCTGCGCGATGGTTTCAGCCTGAACGCCGGATAAAATTACGTGGTCGCTGTCGGTAACGATGATCGAGCGGGTGCGGCGGCCCATGGTCGCGTCTATCAACTTATTCCCGAGCTTGGCGTCTTCTTTTAGTCTTTTCATAGGCGCGGACGCAGGCGATACGATCGCCACCACGCGATTGGCTATCACTGTGTTGCCAAAACCGATGTTGAGCAATTTAACTTCCATATGTTCTCCTGACGCAGGTTGGAGCAGTTGACGGAAAGGAAAAAATCCACCCATGCTTCTGTCGAAGGGCACCGCCCTCAATCAGTTCCCTAATTACACCCGATTGAATAATTCAGCATGGCGTTCGCCGGGAAATAACCCGATGAGACGCCGAGTCTACGATTAGAAGAGGAACCCTTTCGGGACGGAAACCGGCCTGAACGGCTTCCGAATCGATGTGCACCCAGCCCCTGATTTGGTCCTGCCGAAACAAGCCGTTAAATTTTTATAAAACGCGATAGAAAATGCAAGAGAATTTATGAAACTCGTTTCCCTTTT
>JAJYTC010000200.1 GCA_021793275.1 Deltaproteobacteria bacterium | reverse complement strand
CCACCTTGGACAAAATTGCGTCTATGTTTTCTTTTCCTGGTGTGGATGACTGGGATATTCTGGGCGGCTTTTACGGAGAGCCGGTTAAGCTCGTAAAGTGCGAAACTAGTGACCTTACGGTTCCTTTCAACGCAGAGATTGTCATTGAAGGGCGCATCAAGACTACAGAGGGCTGGGTCTATGACGAAGGTCCTTACGGTGAATTTACCGGGACGTACGGTGGCGGCCTTCCACATAACTGCCGTTTTGTGGTGGACTGCATCACCCACCGGAAGAATGGTATTTATCAATACGCAACGATCGGGGGCTTAAAACCAGGCCAGACTGATTTGATGGTCTGCAGCCTTGCAGTGGAAGCAGACCTCTACACAACACTTAAGAGCGCCGGCATCCAGGTGTTGGATGTATTTATTCCATCCGGTGGCTGCACAAACATTGCATACGCGAGAATCCGCACCCGAGGAGGTGGTGACGCGAAGCAGGCTCTGAGTGTCATGCTCAGTTGCTCTCGTCAATGGTTCCCCAAAATAGCCTACGTATTTGATGAAGATGTGGACATCTTCGATGAAGAACGGGTGAAATGGGCTATGGCTTGGCGGTACAATCCCGGAAAAGACACTGTAATCATCCCGGAGCTCAACGTCCTACCGCTGGACCCTTTGGCACAAAGGGACCAGCCACCAGTGAACATGTCCAAGGTAGGGTTTGACTGCACCATTCCCCTGGTGGGCGACTACGACCATTTTGCCTTCGCCGCGGCCACGATCACGGAGCCATTCGGTGAGGTGCCGGCGCATGTAGAGAAGCTCACGGAGGATGAACTTGCCCAGCGCATGGCTGATTTCATCCAAGAGTCCCCGCGCACGTGGCTCGACATCCTCAAAAAGTTTCACGGACAGCCCAGCCCGCTGATCTATCGGGCGTTCGGTAATCTTCGTCCAAAACTGGGGCGGGTCGCTGATCGGCGTCCAGCATATCCTTACACTTTTGCGGACACTTGGTTCGTGTATGAGGGTCGCTCCGACAAAGTGAAATGATCTGTGCGCGATGGCAAAGAGAAGATCATCGACCAACGGATTATGTGCCGCTCATGCGCGGGCGACGCCTACTTTTTTTCCGTGGAAACGATGGAGGATCCAGGCCGCCAAGGCCTGGAACTCTACCATAGGAACCGGCCTCCGGGGTCGGGCCACGCAAGATCGGCAAGCAACGCCAATTTTCATGAATTATAGGGCTGTTCTTGGCTCTTAGGCCAGTGTTTTTTGGCGAAAAGAGCAGTCTAACGCCGGTCTGGAGGGCGTGGAACCGGGCCGCGCCGAATAAGCTTGAGCAAAAGATCGATATGTACAAGCCCTCCTGGGAAGCCTATGAATCGATTTCTGCGGTCAAAATCGGTTTTCCTCCTAAGCAAGAACGACCGACGCGAGCTTAAAATAGCTTGCCAAAGGTGAAAACCCTGATCTGCCCAGAGAGCACAACGCATATGATCCCGATGTGTTGTATTGAACACTCTGCGCCGGGCGGGGTCAGGGAGTCGAAGGGTATTCCAGAAGGACCTCCTCAAGGATTTCATGGACCTGTTCAATGTTCTCCATGACCTCGTCGGGCGCCTGACCTTGCAAACATAGATTCCGGATGATCAGTAAAAGCGGCGGCATTCGACCAAGGTTTCTGACCGATTCCCAACTCATCGCCTCGTCGATGTGGAAAAGCGCCCGGTCCATGCCGTCAAATCCGCCGGTCTCCACAACAGATTCGCGCAACAAAATCCACGCACCTTGCAGGTCTAGTAAAGAAGTCTTTTCGTAGCCGCTGCTTTCTGTTGTGAATGGCATCTCTTCCTCCGAAATCCCCAGCTTGGTCCCGCCCGTCACCGGCATAATATCAACTCATAGCTTGTCAACACAGCAGAAAGTCTCTCCTGATCAAAAAGCCGGTGACTCTACTTCGCCCCGGGGATAACGAGGTGGGGCTTTCAGGCTGGGATGGTTCCTGTTGAAATACCCTGATAAACCAACGAGACCGTGCTTATCGCCATGGTTCCGGGGGAAAGATGTATTTTGTATCGTGCCGGTTGAGATTGCGAGGCTTTACAACCATCGCTGGTCCAATAGCATATTTCAAAAGTGAATAAAGTTAACTACTTGCCCTTGTTCACCGGATACTCCATGGAAGAAATCATAAGGGGAGTTTCCGGCGGCAACTTTCGAAATGTGATTCCGCTTTTTCTCATAATGACCTGTTGTGTTATGATCGGAAAACTTAAGGAGATGGACTACAGCAGAAAGATGTGCACCCGGCCTACTGGAGACGAATTTGGCAAAATGTATCCTATGCAACAGCAGAAAAGGCAAGAGGAAATGCCCTCGAGAAAACGGTCCTGTTTGTAGCCTGTGCTGCGGCGAAACCCGAGAAGCAAGTTCTTGTCAGGAGTGCGACTTTTTTCGCTCAACCGGACCGAGAAGAAAGTATGCCGACCTGCCGCGATTCACTACTCAACAAATGGACGATGATCCTGATTTGCAGTCTTGCGCGAACACAGTGGAGGCAACTTTATGTCTGTGGGACAGTAGGAACAGGGGGACATTGAACGACAGTTCTGCGATCAAGGTCCTCGAAATGCTTCTCGACAGATATCACTATAAAGATTGCGAGGTTGTGGAAACGGACTCGCTGGTGCTGGAGGGCTTCGAAATGGTTTTGCAGTCAATGGCGGAGGACCTCCCGGATACCCCAGCAGAGACGATAGTCAAAATCCTGGGCGTAATCCATTTCGTGGCCAGACGGCGCACTCGAGGCGGCCGGGAATATTTTGACGTAATCCATGAATACGTAGGCCTTCGCGGTGGCCCAGGCATACGCATCCTGCCCAATCCCGAGGAGTGAAGGCATCAGGTGATTCCTTTTCGGCGTCACTTATCCAAATCTTCCGGGTGATAGATGGACAAGCTCAGCGTCACGATTTTGGGAAACCATGATATGTGATTAGGGAACCCGTGCAGGAATGGGCATGTCCCGTTAACCCCTGCAGGAAAGGCGGAAAATATTTAGAGGTAAAGCTTACTGTGTACCTCCTTCATCTCTATTTCGAAAACGCACGCGAGAACCGGAACGGCGAGGTTTGTTTCAAGAAAGGCGACAACAGGCTCTCCAAATGGACCTTTTTCGACTCGAATCAATCCAACCGGGAACTGCTGCGCCTGATAGCCGTGGCTTGTGGAGGCACCAGACTGCTCCCTCGCATTCAGTTCCCCTTGCAACGGCTTTGTCTTGCCCCCGAGACTCCGTTGAGGGTCGAATGCATCCTGGCGCTTCATCCCCCATACGAAACAGCGCCGCCCGGGACGCTTCTGGGCTGCGGTATCCAGGTAGTCCCCGGAGCGGGTCCTTGGCTGGCGGGAGGTGAGGGAGCGGTTAGGCACTTGATAAGCAATGAATGTCATCATCTCTATTCCAAACTCCCCATCCGAAAAGCTAAAACCGGGCTCGGCGATTCTTATCTCTTTCTTTTAGGTTATGGCCCCAAACTGAAAAGCCATGACGGTACTGACGATTTCGACTTCAGTGATCCTTTCTTTCGCCGCACCCGCTTTTATTCCCTTTTCCACGATCATGCTCTGCTTACGGATCCAGTGGAGTTTCTGACAAGGCTCCACTATCGAGCAGTCAAATATAAACGACTGGCGGCTACGCACGTGTTGGAGCGCCTCTCTCGCCTATTCAAAAAGTATTTTGACATCAATACAGAATGCTGGATGGAAGGAGAATGCGACTTCGCATCGCAATGGCGGGATATGGCCGCTTGGCAAAAGCGCGCGGTACTCCCGGCCATCGACGCCTCGCGGCACCTGCTCGATGCTTACCAGAAATCAAGTGAACCGCTGGAGACCGCCGGACTGATTTTGTTCGATCGCCCGGATCTAATATGCCCCGGGGAACTCTTCCCGGTGTGGGCAACCGTGATGGATCGCCTGCTTCCGAATATGCAATTCCTCATCACCGCGGATGATCGATCCAGCCACCTCTTTCCTGGCCAACTCCGGGCCGAATCACACGACATTCCGACTCTTCCGGAGCGTTCAACCAAACCTCCCGCGCGAGTGCCCAAGGGTGCCATTTTACTCGTGGATGTAGACAGCAGTCTGCCGAATCTGGCCCTTATGAAACTCAGCCGATATTTCAAGGAACAAGGACGAAACGTTATCCTCGCCAAGCACAAGACTTTCATGACCGGGGTCGATGGCGTTTACGCGAGTTGCGTTTTCTCCCGTGCAGTCTCGCAAGATCGTCTGAACAAATTGCGGAACTATTACGGGGATTCGCTCGTGGTGGGCGGTTCCGGAGTCGATCCAGCAACCCGTCTCCCGGAAGAGATCGAGAGTCTACCCGCTGACTACGATCTGTATCCCGAACTGGAAGATCGGGCCATTGGCTTCATAACCCGAGGTTGTCCCTTCCGGTGTCCCTTTTGCATCGTTCCGACAAAGGAAGGCATGCCCCACCAGGTTTCCAACCTCGATGAACTGCTGGCCGGCAGACGCAAACTTATCCTCCTTGATGACAACATCCTCGCCCACCCCAATGCGGTTGATTTCCTCGAAGAAATGGCCGTTCGCGACATCGGAGTCAATTTCAACCAGACGCTGGATCTGCGCATGGTGGACCGGAACAAGGCCCGGCTGCTCAAGCGCGTCCACTGTTCGAATGTTAGATTCACACGTAGCGCCTGCCATTTCAGTCTAAACGATAACCGGAATTTGGAGGAAGTGCGGTCTAAATACGAACTGTTTGGCTTTACCGGCAAGAACAACGTGGAATTTATATGCATGTACGGCTTTAATACAACTCTTGCCGAAGATGTGGACCGTTTTCGATTCCTGCGTTCCCTGCCGGGCGCTTACGTGTTCGTACAGGAATATCTGCCCTTTCCGGGCGGACCGTCACCGAATATAACCAATTTTTTCGATGAGCGTGCAGATCGGCTAATCGAGGAACTTATCCATATTCTTTTTCCCCAGAACATGAAGAGCATGGAGAAGTACTACCGATGGGTCAGTAAATTCTATGCACAAATCTTCGGCAAACTGCATCGAGGGCTCGTCGACACCATTTTCAGGTACAATTCCCGTCAAAACAGGGGACATTATCTCGCCACCATGGCTCACTTGCTCCAATAAGAAGGTTTGGCGGTTTTGAAGCAGCCGTGCCAAGTTCTGAGTGGAATCCCAGACATGGTGCCGGCATAGTTGAATTTGGCTTATGGGAATAATCGAGAGCGGGCAAATGGGGAGACGTGAAGCCGAGCAGATACTGAAATTGAGGGAAGAGGGGAAAACTTTCGCGAGCATCGCGTCAATCTTTGGCATCAGTATCGAACGGGCAAGGCAAATATATTTGAGCGCCAAAGCCGCGAACGAAAACGAGCCATCCTGGCCACCTTTTAAGAGAATGCTTTCAGCGCGCAGCCGAAATTGTTTGATACACCATTTCGGGACCGAGGATATTCTTTCCGACCCCAAAAAGATTGCGGATATCGGAATACTGAACCTCAGGAAAATAAGGAACATAGGGATAAAATCACTGCGCGAAATCGTCCTTGCATTGCATTCTCTCGGATATATCGAATTCGAAGAGATCACCAACTGGTTCACCGGAATGTTTTCGGGGTCTGTGGCTCAGGTAAAGTCTGCGCCAAGCGAGACGGGAGAGAACAAGCCACGCAAACCAGCGCCAATCCTAAAACCTCACCTCGGGGAGGTGTTACTCCAAAGATACGGCGACAGGATCACGGAGGGTTTTGACGATCTCAAGAATTTCGAACTGATAGATGAATTGAAAAAGCCTATTCCGGGGTTCATATTTTATGGGAACAGAAGGATCATCCTCGAAGTTCATCAATTCCTGTCGCAGTTCCCATACGCATTTACTGTTAGAACCAAAAAGGGCCTTGACTTGCGGGCTCTCCCGGAGCAAGGGATCAGAAACGCCCATGTCCATATCTCGAGGTTTCCGCACCTCATTCGTTTCGTCGAAAAGCATGAAAGCGAGATGCTCTGCGACCTTTGGGGACTCTTGTACGGATATCCGTTGGATGAGGTTTATCAATTCACATACGCAAAAAAGGAATAGAACGTACTGTCGAGGCGCTGATGTTATGGTTCCTGTTGAAAGCCCCTGATAAAATAACGAGACTTGGCGCCCTGAGGTCGGAGGTGTTTTCCGGCAACCCAAGATCTTCGCCGTTGTCTTGCCCGGTATGGCCGGCGCCTTTTCCACTTTGGCCTTTTACTCAACGGGCGACTGAATCCGTATTGGAGCAGTCAATCTTTCATGAACTGCTGTATATAAGCTGTGATCTTGGCTTTTCCTCGGTAGAGGCCGTAATGGCCTTCGCAGAGGATATCCGCCCCGATTGAGAGTTGCATTCCAAGGCTTTTTCCATAGTCACTGCAGTTCGAAAGGAGGGCGGGATAGAGCGGGCCGTGAAGATCGTGGGCGAACAGAACTTTCAGTCCGTCAGATTCAGTGAGAAACACAACCGATCCCCGCGAGCGCCCCGGAGCGTGGAGGACATCGATTTTTCTGCCGCCGAGCAGTATTTTCTCTTTGGGCCCGGTAAGCTTTCTGTCCACCCGGAAAGGCTCCAGCTCGGCTCCGTACCAGCTTGCCGCCGTGACGCGGTTGTCGCCGGTTTCAAGATAGAGAGCATCCAGTTTATGGGCGACGATTTCGAGTCCAATACGCCGTTGGGTGCGGCTCTTCTGGAACGGCGGGCCTTGAACGGGTATCCGTAAAAATCATTTGAAACGTTAGGGACCTATAGACATTTCGCGTTATTTGTGGGGTGGTAACTTGGGAGCTCATATCCCAAGGAGGCCCTTCCATGATTCACGCTTGTCCGGCTGGTCTTGAGCTTTTCAATCCGGCTCGCGGTCAATTCGAGTCAATTGTCCGTGAACTTGTTGATGAGGCGGCACGAAAGATGGAGCATGGTCAAGTTGAATCGTTGCTTTTAGAGAAGCGTTGGGAGGTG
>JAJYTC010000027.1 GCA_021793275.1 Deltaproteobacteria bacterium | reverse complement strand
TTCCGATTTGGTGCATTTCTTAAAAGAATTGATGTACGCAAACTACGGTAGGGATATCACCCTGAACATCGACCCGGACTCCATTTATACCGGGGCGGTGGGGGGCGCGATCTTTGCCAAACGTATCAAGGAGACCTCCTAATGGCGATTACAGGCGGTATTGATGTCGGCAGCAGCTCTATCAAGGTCGTTCTCATGAAAGTTGAGTCCGGCAAAGAAGAGATTCTGACGCGGGTCGTGGAACGGATTCGCAAACGCGATCCCCGCAAGGTGGTCGGGATTGCGCTCGCCAAGGCGTTTGCCTCGGCCGGTCTTAATCGGCAGGATATCGACTACCTGGCCTCAACCGGCGAGGGCGAGATGGTTGAGGACAAGGATGGCCACTTCTACGGAATGACGACCCATGCCCGAGGCGCGTTATATTTGTTTCCTCAGGCCCGCTGCGTTATTGACGCCGGGGCGCTTCATGCCCGGACGATTAAAATGGACCACCGCTCGAAGGTGTTGCAATATAAGATGACCGGCCAGTGCGCCTCCGGCTCCGGCCAGTTTCTCGAAAATATTACCCGCTACCTCGGGGTATCCTTGAGCGAGGTGGGGGAACTGTCGATGCGGGCTGATACGCCCGAGATCGTCTCGGGTATTTGCGCGGTGCTGGCGGAAACCGACGTTATCAATATGGTCTCGCGGGGGATTTCGACCTCGAACATCCTCAAAGGAATTCATCAGTCCATCTCCAACCGGCTGGTGAAACTGCTGCGTTCCCTGAACCCGGAACCGCCTCTGGTCATCACCGGCGGCTTGGCGCTTGACCGGGGGTTGGTGGAGACTTTACGCGAGAAACTGGCCGCGGACAAAGCCGACATGGATGTCCTGGTGCACCCGGATTCCATTCTCGCCGGCGCCATCGGCGCGGCGTTATGGGGCGCCTTTCGCTATGAAAAGCGGCAACGACAGGCGGCATGAATGTACAGTATGGTTAGGCGATCGGATCGTTGATAAGGAGGGTAATGCTATGGCTCAATTTGTCGTCCGGCCCATGCAGATGGAAGATCTGGAAAAAATCGTGCAGATCGATGCCACGGTCATGGATGTCCGTCGGCCTGATTACTACCAGACCAAAATGGCGCGAATGCTGGCCGGTGAGAATATCCTGGCCTCCCTGGTGGCCGAGGAGGATAACCAGGTGGTCGGTTTCATCATGGGCGAGGTATTTGTCGGCGAGTTCGGCCTGAAAGAACGCTCGGCAACCATTGATACCATCGGTGTGGCGCCTCAGCACCAGAGATTTGGTGTTGCCTCCGTGCTGTTGAAGACTTTTTTCAGCAATATGGAAAAGGCCAAGATTACAAAGGTGTACAGCATCGTCGATTGGGATGATTGGGATCTGTTGCGATTTTTCCAGAAATCCGGTTTCATACCTGCGCGCAAGCTGTGCGTGGAACGCTCTGTCGGTTGACGGACGAATTCCCGGCTTGTCCCGGTCATTTATCTGAATTTGGTGTCAATTAACCGAATTGACACCAAATTCTGCACAAAGATCCCGAAACGCTCCCTCAAAGCTCAAGCAACGGCGCGCTTTTTTTCGTTTTCTATGGTGATCTTGGGGTCCGGGTTTGCCTGCGGAACCGGAAGGCCCTGTTCCCTCGGGGCTTCGATTATAAGTGAGGGGGCAGGTCTATCATGCCATATTCTCCTTACGGCTGCGTGATTCCGGCGGCCTTCAAAATTGAGTTTGCGTAGGGTGGGCAAAAGCTTTATCTTGCCCGCCAAGAAGCTTCCGGATGGATACTTACTACGCCGGTACGGGGACTAGGATGGGTGAAACGCAGTGGAACCCATCGTCTTGGCGCACCCGGAACGTATCTTGCTCTCTGGTGTCTCTTGCCTGCTATTGGTCCGCACATCGGCCAATAAAAAATCAGGGAAATAGAAAGGTCGAAAGCAGAGCATGAAAATCCTCTTCTGCGGTAAGGAATTCTCGGATGCTCCCAGAATCCTGAAATCGCTTCTGCCCGATGAAGATATTTCCGTCTGTGAAAAAGAGGAAGCGGGCAGGCGCGGCATTGCGGTTGACGTTCTTATCCCTTTGATGCACAGGCTCGAGCCCGAACTGATCGAAAGCACTTCCGCAAGATTGATCCAGCAATGGGGAGTTGGACTCGAAGGCGTCGATATTGCCGCTGCAAGCCGTTGCGGCATAATGGTTTGTAACGTCCCCGGCGACGTTACCTCAAACGCCGACTCGACAGCCGAACACGCTCTTTTCCTGATGCTCGCCGTTGCCAGGTGCGTCCGGGAATGCTTCAGCGCTTTCCATCAGGGGCTGTGGGGACAACCCTTGGGGCAGGCTTTGGCGGGCAATACCGCTTTGATTGTCGGGCTGGGAAGAGTCGGCAGGGCCCTGGCAAAAAAACTGGCGGCCCTCGGGATGAAAGTCCTGGCCGTACGGCGTACCGCAAATTCCGAAGTCGAAGCCTCCCTCGGTCTCATCGGGGCCGGCGACATGTCTCAATTCCACAATATGGTGGGCTCGGCCGACTTCGTTATTTCCACCATCGCTCTGGCCGATGAGACAAGAGGGATTGTCGACCGGAATGTTTTCCGCCTGATGAAGCCTTCCGCCTACCTGATCAACGTTTCGAGGGGAGCTGTGGTAAAAGAGTCGGATCTGGTAGAGGTGTTGCGGGCAGGCGAGATTGCGGGTGCGGGGCTGGACGTCTACGAGCAGGAACCCCTTGCGCCGGGCAGCCCGCTGTTAGCCCTGCCCAATGTCGTTGCAACGCCTCATGTTGGAGGAGTCACAAAGCAAAACTACACGCAAATAGCAAAGATAGTCTCAGAGAACATCATGCGCATAAAGGCCCGCCAATTCCCCGAATACTGTGTCAATGAAGCGGCGCTGAAGGTTCGGCGCCATTGATACGGTGTTGCCTCGCTTAAGTCAACGAGAATGAAACTTATAGCCGCTCAGGGTCAAGTTCGTCACCCCGGCAATCTCTTAGCCGGGGTCCACGGCGTCAATAAGCTCTTGAAGTTTAAGAATTGGGTTTTTGGTATACCAAATAATTTATGGAACGTAACACCAGCTTCCATCCGGAAACCGCGGTCTAAGGGAATAGCGGGTACGGCGATCCGATGCCCACCGGCCTCGCGACACGGATCTCCGGATGGACGCTACCCCCTGTGAAATGCCACATCAACTTGATTTCAGAGCCTGTCGGGTTATCTTAAAAATAGAAATGCTATTCGATCAGCGGCTTTATGCTGAAACAGGGTTACCCGCACTCTTGCCGGGGAAAGACGCAAAATAATCCAATATTTTAATGCATTGAGGCCCCCCATGAGTTCTCGTCCGTCCCAATCGGGCCCATCCATTGGCGGGAACAAACCCGACGTCTCCCGAATGCAGATCAATGTGCTCGGAAAATTTAAGCTCATCCGTGGCGATGCCCCGATAACAGAAAAAGAATGGAGCGCAGCAAAAAAGCCACAGATGCTCCTCAAGGCCCTTATCACCAGGGGAGCTGAAAATGTGCCGATAGATATGATTATAGACGACCTGTGGCCTGAGAGTTCACCTGATGATGGAAAGCGAAACTTTAAAGTGGTGTTGCACCGGCTCAGGAAAATACTGGGACATCCGGAAAGGTCGTTGTCCATTTATGTATTGTTCGAGATGAATGCGCTTTCTCTCAATCGAAACGTGGTTCGCCTGGATATCGACGAATTTCTCGCCTTCTGCCGACGCGCAAGAGATGCGGAGCAATCGGGGGACCTCAAGAGTTCCATCGATGCCGGAAAGTCTGCGATTGAGCTCTACAAAGGAGATTATCTTGAAGACGAGCTCTATACCCCCTGGACCATGCAGAAAAGAGAGGAAACCCGCGCCCTTTATATCGATGTCTTACAGCGCACGGCTTCGCTTTATGAACGTCAGGGCAATTCGCGTAAATCTATCGAGCTCTATAAGGTGCTGATAAAGGCTGATCCGGGTTGGGAAGAAGCTTACCGGAAGCTGATGTCGTTGTATTCGCGTATTGGAATGAGGGCCGAGGCCATACGGGTCTATGATGAATGCAAAAGAGTGCTTGAGAGAGAACTTGGTGTTGATCCCGATGAGCTTACGACCTCAATATACAACCGTATTGTGGAAAGCGGCCGCCCGCCCGCAGGAACCAAACCTCTTGATTTCAACCGGCCTCACTCCTACACGCCCAAATATCTTGCCGAAAAGATCCTGACCTCTCGCAGTTCCATAGAGGGGGAGCGAAAAATCGTCACTGTCATGTTTGCAGGTGTGGTCGATTCCACCACTATTTTCGAGGGGCTCGATCCCGAGGTCATTCACGAGATCATGGACGGATGTTTCCGCCTTCTATTGGATGAAGTCCACAGGTTTGAAGGGACAATAAACCAGTTCCTGGGCAGTGGCGTGATGGCTCTTTTCGGTGCGCCTATTGCCCATGAAGACCACGCGCAGCGTGCCTGCCGCGCTGCTCTGGCCGTCCAGAACGGTTTGGCGCCATACGCCGAAAGCCTTAAGAAGCTCTATGGGATCGATTTCAAAATGCGCATAGGCCTCAACTCCGGTCCTGTTGTCGTTGGCTCTATCGGTAATGACCTGCGCATGGACTACACGGCCCAGGGCGGTGCGGTCAACCTTGCCGAGGCAATGCAGAACGCCGCGGAGCCCGGCCGGGTAATGGTCACAGAGGACCTTTACAAACTGGCCAGGGGGTTCTTCGAATTCGAGTCGATCGGCACTGTTGAAATCAAAGGCGGCGAAGAAGCCGCCAAAGCCTACCGGCTCATAAAGCCCACAGAAATTGAAACGAGGTTCGCCGCCTCGGTTGCAAGGGGCCTTACCAGGTTCGTGGGGCGCGGGCGCGAAATCAAAACCTTGAATGAGGCGTTCGATAAAGCCAGGTCGGGAGAAGGCCGGGTTGTGGGGATCGCAGGCGAGGCCGGAGTAGGCAAATCGAGGCTGCTCCTTGAGTTCAAAAACTCCCTGCCAAAACGCGAGTGCCGCTATCTTGAGGGCCGATGCTCTCACTACGGCGAGTCGATGCCTTATTTCCCCATACTGGACATACTGAGGTCGTTCATTGGAGTAAAGAAAGGCGAGCAGGAACGCATAATCAGGGAAAAGCTGGAGAAGGCGATAACCAGGCTCGATAAAAACCTTCGAAACATCATCCCGCCGCTCCAGGAACTTTTGTCCCTTAAGGTCGAGGATGAAGGATATGCGAAGCTCGAACCTGAGCAGAAGAGGAAAAAAACATTCGAAGCCATTCGAGACTTACTCGTTCGAGCAAGCATGGTCCGGCCCATAGTCCTTGCCATTGAGGATCTGCACTGGGTCGACAGGACCACCGAAGAGCTTCTGGACCATATGACCGGTTGGGTTTCGGAGGCCGGAATTCTCCTTATTCTTTTGTACAGAAGCGAATATACCCATGAGTGGGGGAGTAAGCCCTGTTACAGCGAAATCAAAGTCGGGCAGCTTTCCATGAGCAGGAGCGAGGAGCTCGTTGCAGCGATCCTGGAGGGCGCTGATCCGGCGCCCGAACTGAGAGAACTCATCCTGGGCAGGTCCGCGGGAAACCCGTTTTTTATAGAAGAGCTTACCTACGCTATGCTTGAGAACGGCTCGATCCGGAGAAATGGTAAGAACTTTATCCTCACCGGGGATGTGTCCGGTATGAAGGTCCCCGATACTATTCAAGGGGTATTGGCCGCTCGCATGGACCGTTTGGAAGAAAGCCTCAAGCGCATCGTCCAGGTGGCCGCAGTGATAGGGCGCGAGTTCACTTTCCGTATCCTGGAGACTATCTCCGAGATGAAGGAGGGACTCAAGGCAGGACTACTTGACCTGCAAAGATGGGAATTCATCTACAAAAAGAGCCTTTTCCCGGAATTGGAATACATTTTCCGGCATGCCCTCACCCGGGAAGTAGCTTATAACAGCTTGCTCTTGCACAGGAGAAAAGAGATTCACGAACGGATAGGCAAAGCCATCGAGCAGTTGTACCCGAGCAGGCTGGGGGAGCTCTACGAGATGCTTGCCTGGCACTATTCACACAGTGACAATCTGGATAAGGCCTGCCGTTATTTAAGGCTTTCCGGACAAAAAGCAATTCGGAGGAATTCCTATCGGGAGGCGTTTCACCTGTTTAAGCAAGCGCTCGAAGTACTCGGCCGCATGCCCGTGACCAAACAGATTAAACGAGATCGCCTGGACATCCTGCGCGCGATATTTGTTACCCTCAGACCAATAGCCTATCCGGAGGGATCGATAGAGTTACTCCTTGAAGGAGAATCTTTGGCGAAAGATCTGGGAGACGAGAAGGCGCTGGCGGAATTCTTCAGCCAAATCGGCCTGTATTATCTGATTGCCGGAGGGGATCCCGCTCTCGGGAAAACTTATATCGAAAAGGCCCTCGGCGTTTCGGAGCTAATCGGCGAAATTAGCGTTATCGGCCCAATGTTTTACGATTTTGGGTTCTACTGTACGGTCAGCGGGGACTGCCCGAAAATATGGGAGGTTGTGCCCAGGTGCCTCGAGCTTATCGAGAAGACCGGGACACAATCCGAGACCTTTGGAAGACCCTTCGAGCCTTACCCGGTATTGAAAGCGCAGTATGGTTTCGCAATGGGAGGTATGGGGAATTTCGATGAGGGAGAGCGCATTCTAAGAGATTGTCATGAGTGGATTCGCACTCACAAGATCAGCAACCCGTATACTCTGGCAAGTATAGAGTTGTACTGTGGCATCTTCTATTCCTACAAGGGTGAGGGCGAAAAAGCTGTTGAGCACTTGAATGCCGCTGCCGAATCATGCTGGAAGAGCATTATTTATTTGTACGGCTTTGCGCGGGCTTGGGCGGGTTATGGATACCTTTTGCTGAGACAGCCGGAAAAGGCGCTCCGGCACATGGAAGAGGGACTTCGATTCCAGCTCGATCTGGGAGTGCCCTTATGGTTGGGCAGTATTCATGCAGCGTTGGCGATGGCCCACCTGTGTCTGGGAAACCGGCAAAAAGCCATGGTTCACGCCAAACAGGGAGTGAATCTGTCTCACGCGAACAAGGAATGGTACTACGAGGCACTCTCCGAGATGATGCTGGGAAAGATTGTTGGCGCCGAGGACCCCGCAAGGCTCGATGAGGGAAGACACCATATTTTGCGCGGCATCGACACGGCCGATAAACTCAAATTGAAACCATTGGTAGCCGATGGCTGGTTTTATCTGGGAGAGCTGGTAGGTTCCTCGGGCCGGATCACAGAGGCAAAGGAACACCTGCTAAAAGCGAAGGCCATGTTCCGGGAAATGGGGATGGATTATTGGCTGAGCAAAACGCAGGCCGCATTGGCGAAGCTGTAAAAAGTCCTGTCGAAGACGGCTTAAAGGAGATGATTTAAAAGAACTGCCGGCCGGAATGTATAATTGATACCGAAATCCGCAATCAAGCGGTTTTCCCTCCCGAATATAATCAGTACGCGCCTTTCAGCCCTTTGAAGTCCAGCTTTGATGTAACCACTGTGAAACCGGCATTTGATAAAAAGACTTCAAAGGAATAACAGCCGGTGAAATCAAAGGTTTTGAGCCTTTTTTCACAAGCAGGCCCGATGCTTCAAATCAGGTAGAAAGGGCTGCTCCAAGGCCCCGGAGGAATAGAGAGTCATGCTCAAGAGAGTCGAATCGCGCAGCTTCGTTTGGCTCTCTGGTTGGGGGAAATACCCCCGGAAAGGAGAAAGCAATGAAAACTGTCATTGGTATCTTACTGGTGTTGGTGATGGCCCTGGCTGTGGTTCCCATCTGCGCAGCCGGAACCGGTCCTGCCGCCAAGTGTTTTTCGACGCCTGCTTACACTCACTACGTCGGCGTTCACGAGGTTCCCTGCCCTGTTGACGTCAAAATCCCTGTGACGCCCAATCCGATGGGTACATGGTAATAGGCCGCCCGCTCAAACATTTGAACCCACCCGGGGTTTGAGGAATCCTCGGGTGGCCCGGAAGTGCCTAATCCGGGGTAAGCCCGCATGCGGCGGGCAGGTCCGAGTTTACGCAGGGGCGGCAGCATTATCGTGCCCACCGCGCAGTTTCCGGATGGACAGTGCTAAATAATGTCATCAACATCGACGTCCAGTGCTGCTGCGATAGCTTTCAGTTTCTCAATCGAAGGGCTTCTCTTACCGCTTTCGATCTGCGAGACGGCTGCCGGGGTGAGCCCGCATGCGGCGGCCAGGCCTGAGACGCTGAGGCCGCGGTGCTTTCGCCACACCCTGACAGGATTTTCTCCATTCAGGAGCCGATCGACGACACCGGCCGGTACCAGCTCCTCCCTGCCGCTCTCGATAGCTTTCTTGACCGCATCGTAGTCGCGAACATCCTCCAAGCTTTCCGCTGCTTCCATGAGCCGCTCGTATTCCCCGTATGGAATGACAGCCCACTCCGGGCGCCCGTCTTTTTCAATGACCTGTACTTTCACCGGTACGCACCTCCGCGTTGCGCGATCTTCAAAATGAAAAAAATTTGCTCATTTTGAGCGACTTCAAAGAGTATACGCCAATCACCCACCCTCAACCTATACCCCGGCCTTCCCGCAAGACTCTTAACATTGGGGACGGCAAACGGATTCATGGCAAGTTCCTGAATTTTTGAACGGACGAGCGCCGCCTCATTAGCGGACATTTTCCGAAGTGCTTTAATCGACTGTCTGGTGAATTAAATCGTATAGATAGCATATGTTAACTGTTGGTTAATAATTATGCAACTGACTTTAACATGAAATGACCACTCCTCCAGACCGCTTCGTCCTGCCTCTTTACTCTTGTCTTTTCCCTTTTAATTTTTTCCTTTTCTGGTTGCCGTTTCTATTGCCCCTTCCCGTTTCCGTTTCTCATTGCCGCTTTGAGGCTCAAAGCACCTTCGTGGTATAGGCACTGTGGATTCAAGCGCAACCGAAAGACAGGCGTATCGCCTGCCTCACCCGCTAACCCCGCTCTTTGGAAAATGGATATAGAATCGCCCCGCTCTTCCCACAACCAGCGCCGCCGCCACGTCCTCGGACGCGGTTTGAACGAGAATGAAACTTATAGCTGCTTAGTTCGTCACCCCGGCAATCCCGCTCTTAGCGGGATTAAGCCGGGGTCCACGGCGTCAACAAGCCCTCTGAAGTCTCACAAGAGCCGGAAACTTCTTGACGGGGCGGGTATCATCGTGCCCACAGCCCTAACGATACGGATTCCCGGCTCGATATTCACTCATCACTGTTCACTGCACTTATCACTGCTGTTACCTTGCTGTTATCGCATGCTGTTATTGGCTGTTATTTTCAACCTCATAATCCTGAATTCTGAGTTAAATCGAGCCTATATGTGAATCGAAAAATAAAAAATCGCTGTATTAACAGGATTAACAGCTTGAACGAGATTCCAGCAAATGTAACGATGAAATACGAAGAGCATAGGGGGCACTGAATATTGTGCACTTTCGCTTTCCCCGACTACGGGGCAGGGCTGTTCTCACCATGAAGAGTGGAAGGCCGCGAAGGCCTGAAAGCATGTAACGGCCTGGCAGTGCGTGAGCGTTGGAACGTATCATAGATGGGGAAAGAGCAAGGCCTTTTGCTCTTCCTTCGTGCTCTTCGCGGCCTCTGTGGTAATAAAATCACGCTCGTGTGTGTCATCCCCGTCGGGGCGCGATGGATCGCCCGGTGACACAGGTCTTCGATTGCGGCTACGCTGCTCCAAGATCCTTCGCGCGCTTCGTGGTTTAAATATTGCCCCCACGACAAAACAAGACGAAGAATACCTGGAAACGCCGCCGCGGCCCCACAAAGCCCAGCCCCATGACCCGCCGCGCCGCAGGCCGCAAGACGGCCGACGGCCCAGCGTTTTTCTTGACTTTTGTTGTCGGCTTCCTTAAAAATACTCGATTGTTCTCAAATTTCGGGGGTTATCGGGGAAAAGATGGAAGCTGTTCAAGCCGTTAGAGGCATGAATGATATATTGCCCGAGCAGGTAGGCTGGTGGCAGGGCATCGAGAGCGCTGCGCGGGAGGTGCTCGAAAACTTCGGGTATCGCGAGATGAGAACGCCTGTTGCCGAAAAGCTCGAACTGTTCGCTCGCGGTATCGGAGAAAGCACGGATATAGTCGAAAAGGAAATGTACGCATTCCAGGACCGTAACGGCGACTGGCTGGCCCTGCGCCCCGAGGCCACGGCCTCGATCGTCAGGTCCTATGTTCAGCATAAGCTGCATGCGGATTCGGGCCACTGCAAGTTTTATCAGATCGGCCCGATGTTTCGCCACGAACGTCCCCAGAAAGGCCGCTACAGGCAATTTCATCAGATCGACGCCGAAGTCTTCGGGTTGGATGGCCCGATGATCGATGCGGAGATGATGCACATGCTGGACGTGCTCCTGGAGCGGATCGGGATTTCCGGCGTCACTTTGAATATCAATTCGCTTGGATGCGCGAAGTGCAGGCAGGTCTACAGGGAAGCCCTTAAGAGTTTCCTGGTGGAAAAAGGCGACGGGTTCTGCGGGGACTGTATGCGCCGCCGGGAGACGAACCCTCTTCGGGTCTTCGACTGCAAGGTCCAAAGGTGCGGCGAATTGCTCGAAAGCGCTCCCCGGCTGATCGATTACATCTGCGACGATTGCCGGGCGCACTTCGATGCGGTAAAAGACGGCCTCGAGAAGCTCGGAACGCGCTACGCCGTAAATCCCCGGATTGTCCGTGGTCTCGATTATTACATGCGGACAACCTTCGAGGTGATTACCGACCGTCTGGGTTCACAGAATGCCATCGGCGGCGGGGGCCGCTATGACGGTCTTGTGCGCGATCTGGGCGGTCCCGATGTTCCGGCGGTAGGGTTTGCGATGGGCATGGAACGGCTTGTCCTGCTGCTCGAACAGGAGAAAGGAAGGCCGGTTCGCTTGCCGCGTTGTTTTTTCGCCTCTTTGGGCGAGAAGGCCGGCCAGAGCGCTTTTCTTCTTGCCCAGCAGTTCCGGGGGCAAGGCATCGAAACGGAAATCGACTACGAGGGCCGAAGCCTCAAAAGCCAGATGCGCCGCGCCGATAAATCCGGGGCAAGGTATGTCCTTATCCTCGGCGAAGACGAACTTGCGAGGCGTGAAATCCAGTTGCGTGATATGCTTACCAAGACTCAAAGGATTGTTCCTTTGGAAAATATTCTTGAAACGCTGCTCGCGGTCGATTCGGAAAAATAATGCAACCGCAGCGGCAAAATCGGTTCTATTCGAAATCAATCGTTTTATATGGAACGGAAAATCGATTCCGTGAAACGGAGAAAATATTGTGAACCTTTTTGAATCCCGGCTTGGCGATGAATTTTCAGACCTCCAGGAAGGGCCGGTCGCGCTCGACAAGCTTGGCGACTGGCAAAAGACGGTGAACTGCAACAGCCTGAGGCCGGAGGATGTAGGCCGCGAAATCGTGTTGATGGGCTGGGTCCAGAGGCGGCGCGATCACGGCGGCCTGATATTTGTCGATCTAAGAGACCGGGAGGGAATCACCCAGGTCGTTTTCGACCCGCGGATCGGTAGGCAGGGGCATGAGCGCGCAGGGGCGCTCCGCAGCGAGTACGTCATAGCGGTCAAGGGAAACACGCGTTTTCGCCCCGAGGGAATGACCAATCCGAAGCTGCCTACAGGCGAGATCGAAGTGGCGGCAACGGAGCTGCGGATTCTCAACAGCTCCAAAACGCCTCCCTTCCAGGTCGAAGACGATGTAGACGCCAGCGAGAACATACGCCTCAAGTACAGGTACATCGATCTGCGCCGCCCCAAACTGTTCAACAACCTGGTTGCAAGGCACAAAGTCGCCCAGATGACGCGCGCCTACTTTAACGACCTGGGCTTTATCGAGGTCGAAACCCCGGTCCTTACGCGCAGTACGCCTGAAGGCGCCAGGGACTATCTTGTCCCGAGCCGGGTCAATACCGGCAAATTCTTCGCTCTGCCCCAGTCGCCCCAGCTTTTCAAACAGATTCTCATGGTCGCAGGCTTCGAACGCTATTACCAGATAGTGAAGTGCTTCCGTGACGAAGATCTGCGGGCCGACAGGCAGCCGGAATTCACCCAGCTCGACCTGGAAATGTCTTTTATAAGCGAAGAAGAGATCTTCAGCATGATCGAAGGCTGGATTGTGAAGATATTTTCCGGGCTGAAGGGCGTTTCCCCACGCCCGCCCTTTCCCCGCATGACATACGGGGAAGCGATGGACCGCTATGGCGCCGACCGGCCCGATACCCGTTTTGGCCTCCTTCTGACCGAAGTAACCGACGTCGTCGCCCAATCCGAGTTCCGGGTCTTTCGGCAGGCGATCGAGCGGGGCGGGATAGTCAAAGCGCTGCGCGTTCCCGGCGGCAAGGACCTGTCGAGAAAAGAACTGGATGATCTGATCGAATTCGTTAAAATTTTTGGAGCACAGGGTATGGCCTGGATAAAGATCCAGGCTGACGGCTGGCAGTCTCCGATAGCCAAGTTCCTTTCGCCGGATGTGCAGCAGGGGCTGATCGACCGCCTCGGAATAGAAACCGGAGATGTAATACTTTTCGTGGCCGACCAGCGCAAGATCGTAAACGACTCCCTCGGAAACCTCCGTGGGCGGCTCGGCAGGCAACTGGGATTGATCGACCCGGACGCGTTCAATTTCGTATGGGTCACCGATTTTCCGCTGCTCGAATGGGACAGCAACGAAAAGCGGTATACTTCGGTCCATCATCCCTTTACCTCGCCGTTCGAATCGGATATGGACCTGCTTGAGACACAGCCGGAAAAAGTCAGGAGCAGGGCCTACGATCTGGTGCTCAACGGCATCGAGATCGGCGGGGGCAGTATTCGTATCCACCAGCAGGAGATCCAGAGACGTGTTTTTCAAGCCTTGGGGATTTCCGCCGAAGAGGCGAGGGAAAAATTCGGTTTCCTGCTCGAAGCGCTCCAGTTCGGCGCTCCTCCTCACGGCGGCATAGCCTTCGGGCTCGACCGGCTGGTAATGCTCCTGTGCGGATGCAGTTCGATACGCGATGTGATCGCATTCCCCAAAACCCAGAAGGCGACCTGCCTCATGACCAATGCGCCCTCGGAAGCCGACGTCAATCAGCTTCTGGAACTGTGCTTAAAGGTTGAAGGCGACCGGAATAAATAGGAAAGGAAGGACCCCCATGGCTCGTTGGAACCCCGGCAAGCGGGTGTTGGACCATATAAATCCGGAGCTTCAGCGCCGCAGGGTCGAAGACCTGGAAGAACCCAACCTGATGCGGGATATTTTCCCCTACTCAGAGGTCCCCAGGATCGATTTCGACCACAAGCTGAGGGCTATCGATCCGGCCGAAGAATTTTTCATAACCGATACGACCTTTCGCGACGGCCAGCAGGCCCGGCCCCCTTACACCGTCGCCCAGATCGAAACGATATTCGACATGCTGCACCGCCTGTCCGGACCGAACGGAATCATTCGCCAGTCGGAGTTTTTCCTCTACTCCGATAAGGACCGGGAGGCGCTGGATGCATGTCTGGCCAAAGGATACAAGTATCCGCAGATAACCGGATGGATCCGGGCTGTCGAGGAAGATCTCGACCTGGTGGTAAAACTTGGTTTGAAGGAAACCGGCATCCTGACTTCGGCCTCCGATTATCATATCTTTTTGAAACTGCAGAGTAACCGGAAGGCGGTGCTCGAAAAGTACCTGAAAATCGTGCGGACCGCCCTGGAAAAAGGCATTGCTCCGAGGTGCCATTTCGAAGACATCACTCGGGCCGACATATACGGCTTCTGCATCCCCTTCGCCATTGAACTGATGCGCTTAAGAGAGCAGAGCGGCGTAGATATTAAGATTCGCCTCTGCGATACGCTCGGCTTCGGTGTGCCTTACCCGGGAGCGGCCCTGCCAAGGAGCGTTCCAAACCTTGTGAGGGCGTTTATAGACGAAGCCGGGGTCCCCGGGCGGCTTCTCGAGTGGCACGGCCACAACGATTTCCACAAGGTGCTGGTAAATGCCGCCACGGCCTGGCTCTACGGGTGCGGCGGGGCAAACGGGACCTTGCTCGGCTTTGGCGAGCGTACAGGCAATGCGCCGATCGAAGGACTCATTTTCGAATACATCGGCCTCAAAGGTTCGCCCGACGGAGCGGACACTACCGCGATAACCGACATCGTCGAATACTTTGAGTCCGAGCTGGGCTATACCGTGCCGGCCAATTATCCCTTTGCCGGTGAGGACTTCAATGCTACAAGCGCCGGCATTCATGCCGACGGGCTCGTAAAAAACGAGGAAATCTACAACATCTTCGATACCAAAAAATTGCTCAAAAGGCCGATCAGCATCACCATAACCGACAAATCGGGCATTGCGGGCGTGGCCTACTGGGTCAACCACCGCCTGCGGCTGGAGGGCGAGCGCCGCCTGGACAAGCGGCATCCCGGCCTGCTCAAGATTTACAAACGGGTAATGAACGAATACGAACAGGGAAGAAATACTTCGATATCCAGCGAGGAACTCGAGCGCTGGGCCAGGCGGTATTTGCCGGAGTATTTCATCTCCGAGTTCGACAGGCTCAAGCAGCGCGCATATCTTCTTGCCGCTCATCTTGTGGAAGAGTTGGTTGAAAGCGACATGATGAGAAGCTTCGACCCCGAGCGTCAGGAACCTTTGCTCCAAACTCTTCTGGAACTCAACCCCTTTATACAGTATATTTACGTGACCGACCGGCAGGGGCGCAAAATCACCCACAACATTACGCATATAGTGGATAAGTCCAAATATCAGGGCGCCGTAGTCGGAGAGGACCTTTCCGATCGTCCGTGGTTCATAGGGCCGATGAAAGACGGGAAGGTGCATGTGACTGATTTTTACACTTCGCGCTATACGGGGGCGCTGTGCATAACGGTTTCGGCGCCGATCAGAGGCGCCGACGACGAGATTGCGGGAATTCTCGGTATAGATATTCGCTTCGAAGACCTTGCCAAAATGGAGAAGCAGAGCGAACGGGAAGGGTGAAGCGGTAGCAGCGAAGAAGACCGAAGCGGTAAGCGGAAACAATGAGGGGGGAGGAGCTGATGCGGACCGCTGCGAGTCCGTTTGGAGGACAGGTCGGGCAGCCTGAGGCGGGTGAGCATTGAGAGGGCGAAGAGGCATGAACCGGTTGCTTTTTCTTGCCGCTTCCGCCTTTAAAGCGATGGTAAAACAGGTGGAAAACCGAACTGAACGGTTTTCCTTCCGGCTTTGCGCCACTTGCCTTCCGCTTTTTCAATGGAACAGCCGCAAGATTCGAACGTTACTGAGCCTTAGCTGCATGTCTTTTCTTTTGGCGGCGTGCGCAACCCATCCCAAAGGGCCGCCTCCTCCGCTCCCTTACCACGGACTGAGTTCTCAGAGACCTTACGAAGTAGACGGCGTGTGGTATTATCCCCTTCCCAGCGCCAGGGGCTTCGTTCAGGAGGGGTTGGCAAGCTGGTACGGGCCCGGTTTCAACGGCAGGCCGACCGCATGCGGGGAGCCTTATAATATGTGGGCGTTTACGGCTGCGCACAAGACGCTTCCTCTCGG
Organism: Deltaproteobacteria bacterium; assembly: GCA_021793275.1. Classification (GTDB taxonomy): domain Bacteria; phylum Desulfobacterota; class Syntrophobacteria; order Syntrophobacterales; family Syntrophobacteraceae; genus SbD1. The sequence goes on along the minus strand of JAJYTC010000027.1, from coordinate 20,784 downwards.
CACCCTTGTCAAAGTGACCAACCTCGAAAACGGCAAATCGGTCATCGCAAGGATTACGGACCGGGGACCTTTTGTGCCGGGCAGAATCATCGATCTCTCGGCCCGGTGCGCCCAGTGCCTGGGGTGCTTTAGGGACGGCCTGGCAAAAGTGAAAGTTCAGGCGGTCCAGGGCGCAACCAAACAGGTCGTGGGCAACTCCACTTACTGGAAGCCTGCCCCGGTGCCCTCGTTCCGATACGGCAAATTCGCCGTGCAGATAGGCGCCTTCCGCAATGAGACCAATGCCTACCTTCTGCAGGATAGGATGAAAGGGCAATACTGCCGGGTAATGAGCGCTTATGTCCCGGATAAGCCGGGTCTGTGGTACATGGTGCAGGTTGGTTCATACAGGGATCTTGACGTCGCGAAGGAACAGGCCGAAAAATACAGGGCTGACGGCTTTCGGGGCGCATTTGTCATAGCTGTTGACAGGCAATAGAAATGATCGACATCATAAAATATCCGTCCGAGAGGGCGGAACGAAAAATTTCGGAGATCGCGCTGCGAAGGCCGGGGGCCGACCCGGAACTCGAAGCGAGGGTGATCGAGATAATCAGGGCGGTAAAGTCGGAAGGCGACGCCGCAGTACTGCGGTACGCGCGCCGGTTTGACGCTCCCGGACTGGAAGAAGGCCGGCTCAGAGTTTCGGATGAGGAAATAGATGCCGCATGCCGCGAGGTGGATTCGGATTTCATGTCCATTATCCGGACGGCTATCCGGAATATAGAAGAGTTTCACAAACGGCAACTGCGCTATTCTCATTTCATGACCGCGCCCGACGGCACATTCATCGGCCAGGCGGTAAGGCCCGTAAGGGCCGCCGGAGTGTATGCGCCTGGCGGCCGGGGAGGGGAAACGCCTCTTATCTCCTCGGTGTTGATGAACGTCATACCCGCTACGCTTGCCGGCGTGCGGGACATTGCGATGATAACCCCTCCGAGAAAAGACGGCAGCATAAATCCCTTTCTTCTCGCCGCCGCGCGCGAGGTCGGAGTCGGCCGGATTTACAGGGCCGGCAGCGCATGGGGCGTTGCAGCCCTTGCATACGGCACCGAATCGATCCCGCCCGTCGATGTCATCGCCGGTCCGGGCAATATTTACGTGGCGCTCGCTAAAAAGCTCCTGTCCGGCGAGGTGGGTATAGACATGATCGCCGGTCCGAGCGAAATCCTTATCCTTGCGGATTCGAGCGCAAGGGCCGACTATATTGCCGCCGACCTGCTGAGCCAGGCCGAGCACGACGCCATGGCAAGCGCAGTCTGCATTACCACGGAAGAAAACCTCGCCGGCGATATCTCCGCCCAACTCTCGAGGCAGCTGGCCGCCCTTCCCAGGGCCGATACGGCTGCGGCCTCGATAGATCGCTACGGGGCCGTTTTCGTGGTCCACGAAATGGATGCGGCTTTTGAACTCGCCAATCGCATTGCCCCCGAACACCTCGAACTGCACCTCGAAGAACCGTTCCTCTGGCTTGGAAAGGTCGAAAACGCCGGGGCGGTCTTTATCGGTGATTATACCCCGGAGCCTGTCGGGGATTATTTCGCCGGTCCCAATCACGTGCTTCCGACCGCGGGCGCGGCCCGATTCGCCTCTGCGCTCGGAGTGGACGATTTCCTTAAAAAAACCAGCGTAATCGCTTATTCGCGCGCCGCCTTCCAAAGAGACGCCCGCTCGATCATCCGCCTGGCCGAACTCGAAGGTCTGACGGCCCACGCCGCGTCGGTGCGGATTCGGCTGGGGGATAAAAGCGGGAAGTAAAAAAAGCCCCGAATCTTTTCTCGGTCTCACCTCCTCCTGCGCCAAGCGCAAGAGGAGACGCTCTGCCCGCCACTCATGTCCATCGGACCCGGCCAACTGGTTGTCTGGTCCCCCGGCGCTTGACAAGCGATAATTGTCTATTTACAATCGGCCCATGATTAAACGGTTTCGACATCGCGGCCTTGAAAGACTTTATTGGGATGATGACCGGAGGGGGATCAATGCCGAGCATGTTGAAAAGGTGCGTCGTATTTTGGCGCAACTGAAAAGCGCCTCACGACCGGAAGATATGGACCTCCCCGGCTTTAAGCTCCACCCCCTTAAATGGGACTTGGATGGATTTTGGAGCGTCACAGTAAGGGCGAATTGGCGGATTATTTTCAGGTTCGAGGAGGGCGACGCGACCGACGTTGACTTGATCGACTACCACTAGCGGAGGATAAAGACATGATGACTATGAAAAACCCCCCGCACCCGGGGGAGACAGTTCGCTACGACTGCCTTGAGCCTTTAGGCTTGACTGTAACCCAAGGCGCCAAAGTGCTTGGCGTAACGCGTCAGGCGCTGAACAATCTCGTTAATGGAAAAAGCGGGATTTCGCCGGAAATGGCTATCAGGCTTTCTAAAGCCTTCGGCAGCAGCCCCGAAACCTGGCTCAAGATGCAACTCGATTATGACCTTGCTCAGGCAAGACAGCGAGAAGACACGATACAGGTCAAGCGCGTGCAGAGGCCGCAGGATCAACCCCGCTCGTAAACGACCGGCTTATTCCTGAACGACCGCAAACACGAACGCAAAAAAGATCGAAAAAATCAAAGCGTTCAACTCCGTGTGAGAATAGGCTCCTGAAATTCATCCAGTCAGACTCTTTTGCGCTTAAAACCCGGATTTTGCCGGTTTGAAAAAGTCCCCGGATGTCGTATCTTGTCGCAAATCCGGAACCGGGAAATGTTAATCAGACCCCATAGGGATTACGGTGACCGGATTTTGTATTCAAGGGGCATCGCTTCGGGTTTTTGATCTTTGCCCCGGGCATTAGCAAATCTTCACAAGCAGGCCGGTATGCGAAATTCAAAAAAGTTAGCCTTTATCTGCCTGCTTCTTTTTCTGCTGACCATTGTCACAGTAACACTCCATCATCACCATGACGGCCGTTTGCACGATGACTGCCCGATTTGTTTGACGGCCGTTGCCATTGCCGGCGCATCTGTCGGCTTTGCTTTCTTCACATACGCAGTGTTCATCGTCGCCTCGATGCTCGAACCATTTGATGCGCCTCCCTGTTATAACGGGCCCACTCTTTATCACCCGCCCACAAGGGCGCCTCCAGCCTGATCCCCTCTAAAATCACGACTTTTATCTAATTTTGTAACGCCTTGGCATTCGCAAAGAGCGAGTTCACGACTAATTCGCGGAACTGTCTTTAAGAATGGCAGGGACAAGATCGCGGAGCCTATGAATCCGATTTATAAATGGCGGGTTCCCCACTTTGCCGCAGCCCTGTGCCTGCTGCTCACGGCCGGGTGCGTGGTGGGGCCGAATTTCAAGAAGCCGGCTGCGCCGGCAGTCAGCAGTTACACTGCCGGGCCGCTCCGATCGACCGCCGGCGTTGCGAACATCGCCGGCGGCTCGGCACAACGCTTTGTGCAGGGACTGAATATTCCGGGCGAGTGGTGGACGCTGTTTCACTCCCGGCCGCTAAACGGTTTGATCGAAAGCTCGCTTACCCACAATCCGGATGTCAAGGCCGCACAAGCGGCGTTGCAAGTGGCGCGCGAGGACGTTCTGGCTCAACGGGGCGCTTTTTTCCCGAGCGTCACAGGCGGGTTCGCCGCCAGCCGCCAGTTGCAATCGGAACAGCTAGCGCCGGTCCCCAATTATCCGATCGTTCCCTATGAATATCAATACAACTTGTTCACCCCGGAAGTCAGCGTTTCGTATGTGCCCGATGTCTTCGGGCTGAACCGGCGAACAATCGAATCGCTGGAGGCGCAGGAAAACGAGGTGCGTTTCCAACTGATCGCGACGTATGTCACTTTGAGCGCCAACGTTGCGGTTGCCGCGATTCAGGAAGCGTCGTTGCGGGCCCGGATTAAGGCGACCCGCCGACTCATCGCCATCGACTCGGGCATGGTTCACATCCTGCGCTACCGATTTGCCAAAGGCTACGCCAGCCGGCTCGACCTCGCCGCACAAGAATCGCAACTGGCGCAGGTCGCTGCTACGCTGCCGCCGTTACTCAAACGACTGGCCCGGCAACGCGACCTGTTGGCGGTTTTGGCCGGCAGATTTCCCGGCCGGGCGCCGGTCGAAAAATTCGAGCTTTCAAGCCTGCGATTGCCTGAGGAGTTGCCCGTCAGCCTTCCATCGCAGCTCGTTGAGCAGCGTCCGGACGTGCGCCAAGCCGAGGCAAATCTTCACGCCGCAAGCGCTCAGATCGGCGTCGCCATCGCAAACCGGCTGCCGAATATCATGCTGACCGCCGACGTAGGCAGCATGGCCTTGGCCTTTGACCAGGTATTTGCAGCCGGCACGGGCTTTTGGGGTTTGGGTGCGGCGCTCGCTACGCCCATTTTTGAGGGCGGCACGTTGCTGCACAAGGAACGAGCCGCCAAGGCGGCATACGTCCAGGCTGCGGAACAATATCGCAGCACCGTGCTGGCGGCGTTTCAGAATGTGGCCGACACCCTCAACGCGCTCGAACAGGATGCAAGCGCCCTGAAGGCTGCCTCCAATGCCGCCGCCGCCGCCAGGGTGACTTTGAATCTGGCGAGGGAACAAACGCAGGACGGCTACACCTGTGAACTGGCGCTGTTGTATGCGGAACAGGCCTATAACCGGGCGAGCATCAACCTGATTAAAGCGCAGGCCAACCGTTTCGCCGATACGGCGGCTTTGTTCGAGGCGCTCGGCGGGGGGTGGTGGCATAGCGCGGATTTGATCAAGGATAAACATGAAAAATAAATTCTTTGCCGTCATGGCGGTGGTTGTCGCCGCAACGCTCAACGGCTGTTCGTCTAAAACCGCCGGCAGTTCCAGTGCGTCATTTGTGACTGCCCGCAACGTAACGCTTACCGCGGTCCAGCGGCGGAGCATTCACCTTTTCACCGTCGAACCGGGCAAGTTCCGCAAAACCGTCGAAGCCACGGGGACGGTGAACTTTGACCGGGACCAGGCCACCACGGTGCTGGCGCCGTTTAGCGGCCCGGTGTCGAAATTGCTCGTGTCCCTTGGCGCACATGTCAGGGCGGGAGAGCCTCTGGCGGTGGTGAATTCACCCGGCTTCGCCACAGCCGTAAGCGCCTACCGCAAGGCGCTCGCCTCGGCAAGAACAGCCCGCAGGCTCGCCGATCTCGATGAAGCTTTACTCAAGCACCAGAGCATCTCGGAGCGCGAGGCGGAACAGGCGGAATCGGTGGCCGTACGAGCCGAAGCCGACCGCGATGCCGCTTTGCAAACCCTCCTCTCGCTCAAGGTTGATCCCCGGACCATCAAGGTCATTCAGGAAGGAAAGCCCGTCCCGAACATCCTCGGCCTGATTCGCTCGCCCATCGCGGGGACCGTGGTGGAAAAGCTGATCACACCCGGCGAACTGCTTCAGGCGGGCAGCACGCCTTGCTTCACCGTTGCCAACCTTTCGCGCGTCTGGGTCATGGCGCACCTGTTCGGCTCGGATATCGCTTCGGTCCGCGTCGGAGACCCGGCTGAAGTGATAACCGGTATTTCCGGGACAAAGTTTCCCGGGACGGTGGAAAACATCGCGGCGGAAGTCGATCCCGTCACCCGGTCGGTGGCTGTGCGTGTGGTCGTACAAAATCCCGGCGATGTTCTCAAAAATCGGATGTATGTCCGCGTGTTGATTCGCGCCCGGCGCGAAAGCGCCGGTCTGCTGGTCCCGGTTTCGGCGATTTTGCGAGACTCGGAAAACCTGCCGTTTGTCTATGTCGCCCTGCCCGACGGCAGTTACGCGCGGCAACACGTGAGTTTGGGTTATCGCGCCGGAAACGACTATGAGATAACCGAGGGCCTCAAGGCCGGTGAGCATGTCGTAGTCGAAGGCGGTATCTTTGTCCAATTTGTCCAAACCCAGAACCAGTGAGGGACTAATGGGCGACCAGTTTTCTTCCCCTGTGCCCCCGCCGCGAACGGCCTCGATCCTCAACCGGATCGTGGAGTCCTCGACGCGGCAGCGCTTTCTCGTCGTGCTCATGACGCTCGTGCTGATTGCCGCCGGCTCATGGTCGCTGTACCAACTTCCGGTGGACGCTTATCCCGATCTGTCGCCGCCGATGGTCGAGATCATCAGCCAATGGCCGGGCCACGCCGCCGAGGAAGTCGAGCGGCTTATCACCGTGCCCGTCGAAATAGGGATGAACGGCATTCCGAAGCTGGCCGTCAGCCGCTCGATTTCGCTCTACGGCCTCTCCGATGTTATCCTCACTTTTAGAAACGGCACGAACAACTACTTCGCCCGCCAGAGGGTGTTTAACCGCCTTGCCGGCCTCGATCTGCCGGCAGGCGTGACGCCCTCGATTTCGCCGCTCTCTTCACCCTCGGGCCTCATCTACCGCTACGTCTTGCAAAGCCCCGACCGCTCGCCTATGGAACTAAAGACCATCGAGGACTGGATCGTCGAACCGCAATACAAATCCGTTCGCGGCGTGGCCGACGATTCGGGGTTCGGCGGGGGCGATATGCAATACCAGGTGTTGCTGAACCCGGTCAAAATCGCCGCCGTCGGCTTGTCGGTACAGCAGGTGGTGGCGGCGCTGGCGGCCAACAACGGCAACTCCGGCGGCGGATTTTATTCGCAGGGCGGCCAATTTTACTACGTTCGCAGCCTGGGCCGGCTCAAGACGCTAAAGGACATCGGAAACGTCGTGCTCGCCGTGCATAACGGCACGCCGGTGCTGGTGAAGGATGTGGGCCGCGTGGTTATCGGCATCGCGCCGCGTCTGGGCGAGTTCGGCTACATGAATCAAAACGACGCCGTGGAAGGCGTCATAATGATGCGCACCGGCGCGAAGACACAGAACGTCCTCAGACGCGTCGAGGCCAAGACAAGGCAGCTCAATCGAAGCATCCTGCCCAAGGATGTGAAGGTTGTGCCGTTCTACGACCGCAGCAATCTGGTGGCACTGACGACAAAGGTGGTGGAGCGAAACCTCTTGCGCGGCATGTTGCTGGTCGTGGTGGTCCTCATCTTTTTCCTCTACGACGTTCGGTCCGGCTTGATCGTCGGCGCCGCCATTCCGCTGTCGCTCCTCTTCGCCTTCGTATGTCTTCACCTTCAGAACGCCTCGGCCAACATGCTTTCCATCGGCGCTGTGGACTTCGGCATCCTGGTGGACGGCGCGGTGGTGATGGTGGAAAACATTTTCCGTCAGGTCGCCAACCGGCGGGGAGGGCCGATAAGCATCCGCGAGATCGTAGTCGATGCCGCCGCGGAGATGGACCGGCCCCTTTTCTACTCGGTTGCGGTCACCGTGGCCGGTTTTTTGCCGATTTATGTCTTGTCCGGTCCCTCGGGCAAGCTGTTCAAACCGATGGCCGACACCATGGTGTTTGCGCTTGTCGGCGCCTTGATTGTCACGCTGACGTTGCTGCCCGTGCTGTGCGCCTGGTTTATGCGAAAGGGCGTGCGCGAGCGGCGTAACGCCGTGTTCGAGGCCTGCAGATCCGCCTACTCGAAAGGGCTTGATTTTTGCCTGGCCCATCCTTGGGGCACAACAGCCATCTCGGCGATCCTGCTGGCCGGCTCCTTGCTGCTCATTCCGCGCATCGGCGCCGAATTCATGCCGCATCTGGACGAGGGCGCGTTGTGGGTTCGCGCGACGATGCCTTACACCATTTCGTTCGATGAAGCCGCCAAAATCACTCCCCGGATCCGGCAGATCTTGCGTTCATTTCCCCAGGTCACAACGGTCACTTCAGAATTGGGCCGGCCCGACGATGGCACCGATTCGACCGGCTTTTTCAACGTCGAGTTTTTCGTCGGCCTAAAACCTTACTCGCAATGGACCGGTCCTTATCGCACGAAGCCCGAATTGATCTCCGCCATCAACCGCAAGCTCGAGACGCTTCCCGGAATCATCTTCAACTACACCCAGCCCGCCGAGGATGCCGTGGACGAGGCGGAAACAGGCTTGAAGAGCGCCCTGGCAGTCAAAGTTTTCGGCCCCGATTTGAAAACGCTTCAGCAAAAGGGAACGGCCATCAAAAAAGTCCTGGAGCATGTGCGCGGCATCCGGGATGTGACCGTGGTGCAGGAGCTCGGGCAGCCGAGTCTGACCATCAAAATCATTCGCGCCAGGATCGCCCGTTACGGTTTGAACGCCTCCGACATCAACGACCTGGTCAAGGCCGCTGTCGGCGGCGAAGTGGCGACCGAGGTGGTGCAGGGGGAAAAACAGTTTCCTCTCGTTATCCGGCTGGCCCGTCAATACCGGGATAACGCAGGGGCCATTCGCAACATCCTGGTGACAACGCCCGGCGGCCAACAGATTCCACTCAAGGAATTCGCCGACATTCGGGTGAGAAACGGCGCCTCCTTCATTTACCGCCAGGACGACTCGCGCTACATCGGCGTCCAATTCTCCGTGCAGGGACGCGACCTTGCCGGCGCGGTGAAAGACGCCATAGAGCAGGTCAAAAAAAAGGTTTCCCTGCCGGAAGGCTACCATTTGGATTGGGGCGGCGAGTACAAAGAATACACGGCTTCACGCCGGCAGCTTAATGTCATTATGCCGCTGACGCTGTTTCTGATTTTTCTTTTGCTGTTCGCGCTTTACAGCAATTTCAGGTTCCCGTTTATCATTGTGCTCGGTGTGTTGCTATCGTCACCGGTTGGCGGTATCGTGGCGCTCTGGCTTTCGGATACGCCGTTTTCGGTCTCCTCCGGCATCGGTTTCCTCGCCCTTTTCGGCGTCTCGGTGCAGACGGCGGTCGTCTATATCTCCTATGTCAACGAATTGCGCCGGGGCGGCGTCGGGATCGCTACGGCCGTTCGCGAAGGCGCCATCCTGCGACTGCGGCCTATCATGATGACCGCACTGGTGGCGGCCCTGGGCCTGTTGCCGGCTGCGCTGGCCACGGGCGTCGGCACCGACACGCAGCGCCCCTTTGCACTGGTCATCGTCGGCGGCATGTTCTCGCGGCTTTTGATCAGCATCTTCCTCATGCCGGTGCTTTATGCTCTTGTGGCCCGTTCCGGGGACCGGCTGGAAGTCTGATGCCACCTGACGGGAAGTTGGCGCCCAAAGCGAAAGTTTGCTTCAATGACGAAGGACTGTACATCGTGAAGTTCAATGAAGTAGGCGCCTCCTTCCCCACAGGAGAATAGATTTTGGCGCCAACTGCGCCGGCGTCTCGGCTGGAATGACACACACACAAGCGTGATTTTATCACCACAAAGGATGCGAAGAACCCGAGGTAACACAGAAAAGGCGTCCGATGCCATCGCTTGATTCTCGATCCACACGCTTCGCCTTCCTGGTCCTTCCCCCTTCGTGGTGGAAAATAGTCCTACCCTCAAAGCTGGTGCTGAAACCACGAAGACCGCGAAGAGCACGAAGGAAGATCGAAGGGCTTTGCTCTGTTCGAAAGAATAATTAACATCACAGCGTTCGGTTGCCCAAGATATATACAAGTTGCACCTTTAATAACCTTGATGAGGTAGCTTTACGGCGACGACAATGGGAGTCAAACTTGATGATGAGACCTGTGCACGCTTGAAATCCCTCGGTGCGCTAAAACGACGATCGACGCACTGGCTTATGCGGGAGGCCATTCGGGAATATCTCAACAGATGAGAGGGAAGATGTGAAGAGGCCCCGTATCAATTATAGCCTTGAGGGCATATAGCATCTAAGCTATAATCTATATTTGGAATGGGATATCGAATACACTGACGAATTTGAAGATTGGTGGGACGACCCGAGCGAGGCTGAGCAGGAATCGGTTGCTGATAGCGTTTTGCTGATTGGCGACTTCGGACCAACGCTTAGATATCCGCAGACTCTGGAAAGAGAGAAGAAAGAGAGGATCTAGTTCATGGCAAAAAAGTTTGCTGACCTGATAGCCAAGATGTCCCCGGAGGCACAGGCCCGCATCGAGAAGCGGCACAAGGAAACGGTTGCGGGGATGCCGTTACAGGAACTGCGCCGAGCTCGTGGAATATCCCAGATAAAGCTGGCAGAAACCATGCAGATTAAGCAGCCCACCGTCGCCAGGCTGGAAAAGCGCACGGATTTGTATATCTCGACCCTTCGGGGTGTGATAGAGGCGATGGGGGGAAGCCTTGAGATCGTGGCCCACTTTCCGGAAGGATCTATCTCAATCAAGGAATTCTCGACCGATGACAGTCGAAAAACGAGCCGATCCGACAGGAAAGTTCGACAGGTTTCCTGATCGCTATATGTGCTGACCGTATACTGAGAGCATCCTCCCGTGGGGGCGGGGGAAGTGAGTAGCTCCCCGCGCTTTTGCCCCAAGCTTTTTAAACGGCCCAGACCCCACGGCGGCTGCCAACTCTCTTCATTCATACACAATCTCATCCATTGCGTCAGCCTCGGCGGCGTCGGCCTCGTAATTGCGTATGGAAAGTTCCTTTCTTTTCTGAAATTCGCGATACCATTCATGGGCAATGATCATGGACATTACTTCACTGGTTCCTGTCCAGATGGATGCAAGCCTTACGTCTCGATACAACCGCTCTATGGGCAAAATATTCGTGTAGCCGATGCCGCCCACAACCTGCATCGAATTGTGAATGACTTTTTGACATGCTTCGGTGATGAATTTCTTCGACTCCGAAATCATTCTGCGAACCGTGCCCCTGCCTACGCTTGGAGTGTCAACCGCCCGGGATGTCGTATAGGCGAGCGAGCGGGCTGCATCCAAAAGCATGGCGGATTCGGCAACCTGGAAGCTCACGCCCTGGAATTGATTTATCGTTTTGCCGAAAGCCTTGCGGCGGGTCGTGTAATTTGTGGCGACATCGAGAGCGACGCGGGCGCCCCCGATGGTCATGGCCGCCGTCCCCAGCCTCTCGGGGATCATCATGGTTGTAAAGACAGAATATGCACCGTTCACCTGTCCGAGGACGTTTTCCTTCGGAACGACGGCGTTTTTGAAAACCAGCCGCGCCGTACCGCCCCCGCGGCACCCCATGAGCCCATAGAGATATTTGGTTTCCACCCCCGGTCCGCGGTCTACGATAAAACAGGTAAGCGCCTGCTCGGGCTTTGCTTCCGGGCGTAAATCCGTACGGGCATAGACGAGAAAATAGTCCGCTCCCTCGCCGCCTACGATGAAACGCTTCTGCCCGGTCAGCAAAAAATGGTCCCCATTGTCTACGGCCGTTGTCGTCGCACCGAAAAAGTCCGATCCGCCCCTTGGCTCGGTCAAACATTCCGCAGCAAAGCTCTCTCCCTTCAGAAGGGGGATTACATATTTTTCCTTTTGTTCGTCTGTCCCGTGAAGAATGATGGCGTCACAGACCAGATCGGCGCCAACCCCGAAAACGCATGCAAATTCGTACCCGAGGGTGCCGACCTCCTCGCAGATCATGCACTGTGTGGCCCAATCCACTCCCCGGCCACCCCATTTTTCAGGATGGCGGCAGCCGAGAAGATTTCGCCGGCCCGCTTCGGCCAGGAATTCCTTGGGGAATTTGATCTTGTCCGAGTCCATGTCCAAAATCATCTGCCGCGGCACCCATTTGACAAAATCACGCACTTCGTCTCGTAACTTCAGTTGTTCCCTGGTAAATAAAAAATCAAATGACATCTCATTTCCCCCTTGTGTTGATCGATTCCCGCTTGAACGTTTCCCGCAACCTGTACTTCATGACCTTGCCGCTGGGCGTATGGGGCAGGGCATCAACAAAGTGAAATATCTTCGGAATTTTATATTTGGCCAGTTTGTCGCTTAAAAATCCCTTGATTCTACCTTCATCCAGTCCGGAATCTTTTGTTCCGACGACAATCGCGGTGACCGTTTCACCCCAATCGGGATGAGGAACGCCGATTACGGCGGCTTCCTGCACGCCGGGGCAGGCGCAGATCACATCTTCCACTTCCTTGGAATAGACATTTTCACCGCCTGTAACGATCATATCCTTCACCCGGTCGACGATATAGAGGTAGCCGTCCTCATCGATGCGCGCGAGGTCGCCCGACTTGTACCAGCCGCCTTCCGCAAAGACTTGTGCGGTCGCGGCAGGATCGTTGTAATATCCCTTCATAGTGCATTCGGACTGGAACCAGATTTCTCCCGTCTCCCCGGGGCCGGCCTGCTCGTTTTCCGTTTTCATCACCTTCATATTCACTCCCGGGTTTCCCACTCGCCCGATAGACCCCGGTTTACGCAATTGGTCCTTCGGCGGGAGGATCATTCCCGTCGGACCGGTCTCGGTCATTCCGTAGACCTGGTAGAATTTATCGCTTTTATATCGGGACATGATCATTTTGGCCGTCTCGCCGCCGATCGGGCCGCCTCCATAAATCCACGCATCCATGGAACTCAGGTCGAAGGAATCGAAGTTTGGCAGTTGCAGGGGCATGATGTAGGAAATCGGGGGACCGAAAAATAGCGTGCACTTTTCGTTCTGTATGGCCTCGAGGAAATGAAGCGGGTGATACTCACGCAGAAGAACGACCGAGCCGCCGACAACGAGAATTCCTCCGAACCAGTTATTGAGTGGAGAAGAGTGCCACATCGGCATGGCCATGAGAAGACGGGAGTCTTCGTCCATTTTCATGAAAAGTGCGCTGAACATCCCGTTTAGCACAATACCGTTATGGGTAGTCATGCATCCTTTGGGCTTGCCGGTTGTGCCCGAAGTGTAAAGGATCTGGGCCATAGCCTCGTCGTCGATGGAAACCGGCGAATAGGGAGCGCCTTCTAAAAGGAGTTCATCGAAAGACTCAAAGCCTGCAACAGGAGTATCCATCGACAGTGTATCCGTCCGCGATGCGGTTTTTTCGGCGACCTCGGAAAGCGAGCCGTCAAAGAGAAAAATCTTCGATCCGCTATTTTCGAGAATATAATCCACTTCGGGCGCCATGAGCTTGTGATTGACCGGAACGACAACACCTCCCGCCATGAGTATGCCAAAATAGGCGACCACAAAGCTTACCGTATTCTGGCTCATGATGGAGACGCGATCTCCCGTTCTTACGCCCCGCTGCTGAAATAGCCCTGCCGCGTTCTCGGACATCCTGCCGATTTCCGCATAGGTGTAGCCCTTGCCGTTAACCCTTATAAAGTCCCTGCCGCCAAATTTTTCTACGTTTGCGTTGAAATACTTGACCTGATTCATCTCATCGTCTCCCTTCAATCTCGGAGCCTCTTCGTTCCATGCCATGCTCGAACAGGCCGGCGATGACCCGGCCGAGCATTTTCATGTGACGCAGCACATCCTCCCTGCTTCTGCCGGGAAATTCTCTGAAGGTGATCAAGACGCCATTTAACGAGGCAAAAAAGGCGTGCGCAAGGATGCGGTTTTCCTTAACACTCCCGCGCCCCTTGAAAAGCCCTTCGAACTGATCGAGAAGTAGCCTGCCCACCGTATTTAGCTTTTCGAAGAGGTCCGGATTGAGTTCGCCGCCCAGCATGAAGTGCGTCATCATTTTGAAGTAGTGGCTCTTTTCGGACAGGAAACTGATAAATGCGTCGGCCGCCGCATCGAGCGGCGCATCCCGATTCCTTTCGACGGCCTCTTCGATCAGGGGCAGAACCTGCCGGACTCCTCGCAGGAAAGCTTCCACAAAAAGGGCTTGCTGATCGGGGAAATAGCGATAGATGGTCGCGTGAGAGATGCCGGCCTCGGAAGCGATATCCCTCATGTTTACCTCGTCGAAAGGCTTGGAGGCAAAAACCCTTTCGGCCGCGTCAATGATCAAGTTTCGCCGGTTTTCCCTTTCCCTGTTTTTCAGCTCTGAAAATGTCCTGGGTGAAGCCATCTCAATTTTCAACCTCTTCAAGGGCCAGGTCCTGGCAGGAATGAAAAAGCCTGTGGCAGAAACCGTCCCACCGGCTGCACAAGCGGGTCGTTTCCTCATCCATCCGAAGAAGATCAAGACGCGACACGATTTCCGTTATCTCTCCGGCAAGCTCGCGAACTGTTTGCGAATCCGCTCCGGTAAGCAGGCTTTCAACAAAAGATGAAGGAGGGTACCACGCGGAGGCGCGCTGAATGTCCCTGAAAATTTGCGTCAACAGCACGTTTCTCGGACCCTCCCAGAGTTCATTTACGGCCGCATCCCTGTAGAGGCGCGGTAACGAAGAGAAGTCCTCCATAACGCCGTGCCCCCCGAATATCGACATGGCTTGTCTTAGCATGTCGACGGAATCCCACGACGCGGTTATCTTCTGCAGCATGATGGATTCTCTCACGTTGAACTTTTTTTGCCTCGCGGAGACCGATTCCGCCTCCCGCATGCTCTTAAGCTCGATAAAATCCCTGTATAGCTTGAAGGCGCCGGCCGAAGTCCTTCGAGCATGGCGTTCGAGGTTTCCTATCTGACCGGCGACCATGGGGAATTGTCCTATCGGCGAGCCGAAAGCCTCCCGGAACTCGCTGTAAGCTCTTGCTTCCCGTGCGGCGCGGGTCATACTTGCGGCTGCAAAAAGACCAACGGTAAGCCGCGAAAGGGTCAGGACGATCCCGACCGCGTTGGCCACCCCCGCATCCAGCGGGCCAACCGGGTAGGCCTTTGCGCCATTGAAGGTGAGTTCGGCCGTGGGCAGTTCGCTCGTGCCCATCTTCCACTTGATTCGGTCGATGGTGAAGCCGTTTCGAACCTCTTTTTCCCTGTTTCCCTCAAGCCAGGATGGAACCACGAAAAGCGCCGGTTTTTCGGAACCTGCCGGTTTGGCTGTAACCACCGCGTAATCGGCGTGAGTGGCCGAGCAGAAAAATTTCGTGCCGTAGAGCCTCCAGGCGCCGTCCTCCTCAACGGCCTCCAGAACATTTGCCTGCAAATCCGACCCTCCCTGGATCTCGGACAGATACTGGGCGCCGATCCCGAAGTCGCCGTCAATGCCTTCCCTGCAGTGGCGTAGAATGCGCTCCAGTTCTGACGAATCGGGATATCTTTCGATGATGGCTATAAGGCCTTCGGTGCACACAAGCGGACAGGCGATGCATGCCTCGCCGTTCTGATAGATCAGGTACATCTTGGCGAGCTTTTCCCACGGGGGTGTCTTGTTCGAGAAAATGGCCTCCGAGAAGACCTCTTTTTCCATCGTTTCGGTTTCGTAAGGCCTGATGATCCGGTCCACACGGTGATGGTGCGCATCGTAATGCGCAACGTAAGGGCGTTTTTCGTGGGCTGCAATGGCGTCGGCAAAGTCCCGCCAGCGAAAGGATGTTTTGACGCTTATTTTCCTTGCGCCTTCGTCTGCCTTTTCCCAGTCGTCGCCGCTAAAGTGTTTGAGCACCTTTTGGAAAAAGGGGTCGTCGAGATAATAATCCAGGCCGTTTCTCCACTCGAGATAGGGATCGAAGCTATAAGGGTTGTTTCGGTTGGGGGGTGACATGGCATATCCTCCGTCATGGGAGAGTACTCGCTTTGATAGAGAGTAACTAATGTAACCAACGGTTATTCTAGATTGGAATTGGTCGGCAAAGCAAGAGAGAAAAAATACTGCGGCTGGGGTCCGAACATTATTGGTCCAGTTTTCGAGGAAAAGGAGCGCTATTCCAATGATTTTCCCGGGAGCAAGCAGGGCGGGAATCACGCTTTCCTGCCCTGCCTGTAGAATCGCGGCTCCTGTCGCCTAGCCCCCGTAGTCGCCCGGGGATACGTTTGCGTTGCGGTCGTTCAAGGTTCCCTTCAGATGACCGAATTGCGTCTCCATTTCGATCTGGTCCGCCTTCCAGTCGCTCGGGCATGCCGTCCTCAGTCGTGCGATTCTGTTGTCAAGCTCTTCAATGTACATGTGCAGATTATTGATCGGATCGAACAGCCTGAGCTTATCGCCGGAGGAAAGCTTGTCAAAGGCCCTCGCCACATCATGGGCTTTGGCCTTCCAAACACTGAGCTCGGTCGCCACGTTGTCACAGTAGTCCTGTACATTCTTCATGGCTTTCTCCTTTCGAGCTTGCCTTCGCTCAAATTCCAATTTGCCGATCTGCTGTTAAATCTCAATCCTTAACCGTAAAGTCCTACGGACAATATGTATCAACTTGCGTGCAGCTTCTCCTGCAAGCCCTTTTCGAGGCCTGAAGGGTAGACTCCCTTCGCTAGGCTATATCTCACTTGCCTGTAAAAGGTGGCTAAGGTATGCGAGTGCTCATCTCCGCCAAGACCCGAACAGGGAAAAACTGATCGCCCGTGCCGTCCGCAGCGCAAGATCGCGAAGAAAGCGTTCCTTAGTCAAAATCAACTTTCCGTGGCGAGAGCGACTGGAATGGGATCGGTCCGGTAACGTTACTAAAGCTCACCGTTCGGCATAGGTAACGTTACTTTTGGCTGTCGCCCCGGCTTATCCATCGTTTGCCCGTGCCGATGGAGAAAGCGTTTCCGGCCCTACGGCATGAATCTTGATCTATCAAACAGATGCTCACTTTTCTTAAAATTGCCTGTCCATGGTCGCAGATGTAAAGACGTCGGCAATGTTTTCGAATTCCTTTGATGAAATGATGAGTTTAGCGCTAACAGAGGAAAGGAGATTGGTTTAATGGTTCGCCTGTCAGAAAAAGCAGAAGACCTTTTGAAAGATTATTTCAAGGATAAGCAGATCAGCCCCGTCCGGATTATTCTCCAGACCGGCGGCTGATCGGGGCCATCCCTGGCGATGGTTCTGGATGAACCAAAAGAAACAGATGATGTCTATAAAATAAACGGCTTTACCATGCTGGTCGACAAGGACCTTCACCAAAGAACCAGGGATATAACGGTCGATTGTGTCTCTTACGGGATGGGTTTTGGCTTCCGGGTGGTATCCGAATCTCCGGTTTACGGCGGCGGTTGTTCCTGTTCGTGAAGTTGTGGGCAAGGTGCGATCAGCGGCAGGCCTCGCAAACATTTGCGGGGCCGTGAGCGGACGCCGCGATCAGATCGGGGCGGAATTTTGCCCTATCCTCGGCTACATTCTCAAATTCATCGTAAGTTATAGGAAGTACATCTCTTAAGCCTTCCATGTGGATATGCTTGCCGCAGGCAGCAACCGTCCCATTGACGTATAACTTGCCTATTGCCGCCGGAGATTGTATATTTTCGCGCCTGAGGCGGCCCAACTGAAGTTTATTCGGGCAAGGACCGGGCCCGAAAACGAGGTCGGGGCGCTTGGCGTTGAAGTTGGTGTATTATTGCGGGTTTGAAGAAATTGAACTTTACAGGCCTTAGGATTGAGAACTATGAGAAAAAATGCGAAAGCAGCAAAGTTCCTGTCGTTAGCAGTATTTACATGCATGGTGGTGGTATCGATGGCGGCCGTGTCCCGGGCCGCGGGTACTTCCAATGCGGTCATTCCCGGCTCAGTACCGGGAGCGCCAAGAGATGTAAGGGCAATACCGGGCAACGGTCAGGCAACAGTGACTTTTAAACTGCCCGAACACTGTGCGGTCCCGGTAACAAGTTGCACCGTGACCTCAAGTCCGGGCGGCGTAACAGTTACAGGGCCGCAGAGTCCGATAATCGTAAAAGGCTTGACCAACGGCACTCGCTATACGTTCGCCGTAAAGGCGACCAATGCGGTTGGGACGGGGCGAGCTTCAAAACCCTCCAGGGCCGTAACACCGGCAACGGTACCGGGTCCGCCGACAGGGGTAAGGGCAACGGCAGGCGTAGGCAGGGCAACCATCAGCTTCAACCCGCCGGCTTCAGATGGCGGTAGCCCGGTTACTTCCTACATCGTGACATCCATCCCCGGCGGCATAACAGCCACGGGGCGACACAGCCCGATAACCGTTAAAGGGCTGACGAATGGTACGGCCTACACATTTGCCGTACGAGCGAGAAACAAAGTTGGGACCGGTCCAGCCGATTAGGCGTGCACCAATTGATTCGAGCCACGGCGCCGGGCCTGCCGAGGGGAGTAACGGCAGCGCCCGGCAATGCCCGGGCGTAAATCAACATACCAAACGGCGAGAGTGGTGGCCGTCCTTGAATTGAACGAGAGAAAACCATGGGAAAAAAGGGGACAGATTATGGCAAAAATGACGCAGGAAATGCAGGAGATGTTCAATAGGACAGGACTGAAACAAGTGGCTACCGCCGATAAGAATGGTGTTCCAAACGTTGTGCCGATCAACTTCATAAAAATTATAGATGACCAAACCATCCTCGCATCTGCTGTTTTCATGACTAAGACATTTCAGAACCTTAAAGAGAATCCTGTTTGCGCCATATCATTCTGGGAAGGCTTCGCCGGCTATCAGGTCAAAGGGTCGGCAACCATTGAGACCAGTGGTAAAATCTTTGATGAGACCGCGGCTTGGACCGAAGAGGAAGGTAAGAAATTGGGTCTTCCTCTCAAATCGAAAGGTGCAATCGTCATTAAAATTACAGATATCTACTCTGTTGCTCCCGGCCCTGACGCAGGCAAGAAGATCGCGTAGGATGTATCCGAAAACCTTCCAAACTGACGATCCGGCCAGTATGCAGGAGGTTTTCGGATCTCTTTTCATACAGGAATTGTAAGCCCGGATCTCTAGTATACGGTCTACTCCTGCAGCGGTGCAAAAGCTACTTTTCCCTCCTTCCTCAAGTTCTTTATCGATCAGATCATTGACGAAAAAGAGAGGCAAAAATATGATTTACGACACACTCGAAAATTTCGGAAAGTATTTTCAACCTGCTAGTCCCTTGTTCCGTGCGCTTTCCTTTGCGGTCGAATTCGATCCCTCCAGACCAGACGGAAGATACGAGATCGAATCCGAAAATATATTTGCACTGGTTTCCTCGTACGAGACTTCCCCCGCATCGCAGAACAGTTTCGAGATTCACCGGAAGTATGCCGACGTTCAGATTGTCCTGGAAGGAGAGGAAAAGGTAGAGGTGTCGTTGTCATCTGAGCTCAAAGAACTGGTTGACTACGATAAAACGACAGACAAAGTAATCCCTGAATCCCCCGCCGACCCGGCGTTCTTCGTGATGAGACGAGGGTATTTTGCGGTCATCTACCCGAATGAAGCTCATCGTCCTAATTGTAATTTACATGGAAAGTTGCATGTACGGAAAATGGTGGTGAAAGTGAACATGACTCTATAATGAAGGTATCGGAAGGAGTTATGTTTCAATTTATGGCGCATGCGAGGTTTGGAGCGCTTAGCCTTCCTCGAGGAACTCTATTATCGCCTGATCGCGCACGGCATGCGGCTGAAACATTATGGTGTAATGATTTGTGTCCTTCACGTTCACGCATCGAGCATCGGGAATTTCCCGGAGCATTCGCTCCAGAACCTCATCCGGAAGCAGGATATCATCTTCAGCAAGCGTGCCGTTTTCCGCCCGAAGGATCAGCACCGGGCAGCGAACCAGGGGATAGAGTTCGGCCACATTGAATTGCCGGAGGTTCCGCAGTTCTTCCTCGATCGCGCTCGGCTGAACGCGCGAGCGAATTCCTGCCGGCACTTCTTCCACCTCATAGCGCAAGTAGGTTTCCAGGGCCGGCGACCAGGGTTGTAGAAAAGGAGCTTGTTTCAAGTTCGCACAATAGGCTTCCAGGGATGGAAAGACCTTCCCCAGGCGTTCGATGGCCGGCTTGACCCCACCGATGACCTTGGCAAATTGCTCCGGGGAGAGTTGTCCGCCGCCATCGACTAAAATGATGCGTTCAACGGACTGCGGATAGTGCGCTGCAAAAGCCAAAGTAATGAAGGCGCCCAGCGAATGGCCCATAAGGACGGCTGAATGCAACCCCAGGTCGTGGAGCAGCGCTTCTATATCCAGGCAGTGATGGCCTATATCATAGCCCGAGACGGGCCGCTCTGAACGGCCGCGACCCCTCAGGTCCATTGCCAGTATATGGTGCTTCGCTGAGAGTGCTTCTGCGATCCCGTCCCAGCATCGACAGTTGGCAGTAAGTCCATGTACGCACAAGACGGGTTTGCCTTGTTCCCCCCAACCGGCCAGTTGGATTGCAACACCACTGCCCATCACCTGTTTCATTACTGGTTCTATCATATGAATACCCCGGTGGTCGTAGAGCCGGTAAACGTGCAGGCGGAGTCGCGCGGTGTAAAGACCGAAATCCCCGGGACATCGGCTCTCAAAGGTTGTCTAATGCAAAGTCCTGAAAAGTCTGTCTTCAGTGCAGATAACCAGTCGAACTTTGAGAATTATCAAGGACTAAAGCGGAATTCACCACTTTGATTTTGTTATAATGCTTTTTGAAAGAGGTTTGAAGGTCAGCCATTGAGTCATTGAGTTCGCAAAGTTTTTTCTCGATCAAAAAGGCGATCGTCTTCATTCTATTTTCGGGTCCAACCGTCTTCGCAAGGATTCGATCCAACTCATCCTGAAAAGATTGAAGATCAGGGTGCTTTTCTAAAAATTGATCTCTGACTTTCAGGGCCAGCTCGAGTTTCTCCTGGTAGTCGACTTTACGTTTCGCCGATTCGTCCATTTCTCCCTCCTCCATGTGCTGCAATAAGCCTTTGGAAGCTGCTTTCTTCGATAAAGATTGGCACAATTTGATTTTTTGTACAGGGGGATAATGAGGGGGATGTATTGGGTATTTCGTCTACCCCATATAAAGAATTCACTGAGACGTTTGGCAACGGTTACCTCTTGCAGCAGGTTGAACAAATTATGCGACCTGCCATTTGGCATCGAGCATCTCAGAGCTCGGTTTGATCACGGTGCCTGCCGATTCATTGGTAGTGAGCCGCTTTAATCCGCACGACGTCGTAATCTTGAATGCCTCCCGCCGATGGGAAAAGCGAAGCGGGCGGGATGTCTTCGAGTTTCTATGCTGCGACATAAACGGCACCCTTGCACATTCTAACCATTAATTATATATTTTTCCCACCCT
>JAJYTC010000026.1 GCA_021793275.1 Deltaproteobacteria bacterium | reverse complement strand
CCAGGGTGAGGAGTGATTTGAAAAGGCCCGGCCGAACCCTCTTGGCGCTTCGCGCCCCCGGACACCCGGTGTCCGGGCCACCCCGGGCACTCGGCCCCCCGGTTGTGTTCATCTACAAAAAATCTCGGATGCAATAAACCAGAGCACGAAGGAAGATCAAAAGGCCTTGCTCTGTTCCCATGGGAGCAGCCCGGCCACGTGGTTGGGCAAAACGAAACCGTAATGAGGGTCCGGAACTTGTTTGAGCAGGAGGCAATGCGTGGGGGCGCGGGGAGCGAGTGGCTCCCCGCGCTTTTGCCCTTCGTTTTTTAAGAGGATAACCTTAATCTTTGAGCACGCCTCTTTTCTCCAGGTCGTCGGCCACGTAAGCTAAATCGAGCTCCTCCAGCCGTTTGCGAGTGGGCACGCCGTCATGGTTCCATCCCTTGAACTCATAGTAGGTGGACAGGAGCTTTTCTTCGAGTTCGGGGAATCTGTGCCTCCAATGATCTTCAGGGGGCTTTTCATCCGCCCTGGTCATGCCTCTTCTGTTATTGAAGGCCCTATGCAGGTTCCGGTTGCGGTTGACTATCTTCTTTAATCCGTCTTCATCCAGATCCATCCCGGTCGCGGCTGAAATAAATCCGGGATAGTTGTGAATGTGATAGGCGGGTTTCAAGCAAAACGATCCCATGCCGGCGCACAAACCAAGAGCGTCATCGATATTGTGCAGCATCTCCATCCAATCGACGATTTCCGAGGCGATTTCCGGGGTGGGATAGTATGGAAAGCTTTTTTCTCCGCGCGGTTCCCAGTCAAGGAAGTATTGTTTGAACTTTTCATCCGGAAGCTGAATCCAGTCTTTGACCCATTCTTCCCGGTCCTCTCTGGAGGCAAACGGCGACTGGGGCCAATTGCCTTCGATTTGCGTAATGCTCACCTTCTCGTTTGTTGAAAACATCAGGAAGTAAAGAGGATCGAGCATGCCCAGCTTCACATTCATCTGTTCATGTTTTTTTATGGTGTTGTGGTCGAATTTCTCCGCGCCATTGCCAATTTTTCTGGCAGCCCAATAGGCGCCTTCGGCCAGGATATCCCCGATTCCTTCCCGTCGCGCAATTCGATCCAGCAGCCAGAAGAACCTTCCTTCCTTATCGGTCGGACAACCTTCAAAATCCTTGTCGGTCAAAATGCCGGCCTCATGGAGTTCTACCGCGAAGGCCAATACCTGAGGGGTCGAAAAGGAGTCCAGGCCATATTCAAAAGCGCGCTCAAGGATTCTCCACGTAAAGGCCTGGTCGTCAACACCGGCCCCGATGAGATAGGAGAGCTTGGAATAGCATTTGGCCATGTAAGGAGGGACATCCTCGTAGGAAATCAATGCGCCGCACTGCTGCGGACAATTAAAGCAGCTTATGAACCGCTTTATGGCTTTTGCCTGGGTCTTTGTCCAACTGCTCTCGATCTCCTCGGTCCAAAAGTCCTTTCTTCGGTACCGGGCATTTCCCCAGGAGAACCCCTCGGTATGCCATTTCTCATTAACATGCTTCATGGCCTGAGGCGAGCCGACACCGGTGTGAATATCCATGATGAGTTTTTTGGGCAGGGGATTTGCATTCCGGTGTCTTACAAATGCATCCAACTGCTTCCAATGAGACATAAATTCGGCGCCATGGGCAAGCTGGACATCCTTAGTTCCGCGAACGGCTATCGCTTTTAGCCCCTTATCTCCCATGACCCCACCGGACCCAAGCCTGCTGGCGCTGGCCCTTGACTGTTCGATGGATGCAAAGAAGACACGGTTCTCACCGGCCAGGCCGATGGCGGAAACCTGGGCTTTGGGCTGATTGAGTTCCGCTCTTATGAGTTCCTGGGTTTCAACAGCGCCTTTGCCTTTCAAATGGGAAGCGTCGCGTATCTCCACTTTGTCATTGTGGATCCAGATGTAGACAAGCTTGGGAGACTTGTTGCGGATGACCACCTTGTCATAGCCGGCGTACTTCAATTCCGGCGACCAGAACCCTCCCATCATCGGGTATGCCATCAAGCCCGTCTGGGGAGAAATAGTGGTAACGGTAGTCCTGTTGGCGCTATAAGCGGGGGTGCCGCATAAAAGACCGCTGCTGAATATCAGCAGGTTCTCGGGGTCGAATGCATGAGTCTCGGGTGGAACCCTGTCCCACATTAATTTAACGTCCGTGCCAAGACCTCCGAGATGCAATTCCATCAATTTCGGGTCGGTTTCTACCCGTTCGATGTGCCCCGTAGCCAAATCGATTTCCAGATTATACCCTGTCTCTGCGTATCTCATCATCTCAACCTGTTGTGTGCCGGGTTCCTGCCACGAGATGAAGCCGGGTAAAGAGTAAAGCCGGCCCGTCGACAACGTGCTGGAAGTTGGCAGTTATGGAAATTAACGACAGCTATAATGTAGCCGTAATCCTATCGTGCAGTCAACTCTGAAGATAAGGCCCAACCGGTTTCGCAGGCGCCCCTCGAAGAGCGGGCCTGAAGGAAAGCGCCGAGCTGAAAATTCAAAGCGGCCGAGTCTGCGGCTCTTATTAAGGGTTGCATGGAACGGCGGCCTTCCCGATTGACCCTATCCTCCTATGCTCTTACTTTTCCCGCAGCGAACTGAAGCTGATCGAAGTCTCCTGCATTGAATCCAACACTATCCTACCGGCATTGGAGGCAACGCTATGCATGATTCCGATCTGGTACAACGAGCTTACACCGCTGTTGTCGAGCATTTTGTGAAGACCGGGCGAGCGCCGCACTATACCGAACTTTCGGCAATTCTCGGCCTTCCCCCGGAAGAAGCAAGGCAGGTACAGCATAAGGCAGCCGAATCTTCCCTTGCCTGCTGGTTTGTCAAAGACACAGATTACGTGGAGTCCTGGGCGCCGTTTTCTAATGTGCCTACCCATTATCGGGTGACTGTCGACGGAAAACAAAAATGGTACGGACAATGAGGTATCGAGGTGCTGGCCGTGCGCTGGCTCTTCCCCGGCAGTGAAATCCGAATCGAGGCTCAATGCCTGGATTGTGGGCAACCCATCCATGTCCGGATGCGTGATGAGGACATCCTCGAAATCAACCCGACCACGACCGTAGGGCACATGAATATCCCGTTAGCCAAGGCTTTGACGGGAGAAGTTTCCTGGGGGAAGGCTTGAGCCCGCATGAATCTCTTCCGGTCGGAAGAACACGTTAAAAACTGGCCTGTCTATGATCCCGTCTCAGCCGAGTCGATCATGGCGCTGGCTGATTGGGCACTCGTATTCAGCGGCCCTCTGATGAAAAGACGGCTGGATCCGGACTACCTCGCGCGAGTAAAAGAATACGGTGATGAATTGTTCTTATCGTTAAAAAGGCTGGGGAAGGCGGGCCCCTTCTGGAGCCCGCAATAAGATTCAAACGCATGGAGCAGGCTGCCACCGCCCCGGCAAAGCAATTACTGCGAGCCGGTTATGACCATCGCCTCCGTTTTTTCCTTGCGGTTGAACTTGTCGGCAAAATCTATTGCAGCCCGGCGGGTGGCAAAAGAGCCCAGCAGAATCCGGCTCCATTTCGTGGAACCGAATTCGAGCGATTCGACAAAGGGCGAATATCCCGCAGCTTTAAGCTTATCGATCAGCGCCCGGGCCTCAGGCGCTTTAAGCGAGGCTACGAGGAGCGTGTAACGGCCGGCGGGCGGAGGCGTCTTAACCGCTTCAGGGGGCTGTGGCGCAGCGGAGACTTGCCTGGCCGGCGGTTTCGGTGCGCTGGCGGCCTTTACTTCTTTTACGGGTTGGGTGGGAGGAGCGGCGGGAGGATGTTCGGCCGGCTGCCGGGACGTGCCGAGGGGAGGCAGGGTGTTTCTGGTCAAATCCTGGTAGTAGTGGAGGGATTGGATCATTTTCTTGGGACTTTCCCAAGTTACCGAAGCCCCGGGCGCCGGCGCCCCCGTCTGCAGGTCGAGACCCAAAAACCGCAGGAACCTGCCCTTCAAGGAAACATCGTCCGGCTTAACCACTGCCCTGCCCCTGCCCACGAAGACCCCGAGAGTGAACATGAAGCAAAGCGACAGGACGAGGCTAAGAGCATAGACAATGAGCCTGTTTCTGCTCAGCTCGAAGCGAAATCCTTTGCCGTCCCGAATAGATCGAGACTGTTCGTCCCGGTCATTATTGACGACGACAAGCTTCGGACGAATCATTTGTCCCGTACCCTCCACACGAGGCGGTGGGGCCGCCGGCCTTCATGCCCGAGGCCTCCCTGCCTCAGAGTGCTGTTCCGGCTGTCCCTTCGCAAATCCGGCTACATTTTTTCAGGCGCCGTAACCCCCAGGAGCGACAGTGCGTTTCCTATAACTTCTTTTATCGCCAAAGCCAGACAAAGCCGCGCCTTGGTCAGTTCGGCATCCTCGCTCAGGATGCGGTTGTCATGGTAGTAACCGTGGAAAAGCGACACCAGTTGATGCAGATAGTACGGAATATAGTGCGGTTCGAGCGATCTGACGCACTCGCCGACCACCTCGGGATACTCTCCGAGGAGCTTCATTATTTCAAATTCTTCCCGAACCTGCAAGAGATGGAGCGATTGATCGGATGCCCGGCGCCAGTCGAATTGCAATCCCCGCTCGCGCGCGACTTCGAAGACGCTGCAAAGGCGCGCATGCGCATACTGGACGTAAAAGACCGGGTTGTCGTTGCTGCGGGCTTTTGCCACTTCGAGGTCGAAATCCAGAGGGCTGTCGGTGCGGCGCGTAAGAAAAATGAAGCGTGTTGCGTCCTTTCCCACCTCGTCAAGAACCTCCCGCAAGGTCACGAACTCTCCTCCGCGAGTGCTCATCGCCACGGGCTGGCCGCCACGCAAGAGGTTTACCAACTGCACCAGGACGATTCGCACCGCATCCCTTTTCACTCCCATCGCCTCAACGCCGGCAAGCATTCTATCGACGTATCCGTGGTGATCGGCGCCCCATATGTCTATAACAGACTCGAGACCCCGTTCGAATTTGTTCCGGTGGTACGCCAGGTCAGCGGCAAAATAGGTGCTTGCCCCGTTTGCCCGCACCACGACGCGGTCCTTTTCGTCACCGAATGCGGTGCTTCTGAACCAGACCGCCCCATCCTTTTCGTAGATAAATCCGCGGTCCCGCAGGTATTCGATCGTTTTTTGAATCAAACCCCGGTCGTGGAGTTCGCGCTCGCTGAACCAGTTGTCGAACCGAACGCCGAAAACGTCCAGGTCTTCTTTGATTCCATCGAAGATGCGCCTGGAGGCGTACTCGGTAAAAACCGGAAGCGACTCTTCCAGGGACGCATTGCGGAAAGAATCGCCCCTTTGGCCGATGAACTCCCTGGCAAGTTCGCGCATGTATTCACCCCGATAGTGGTTATCGGGAAATTCGACATTTTCGCCAAGCTCCTGGAGATAGCGATAATAGAGGCTGCGCCCCAGGGTATCCATCTGGTTTCCGGCATCGTTTATGTAGTACTCGCGCTGGACCCGGCAGCCGCGGGCTTTGAGCAGATTGGCGAGCACGTCTCCTATGGCGGCGCCCCTGCCGTGACCTATATGGAGCGGCCCGGTGGGATTGGCGCTGACAAACTCGACCTGCACCATCGGACCTTCTCCGGCTTCGAGCCGGCCATAGTTGAGCGGATCGCTCAGGACCTCACGGAGGATTCCATGCCAGGCTGAGGGGTTGATGAAAAAGTTGATAAAACCCGGCCCCGCTATTTCGACCTTTTCGAGCAGGCCGTGGGAATCGTCGAGGTTGGCGACAATTTCGGAAGCGACTTGCCGGGGATTTTGCTTCAGACGCTTAGCAAGAGCGAACGCGAAATTCGAAGCATAATCTCCGTGCCCCGGGTTTCTGGGTATCTCAAGTTCTATGCTTAGCTGCGTCTCCAAGTCCCGATACCCGGCAACAGACTGCGCGGACCGGGCTATTATGGACTTGAGGCGGTTGCGGACGGTGCCCATGGTGTATAGAAGTCCTTCCAGGGCCGCGGCGGTTACCACCCGAGCGGCCTTTAGATTTTAGCAAAATACGCCGTTTTTGACTGAATACGGAGTAAAAAGCGGCAGATCATCGGATTAACCAGTTTCCATGCGGAGATCCGGCAGGGCGTTCTTTGGCTCGGCGCCAGGCCCGTGTTTTCCAGGATGATCAATCAGGAAGCCTGGCTTCGAGAGCCATAGCGATTTTATTCTTCAACTCGGTCAAGTCAAAACTTTTAACGACGTAAAAATCGGCGGCAATCGACTTCATGTCTTCCTTAAAGGTGTCATAGGCAGTCGATAGTATGACCGGCAGGTCATAGAATTGATTTCGGATGTCCTGAAGGATATCCAAGCCGTTGTAATCAACCATCTTTATGTCCAGAACCACCAAGTCCGGTTTTTCTTCTTCGATTTTCTCAAGAAGCTTGTAACCGCTTTCCGCCGTAATGACCTCATAGCCGGCTTCCTTGAGTTCTTCCGAATACAGGAGCCTGATATGTTCCTCATCATCAACAACAAGGATCTTCGACATCGTTCAGCCCCTTTCTCCCTTTGTCCACATTTTTATAATATAAGGTTTATTTTCCTCAAACGTCATGCATTCGTTTTCGATGTACTCCTCTGCCTGCTGAAGCGACATTCTCCAGGTTTTCTTTATGTATGAAAGGACTTTTCCGACATAAAGAGGCAGCAGCCCATCGACCAGGTCCTTTTTCTCGGAAAGGGACATCGCGCGGTAGGCAACGGCGGAGTCGAAAAGAATGGTCATCCAGGTCTGTGTCGGGAATGAAAAATGTTGGAACCCGATCGACCTTATTTCCTGGAGCTTGCGGGCCGTAATGGGTCCGTAAACGTGCTCCCAGAGCATGAAGTATTTGTCGAAATCTTCAATGAACTTCTCGTGCAACCGCTCCGGATTGACTTCTACCGGAAGCGGTGTTTCCACCTCCTGCAAGTCAGTGCCAAAAAGGGCCGTGGGCTTGCTCCATTTGACCTGCAGCCAATAGTTTTCATAGACCTGCACAAGGTCGAAAATGGTGCTGACCGCTTCGGCGAAAAGGGCAGGCAGGTCGGCAAAACGGCCCCTCACCCGGTGCAATTTGGGCGCTCCCATGATGGCCTGGGCAATGGGGAGCCGCGAGGCGAGCGCAATATTGGCCATCCAGATGTCGATCCCGGAATTATCGACCATCTCGCTTCGAAAGGGCGGGTTCAGGTAAAAGTCAAGGAGTTTGGGGCTGAAACCATAATCGCCCGTGTTGCACTGCCGCACACGCCGGCCGTAAAGAGAACGGAACAGGGGATAGACGATCGCGTTCGAAAGAAAGGTTTCGTACTTATGACGTTCATAGAGCGGACAAACAAATCCGGCGCCCTTCAATACCGGTGCGAGAAGGTTTCGAACCCACACGGGCGATACGTTCCTGATATCGGCTTCAATGATCATCAGGGCTTTCGGATCGAGCTGGCGGGCCTTTTCAAAGAAGTTGCGAATATTTCTTCCTTTCCCGCCGACCCCCGGTTCCGTGGAAATATAGAGCTTGGCCGCCTTGCCGGGCACCGAGAAAAAAGCTTCCCGTGTGCCGTCCGAGGAGTGATTGTCGCAATTGATGATGGCGCACCGCATGTCCGGGAAATACTCGCTCAGGCCTTTGTCCACCCGAGCGACAGTCCCGGCTATGTTTCCCGCCTCATTTACCGAGGGTATACCCACCACAATGTCGGCCCGGGCGATTTGCCCCGGATTTTCTTCATAAAAGGCCATAGATTACCTCGCGCTCAGCGTATTTGCAGATGCCGGCTTGCCTGCACCCTTAAGATATTTAAAAACCTCTGAGTTCGTACTGAGCAACAATGAGCTGTTAGCATTGAAATCGCGGTATAAATTCAAAGTTTTATACAGGGAATAAAACCCGGGGTCTTTGCCGTAGGCCTGAGCAAATATACTGGTCACCCGGGCGTCGGCTTTACCCCTTATTTCCTGCGATTTCCTGTAAGCCTGAGACCTTATCCTGGCCAATTCCAGATCCATCTGGCCAAGGATCGCAGCCTTCTCTCCCTGCCCTTCGGACCTGTACTCGGCGGCAATCCGCTTTCGTTCGGAAATCATCCGCTGGTAAACCGACTTGCGCACCGACTCGACGTAGTTGATGCGCGTTATACGGATATCGATCAGTTTCATGCCGAATTCAGAAATGAGCTTGGAAGCGTCGGCGACCATATCGCGGGTAATTTTCTCGCGGCCTTTTAAGAGCTTATAGTTGGCCGAGGGATTCTCATATCCCGGCCCGGACACCATAGGCTCGGGAACGCCCGACTGAAGAAACTGCTTTTTGGCCTTCTCCCAGCCCTTGCTTCGCACTATCTCCACCAGGTCGTTGTCCGAGATATTATCGCGGACAACCGAGTCTATTATACCATCCAATCGGCTCTGGGCGATCTGGAACGTTCCCACCCGCTCCATAAAGAGCAGCGGGTTGGATATTTTCCAGCGAGCCATCGTATCCACCCAGATATATTTTTTGTCCCTGGTCGCAATCTGGTCGGGACGACCGTCCCAAGCCATTATGCGTTTTTCGAAATAGTTAGCCGTCTGAATAAACGGGAGCTTGAAATGCAGACCGGCCCGGGTGATGGGCTTGCCAACGGGTCGGCCAAACTGCGTGATGACCACCTGCTGCGTTTCGGTCACTACGAACAGGGAGGACCAGGCAACAGCCGCCAGAACGACGACCACCGGTACGGCTGTCTTTACCCAGCTTGGAATCATATCGTTTCCCTTCCCCTATCCCTTTCGCCCTTATTGATTGCCGGACGACCCGGAATGCTGCGCTTTTCCATTTCGCCCCCCGAGTTTTCCCAGGTCGAGCAGCGGCAGAATATTTTTCTGCGTACTGTCAACAACGTAAAGATGACCGGCCCTCTCCATTATACCTCCGAACGAGTTGAGATACATCCTGCTGCGGGTAATGGCGGGAGCCTTTTGATATTGGGCGAGAATATCGAGGAACCGCTGAGCCTTTCCCTCGGCACGGTTGACCTGCGCGGTCGCATAGGCCTGGGCCTTGGCAACGGTCTCCTTGGCTTGTCCGACGGCTTCGGGGATTTTCTCGTTGTAGATCTGCTCGGCCTCGTTTATCGTGCGCGCCTTGTCCTGCTTGGCTTCATTGACCTCATTGAACGCCGGCTGGACCGGACCCGGGGGATTTACATCCTGGAGTTTTACCGCAACTATCTGAAGGCCGGTCCCATAGGTGTCCATGATGTGCTGGATTTGCTTCTGACACTCGTTGGCTATCGTTGCCCTGCCGGTAGTCAATACATCGTCGGCATAGTGATTTCCGACGATCTGGCGCATCACGGCCTGGGAGATATCGTCCAGGGTGGCTGTGACCCCTTTGACGTCGAAGAGATATTTTACAGGGTTTCTTATCATGTATTGGACCGTCCAATGGACATCCACAACGTCGAGGTCGCCGCTAAGCATGAGCGATTCATTTTCATACCCCGTTTCCTGGAACCGGGAACGTATGCCCGCCCGCGTCGTGCGGTATCCGTATTCGCGCTGGAGCACCCGACCGGTCACTACCTTGGTCACGGTATCGATTCCGAAAGGAATTTTGAAATGCAGACCCGAGCCGGCAGTGCCTATGAACTTGCCGAATCTTTGGATTACGGCCGTTTGCTGAGGTTGAACCGTGTAATAGGAATTGAGAACAACCAGAACAAGGAGAGCGAGCCCTACAATCGTGAAAATCCAGCGAAGACAGGAGCGGGGCGACATTTTGAAATGCTCGGAAAGCCGCCTCAAGACATCTTCAAAATCCATCGGCGGACCGCCCCTCCCCGGCGCCCGTCTCTCAGGCGGCCTTTCCCAATTCATAGAAATCCTTTCCGCGAAGGCCGCTCGCCTTCACTATCGATATCGACCGGGGTCTTCGACACCGCCCCGGGCTCAAATATCAGGGCGTTTTGCGCTGAACCCGTGAAATCTAAAATGGTTGCCGGATAAAGTCAAGAATTTCACTGGGCAGAGCCTTGCCATCATGATTTGTCAAGGCGTGGCGGCTGTTCGTAAAGAATCGTCGGCTCCTGGAATCAATTATTTTTAATGACCGCAAAGTGTGGTATTAGAAGATCAAAAAGTGACCAGCCGCAATCAGTTCTTTTTTTGCCATCTCTTCAGAGTGGAAGGGTAGGGTTTTTGCCCCTGACGGGCCTCTAAAGGAAAGGTAAAAGGCGAGTGTCGGACTTTCAGCAATCTCTCGACTACCTTTATGGACTTCAGAAGTTCGGAATAAAGTTCGGATTGAACTGCACGGAAAATCTTCTTGCGCGGGTGGGCAACCCGCACCGAAAACTCCGCTTCATCCATATCGCCGGGACAAACGGCAAGGGTTCCACGGCAGCCATTCTTTCCCGCATCCTTTTAAGACATGGAATCAGGGTCGGCCTGTATACCTCTCCACACCTTGTGCGCTTTACCGAGCGCTTCCGCATAAATGACGAAGAAGTGTGCGCCGAGAAAATATTGGGGGTTTTCGAAAAAATCCGGGCAACCCTGGATGAAAGCCAGCCTCCGACTTTTTTCGAAATGGTCACCGCGATGGCCTTTCTTTACTTCGCGGAGGAACAGGTTGACTTCGTAATCGCGGAAACGGGCATGGGAGGCCGCCTCGACGCCACAAACGTTATCACCCCCGAAGTCTGCCTGATTACCAATGTCGGCTTCGACCACCAGGAGTACCTGGGCGCCACCCTTTCTTCGATTGCCAGGGAAAAGGCGGGAATCATCAAGCAGGGGGTGCCCGTAGTAACCGGGGCGTTGCAGCCCGTGGCGCAGGGTATCATTAAGACTGCGTGCATGAATAAATCCGCGCCCCTCTACCGCTTCAAGTCCGATTTTCGAGTGAGGCGAAATTCCAAAGGCTCATTTCAATACAGGGGCATCGGGATCAATTTGCCGTCTTTGAGGCTCAATCTGAGGGGACATCACCAACTGGGCAACGCGGCGCTGGCGCTGACCGCCCTCGAGGTGCTGGAGGGAAAACATCTCGTGGAGCTGCGGCCGGAGCTTATCGGCAGCGCACTGCAGGAGGTGCGGTGGCCGGCGCGCCTTGAGGTCTTGCAGACAAATCCGACAATCCTGCTTGACGGGGCACACAATCCGCAGGGCGCAGAGTCGCTTCGAGACGCCCTGAGGGAAGTCTTTTCCTACAAAAATCTTCATCTTGTCATCGGTGTCATGGCAGATAAGGATATTTTGGGAATTCTGAGGCGTCTTCTCCCCCTGGCCGAAACCGCTATTTTCACCAAGCCCGAATACGCCAGGGCCGCAAGTCCCGATGAAATCCGCAAGATGGCCAGGCCTTACATACAGAAATGCTACGTCATCTCCGATCCGGGTTCCGCTATCCAGGAGGCAAAAAACCTGGCCGGCCCGGACGACCTCATCTGTATAACCGGCTCACTCTATTTTGCCGGTGAAGTTAAACAGCTTTTCGGGGAGCCTGCCTTGTGAGGAAAGTCTTTGGGAAGCGTATTTTTTTAAGATCGAGCGTTTTTTTTTGCGCTCTGGCCCTTGGGACCGCCATTTGCGGCAATGCCTGCGCGACCCAGCCCACCTCGCCTCTTTCCGCAGCCACAGCCGTCGTTCAGACGAAGGTCCCCTGGACAATCCATGCGGACAAACTGGTATATGACGCAGCCAAACACACCTATGAAGCCAAAGGACACGTGAAGATCAGCGCCCCCGGCAGGTTGATAGAGGCCGACTATGCCTCCATAGACAACAAGACTCGCCAGGCCGATCTGCATGGCAACGTCACGGTGGAGTACGGCAGAAACTGGCTCAAAGGCGACGATATAGTCTGGAACCTTGACACTGAAACCGGAACGATAAGCAGCGGGGTAATGTATTTCGCGAAGAACAATTTCTTCGTTCAGGGCTCTTCGATATCCAAAACCGGCCCCACCCAGTTCGAAGTCGGGCCTGGATTTATCACAAGTTGCAATCCGGCCGCCCCCTCGTGGAAAGTCCAATTCAAGAAGTTGCAGATAAACGTTGGAGGGGCCGGCTGGATAACGGACTCTTCCTTTTGGGCGAACAAATACCAGCTCGCTTATTGGCCGTTGATGGAATTACCCCTTGAAACGCAACGTCAGTCGGGGTTTCTGATGCCGTATATGGGCGCCTCCACCCTCAACGGTTTTCATTTCGAAGTCCCCTACTACTGGGCCATTCGACAGGACATGGACGCTACCTTTTTCGGCCAATACCTGCAAAATCGCGGGTTCATGGGAGGCCTCCAGTACCGCATAAACAACACAAAATTTGGCGAAGGCATCTGGATGTTCAACTACCTTCAGGACCAGGCGAGCAAGTCCTTTCTAGCCTCCGAGGGATATCCTTTTCAGACCAGAGACAGGTACTGGCTCCGAGGCTATCAGCAGGTCCAACTGCCCGACAACATAAGCGCCAAGATATTGCTCGACTACGTGAGCGACCGCAACTTTCTCCAGGAATTCGCAAGCGGATCGAGTTCTTATTTTATGTCCGACCAGCAATTCCTGTCTTATTTCAACCAGGGTATTTTGTACGACCCCAACTCTCTTGTGCGCGAATCCACCATTTATCTGGAAAAAAGGGGCGAATCGGACCTTTTCAGCCTGGACTTCCGATACTGGGAAAACCTGCAGACCGTGATGAACGACACAACGACACAGCAACTGCCGGCCTTTTACTATAGCGTGCTTCCCAGTTCGATAAACGGCACGCCCTTCTATTACTCCCTTAACAGTTCGGCGGTAAACTACTGGAGTCCGAAGGGCACCGACGAACAGCGCGTGGACGTTTTTCCGCAACTCTTCGACCCGATGCAATGGGGCAACTACATCAACATCGAACCTTCGGTGGGTTTGCGAAACGACGCCTACTCGATCCAGTGGGCGCAGCCCAATTCCGGCAACAACTACGCGGGGCGCGAAGTACCCGACGTCAATGTCGTAATGAGTTCGCGCCTGAACAAGGTGTACCCGGTCAACTTTTTGGGCTATACCGCCATTCAGCACTCCATCGAACCCGAAATCTCCTATGAATATGCAACGCAGACCACGAGCAGCGTACTCCCCCAGCTTGACCGACTGGATCTGTATCAGGGCAGAAACGGCATTCGCTACGGTTTTACGACCTTTCTTACCGGAAAGCAGATAACTTTGAACGACTCCGGGACGCCTACGGTTACATACCGAGAAATAGCCCGGTTGCGCGTTTTCCAGTTCTTCAATATCCAGGCGCCTTCCATACCCAGTCCGCTGTTCGATTCGACCGCTCTCATGCCCAACGGCTTTTCGCCCCTCGGCGTCAGGTTGGACCTCATGCCCGTCCAGTCCTGGAATTTTTCCTACGATCTGGATTGGGACTTCGGATCGTCGCAAAAGGTACAGGCGCAGAGCCTTGTGGGTACGTACACCGGCGGCCGGGGAAATTTTCTCATGGTCGACTACGAGCAGATTCCGACTCTGGATGTAAATGAAATCTCGCTTACAACTTACTTTCATCTCTATGGCAACTTTTATCTGAGCACATACCACAATTACTCCTTTCTAGGCGGTCTGTTCTTTACGCAGGGATACGGGATCAGGTATGTGATGGGGTGCTGGGGACTGGGCGCGGGGATCGAACAGACGGGCCCCAATACCTCATTTCTTTTTACAGTGGATCTGATGGGGATCGGCAGTGTGGGCAACCAGGCCACCTTCTTCGGACTGCCCCAGTTCGGGGAGGCCTTCCCCGGCTATCAACACCCCGAGACGTGGATTTTAAATCGATAGACATTCTCTCACGGTTTATCCCGGACCATTTAAGGCGCGGGGCATCCGGCATATTTTCATTTATGCGGAGGCAAACCCGGCCAGACTTGAAATGTTGTGCAGATAAGAAAAGCAGAGTGTGATATGTTCCAAACGCAGCCGGCCCTGCGGCTCGAAGGGAAACTTCAAACAGGCTAGGTTTGGGTAAAACGAAACAGTAGAAACACCAGTTTATTGGTAATAGGGTGAAGATATTTTCTCACCCCGCGCCAGCCGTCATCAGGAGGTACAGCATGCGCAAAACCGTCACTGTAACCGTGTCCCTTGTCATCTTAATTCTGATCGCCGCAGTCTGCCAGGTCCTTCGACCGCTGCCTGCTCTGCGAGTAAAACCCATGGTGCGAACGGATTACCGCGTACCGGGAACGTTGAACATTCAGTGGCCGGCCCAGGGCTCAGCGGCCATCGAGGTGGCCGGGGTTGGTCTTATGGGCTCGTGGAACGCCAATCAGCCACAGCCCCTTGCGAGCGTGGCCAAGCTCATGACCGCCTATCTGACGCTCCAGAAACACCCGCTGGGGATAGGTGAGACCGGCCCGACCCTTACTATTACGGCCGATGATGTGGCGACCTATCGAGCGGACTGTGCACAGCAAAATTCGGTCGCCCAAGTGGCGCTTGGAGAACACATCACAGAGCGGCAACTGCTTGAAGCGTTGCTCATCCCTTCCGGGGACAACATCGCCACCCTGTTGGCGAAGTGGGATGATGGAAGCGTGAGTCAGTTCGTGCAGGACATGAACCAGACAGCCAGGAAGTTGGGCATGACGCATACCCATTATGCCGATCCCGCCGGCGTGAACCTTGCCACGGTAGGTAGCGCGCTGGACCAGTTAAAAATCGCACAGGCAGACATGGCAATTCCGGCATTCCGGCATATTGTGAGAATGCCACAGGCCACCCTCCCGGTTGGACCCGTAGTTTACAACACCGACTACGTTCTGGGCCACGGCGGCATCATCGGTATCAAGACGGGGAGCATGCCTGAGGCGGGCGGGAACTTCGTGTTTGCGATCCAACCCTGGGTGAACGGACAGAAGGTTCTGATAATTGGCTGTGTCATGGCTCAGCAGGGACTGAAACCCCTGATGAATGCGCTTAACGAGGGTTTGTCTCTTGCTCAGCAGGCATCCGAGAACATTGAGCAGGTCGCGGTGGTCAAGGCCGGCTCACAGGCCGCCATAGTGTCTTCGGCCTGGGGGCAGTCAGACCCGGTCGATGCGACGAAGAGCCTGTCTGAAATTGTCTGGCCCGGGCTATCGATCAAAGAATCGATCAAGACAAAACCACTCGGCCGGACTGTGAATGCAAACACCGTGATAGGGCAACTGAGCGTCAGTACAGGCGCTCAGACGACGTGCATTCCACTACAAACCGCCGGCAGCATCACGCTTCCCTCACCGCTATGGAAATTGCAACGAGGAATTCACTGAACCTGGCCGGGTGCACGGCGAAACCGCGCCGCGGAGCGGGAGCAGCGATCGGGTCCGCTGTGTGATTTTATGTTAACCTGGAAAGCAAATGAATAAGTTCTATAAAAATATTAAAAAGAATGTATTGCGCTATTTCAGTCTTGTAAGGATTCTGTCGAATTGGTGGGTTCATCTGGGGATAAAATTCGGCCTCACTGCGGCTGAGCCGGTCTTATTCAGGACTCGGCGGGGCATTTTAATCGAGGCCCCGCGCGAGCTTTTAGTGGACTTCAGGGAAATCTTCATGTCCGAGAGCTACAGGCGGGGTATGGCGTTTACGCTTGGAGAAAACCCCGTGGTGCTGGATATCGGAGCCAATGTAGGATTTTTCACTCTTTATATTCTTTCGAGGCTGCAGGGGGCGAGGGTCATTTGCTACGAACCCCTTGCGGCAAATTTCCGTCAACTGGAGAGAAATCTTCAGATCAATTCTGGGTATCACGTCACCTGTTTTCAAAAAGCGGTGGCCGGGCGCTCGGGGGACCTCAACCTGCATTACGATTCACGTAACGAGTACACCACGACCGCTTCAATCCATCGGGACAAGAAAGGGAATACGGAGACGATCACCGTCGCGGCCGTTTCACTGCCGGATGTATTCGAGGAAAACGGTTTGGAACGATGCGATCTTCTAAAAATGGACTGTGAGGGGGCCGAATACGAAATATTATACAATTGCCCTCGTGAGATCATGGATCGTATCGGAAACATTGTCCTGGAAGTCCATAACGTGCCGGGGCGCAATAATATCAATTCCCTTAAAGGATACCTTTCGGAGATGGGCTTCGCCATTCAACGCTCTCCGATTCATCGGAACTCGGCTATTTCCGAGATGCTTTTGGCGCGGCGCGGGCAAGCGGCCTGATTATAGTCGGGCCGCGATCCAAGGGCTTTTGCTTCAAGCGCAAACGTGGACAAATATAGCCCGAATGGCTCAAGCAGTTTTGCGGCACTTAGCGGCTAAAATTTCTCTCAAGTTTTTTTATCGGTTGCCGATCAGAGAGGAACGGAGGAATTATTATGAGTATTTCATCCATCAACTCGACCGATACAAACCAATACTACAGCGGCCTCACCTCGACGCTCGGCACGTCGGGCACGAATGCGGACTACGTGACAAACATCGAGCAGGCGGCGCAAGACCAGACAATTCTTGCGATGGACCCGAGCCTTGCCCAGACGATCTCTCAACAGACCTCCTCGCCGCAGCTCGTACCGAGTTCACAGGCCATCGCGACGCTGCCGCAGGTCGGCGGCAATTCGGCCCCCCTGCCCCAATCCTCTCTCGTCTCGCTTGCCTACTCGATGCAACTCATGCAGAGTCTTTCGGCCAGCGGGACATTAACGAACAATACATCACTCGCCCAAGCGCTGCTTCAGAATTACACCAGCCCGACGAATATTTCCTCGGGCTCCGTGGTGAATACAAGCGCCTGAGAAACCTTTTACATCAGGCTCCGCTCGGCCCCGGGCGACATCGAGGTTTCCTGGTCCTGCCGGGATGAAACTTTTGAGCGAGAATCGGTTTAAAGTTGCAGCGCGGCAAGCTTTGGGATAATTAAGAGCGAAAAGACTGCAAAGGCGGAGGGTAACGGCGCGCTCACGGGCGGCGCTTTTTTGTTTGACAAGCCGGCGCAGGATCGGTATGATTTGATGCTTAAGCTAATTTTCCCATCGGAGTATTCGACGATGAAAACAGAAAGCGCCAAGTTCGAACCGCAAAAGCGCAAATGGATAGTGGTTGATGCCGAGAACCAGGCACTGGGTCGGCTCGCAAGTCAAATCGCGGTCCGCATTCGCGGCAAGCACCTGCCGACATTCACTCCCCACGTGGACCTTGGCGACTTCGTCGTTGTGGTAAACGCCGGAAAGGTCAAGCTTACCGGGGACAAGTGGGACAAAAAGACCTACTATCGCTACAGCGGCTACATGGGTGGAGTGAAGGAAACCTCTGCCCGCAAGCTCAACCAGGAGCACCCCGAGCGGATGATACGTCTGGCGGTGTGGGGAATGTTGCCCAAAAATCGCCTGGGCCGCAAGCTTATAAAGAAGCTTAAGGTTTACACCGGTCCCGAACATCCTCACGAGGCCCAGCAGCCCGAGGTTTTCAAGCTCATCGAGAAATATAGCTAGGAGCTCTTTAAATGCCCGAACAACGGTTTTATGCGACAGGAAAAAGGAAGACATCGATCGCCCGGGTATGGCTTCAGCCCGGAACGGGCCGGATTGTCATAAACAAGAAACCTGCCGATGAGTACCTGGACAGAGAAACGAGCAAGATGGTGATCGCTCAGCCGCTTACGCTTACCGGCACCCTCGGCAAACTCGACGTTTCGGTCAATGTGCTTGGCGGCGGGATTTCCGGCCAGGCCGGAGCAATTCGACACGGGATTTCCAAGGCGTTGCTCGAACTCAACCCTGAATACAGGGAGGTGTTGAAGCGGGCCGGTTTCCTTACCCGCGACTCGCGAGTCAAGGAACGCAAGAAGTACGGCCGCAAGAGCGCCAGGGCGCGGTTCCAGTATTCGAAGCGTTAGAAAAGCAGTGGGCAGTGAGCAGTGATCGGTGATTAGAAAAAGCATCCATTATTCACTCTTCACACGTCACTTTTCACACATCACTCTTCGGGGCGCTGCATTAGCGTGCAGGCGCCCTTGATTTTTATCGGGGGGCAGCGTCATGATAAAGGTTGGCATTGCCGGCGCTTCCGGTTACACAGGTTTCGAGCTGTTGCGCATCCTGTGCACCCATCCGTCCGTCAGGGTCTCCACGATTACATCGAGACAACAAAAAGGCGTGCGGCTTGACGACTTCTATCCCGCTTTCAAGCGCCATTACGGCCTGATATTCGAAGACACCGACCCCGAAAAGCTCGCTTCCTCAGCCGAACTGGTCTTTACGGCGATGCCGCACCAGGCGTCCATGGAGATAATTCCGGCCCTGCTCGATCGAGGGGTTAAGGTCGTGGACCTGAGCGCGGACTACCGGCTGCGGGACCCGGAGGTCTACCGGGAGTGGTATTCGGATCATAAGACCCCGGAGCTTTTGCGCGAGGCTGTTTACGGCCTTCCCGAACTCTATCGGGAAAAGATCCGCACAGCCCGACTTGTCGCCAATCCGGGCTGCTACCCGACAAGCGTCATTTTGGCCATGGCGCCTCTGCTTTCACGCGGACTGGTCGATCCCGCGACGATAATCGCCGATTCCAAATCGGGTGTCTCGGGGGCCGGCAGGGGCGTAGCCCAGGGTTTGCACTATTGCGAGGTAAACGAGGGATTTAAGGCATACAAGGTCGCCGAACACCGCCATACGCCCGAAATCGAACAGGAACTGAGCGGTCTCGCCGGTGTGGACGTCACGATCAACTTCACCCCTCATCTTGTCCCCATGACGCGCGGCATTCTCAGCACGGTTTATTCGAATTTGAAGCCGGGGGTGGAAAAGGCCGACATCGACGAGGCTTTTCGAGATTACTACAGGGACGAGCATTTCGTCCGGCTCGGCGGGGATAATCTCCCCGTCACCCTTCAGGTGAGGGGCAGCAATTACTGCGATCTGGGCTGGAAGGTCGACGGACGCACGAGGCGGTGCATCGTGGTCTCGGTTATCGATAATCTCACCCGGGGCGCCTCCGGACAGGCCGTCTGCAATATGAACATCATGTGCGGGTTGCCCGAAGACAGCGGACTCAAAGAGGCGCCATGGCAGCCCTGAAAGAAGACGACGGCCGTGTTTGTCCAGTCGAGCGCAACATTAAGCTCATTCTCGAATACGACGGCTGCGGATACCATGGGTGGCAGCGCCAGGCCGGGTCGCTTTCCATCCAGGAAGTAATCGAGTCGCGGCTTGGAGTGATGCTCGGGCAAAGGGTCAGTATCAACGCATCGGGACGAACCGATGCGGGGGTGCATGCAAAAGGGCAGGTTGTCAACTTTCGCGCGCGTACAAAGCTTGCTACCGAGGAAATCCTTAAAGGACTGAACAGCCTTCTTCCGCATGATATAGTGGTCCTTGAAGCGGAGGAGGCCGATCATTCTTTTCATGCGCGCTTTTCAGCCCTGAGCAAGGTGTACGAGTACCATATACTGAACCGCCCCGTCGCCTCGGCTCTTTTGCGCAATTACACGTGGCATGTACGCACCACTCTTGCGCCGGCGCCAATGGAGGAATGCCTGAGAAGGATTTGCGGCCAAAACGACTTTTCGGCCTTTATGGCCTCCGGTTCCGAGGTCTCATCGACCTCGCGGAACATGTTCAGGGCGGAACTCGAACAAATAAGGCCCGACAGGTTGAAGTTCACTTACGAGGCGGACGGCTTTTTGCGGCACATGGTGAGAAACCTGACGGGCACGATAGTTGAGGTGGGAAAGGGAAAGAGGACGACCGAAGACTTCGAGCGGATAATCCGAAGCGGTGACCGCAGGCAGGCCGGCATGACCGCGCCGGGACGCGGTCTTTATCTGATTTCAGTCAATTACGGGCAAAACGGTCGACTGTCCACCGGAGGGACGAAATGAAGTTATCTGGAAGGATCGGCAGGATCAAACCCTCAGCCACTCTGGCGATCAACGCCAAGGCGAACGAGCTGAAGCGAAACGGTGTGAGGATAATCAATTTCGGCGTTGGCGAGCCCGATTTCGATACTCCTCAAAATATTCGAAACGCCGGAATGGAAAGCATCAGCAGGGGGCTGACCCGCTATACGGCGGTAGGCGGAATAAACGAATTGAAGGACGCCGTATGCTCCACGATAAGGGCCGATTATGGTCTGCCCTGCGGGCGGGAAAACGTTTTGATTTCCTGCGGCGGCAAACACGCCCTCTATAATCTGTTCATGACCCTGCTCGACCCCGGAGATGAGGTGATTGTCCCCTCGCCCTACTGGGTGAGTTATCCGGACATGATCAATCTGGCCAACGCCAAGCCGGTCGTGGTTCCCTGTTCGGAAAAGGACGGCTTCATACTTCGGCCGGAGGCTCTTGAAAAGGCCATCACGCCGAAGACGAGGCTTTTGATCCTCAACAGCCCGTCCAATCCGACCGGCAAGTACTACGGGCACGCTGAACTCAAGGCCCTCGCCGAGGTGCTTTTGCGCCATGAAAACGTTTTGGTCGCGAGCGACGACATTTACTACCGCATACTTTTTGGCGGACGCAAATGGGTCAGCCTCGGCATGGTCGAGGAAAGACTGCGCGATCGCATCTTTACAATAAACGGCGTCAGTAAGAGTTATTGCATGACCGGCTGGCGAATCGGGTTTCTCATAGGAGACCCGGCGGTCATAAAGGCTGCCACCGACTTTCAGAGCCAGGTAACGAGCAACGCCGCATCCATTTCGCAGTGGGCGAGCGTCGAGGCGCTGTCCGGCGACCAGAAGCCGGCCATGGAAATGGCGCAAATATTTGAGGTACGGTGCACTCGGGTGATGGAAATCATTGCCGGCCTGCCCGATGTTACCTGCGCGCCGCCCGATGGGGCTTTTTACGTTTTCCCCAATTTCAGCGCCTATTTCGGGAGAAAATTCGGAGCGCGCACGATAAACGGCTCTCTCGATCTTGCCGATTTTCTCATGGAGGAGGGCCACGTGGCCGTAGTTCCCGGAGAAGCCTTCGGCGAGGACAACTGCATCCGGTTCTCCTATGCTCTTTCGGACGAGGAAATCGAGCAGGGGTTCGATGCTGTAAAAAGGGCACTGGAAAAACTGAGCTAAGATCATGCTACAAAACGAACCGCCTCATGCTTCCGCTTCAGGCTCTTCGCTCCCGAAGTATTTCTTTCTTATCCTGATTTGCCTCCTTTTCTATATCCCCGGGCTTTTCACCATTCCGCCCATGGATCGCGACGAAGCCCGGTTTGCCCAGGCGTCCAAACAAATGGTCCAAAGTCACGACTACGTCCGGATCAGTTTCCAGAAAAAGCCCCGCGACAAGAAACCGATCGGCATCTACTGGCTGCAGACGGCGAGCGTTGAGCTTTCGGGCACCGCAGGGACTCGAAAAATCTGGCCCTACCGGATTCCCTCGCTTCTGGGCGCGCTTTTTGCCGTTCTTCTCACCTTTGCGATGGGCAAGCGGCTGTTTGGAGAAAGGACCGGTTTTCTCGCGGCTATTCTTTTATCAAGCTCGTTCCTGCTGGTGGTCGAGGCGCACATTGCGACAACCGACGCCGTGCTGCTTGTCACTATCATGACCTCCCAGTTCGCCCTGAGCAGGTTTTATCTCCGGGAGGACAAAAGCAAACCTGCAGGGATCGGCCCTTTTCTAGCCTTCTGGCTGGCACAGGCAGCCGGGATTCTTGTCAAAGGACCGGTCACTCCGGCGATCGGCCTGCTCACAATCGTCTGTCTTACCGCGGTTGACAGGGATACACAATGGCTTAAAGGCCTCAGACCGCTTTACGGCCTGGCGCTTTTGGCTATTCTTGTAAGCCCGTGGATGATCGCCATAGGCATCGACACCAAGGGCGCTTTCTTCCGCCGATCGCTGCTGGGGGATTTTCTTTCCAAGGTCGTTTCGGGACAGGAATCCCACGGCTTTCCACCAGGCTTCTACCTGGCCATTTTGCCCCTCACTCTCTGGCCCGCATCCTCACTTGCGGGGGCGGCCGTTTATCGGGCATGGAAGTCGCGATCCGCTGCCGCATTAAGATTTTGCCTCGCCTGGATTTTGCCTGCATGGGTCGTTTTCGAACTGGTTCCAACCAAGCTCCCCGAATATGTCTTACCGCTCTATCCGGCACTGTGTTTTTTGATCGCCCACATCATAATTTCCGGCGAAGAGGGCAAGGCCCCCGAGCTTGACTCGAAGCTCGTTCGAACCGGGTATGTTGCATGCCAGCTCGTGATTCTGCTGCTTGGTTCCGTGTGTCTTGTCCTGCCATGGTTTTTGGAGCACAGATTCGTCCCCCTCGCCCTGGCGCCCGCAGCCGCCGCCGCAGGGGGCGCGTTCTTTTCCACCCGTTACTATTTCAGGCGCCGCTACCTGCGCGCCACCGCGATAGCGATCACGGCGACCGTTCTAACCTTGGGGCCGGCCCTGCAGTGGATAATGCCGGGGCTCACCCCCATCTGGCTTAGCAGAAGCGTGAGCGAGGCAGCCATAAAAATCGG
This sequence comes from Deltaproteobacteria bacterium, assembly GCA_021793275.1. Taxonomy (GTDB): domain Bacteria; phylum Desulfobacterota; class Syntrophobacteria; order Syntrophobacterales; family Syntrophobacteraceae; genus SbD1. The sequence goes on along the minus strand of JAJYTC010000026.1, from coordinate 14,229 downwards.
CGGTAAAAACGTCAAGCTCTGTTCGGTAGGCTACTACGAACCCAGCCTGATTTTTCTGGCCGGCACGAAGACCCTTCTCACTTCTGCGGAGGGCGCCGCCCGTTTTCTGCGCAAAAACCCCGGCGGACTCGCCCTGGTGGACCGCAGGCAGGATGGCAGCTTCCTAAGGCTGGCCGATAATCTGGGCTTGCACCTGCAGCAGGTGGACGCATTTTCGGGCATCAATTATTCGAAGGGCAGACATATGCTGCTGCGGTTGTACGCCACTGAGGCCGACTCGGGCAAAGGGGCGTCCGGTAAACGTTAACCGGCGTCCCTCCCGATGCTTTCCGGCTCAGCTTTTGGTAAAGATAAAGGCGTCCATAAACGTTCCCGGCAGTCTCGCCTCACATTTTTTGAACTCCGATGCATAGTCTGCAGGACAGGCTGCAGCAGGGTGCTCAGGGTCTTTGAGCAGGATTTTGGGAAGCATTTCCTTAGTCGGTTCAAAAAAAACCACTGTCCCCTTATCTTTGGTTACACGCATTGCTTCGCGAAAAGTCTCCCTTCTTAGAGACTCCTCGATATGGTGCAGCACCCCGAAGAAAAAAACGGCGTCAAAGGAGCCGTCGGGGAACGGCATGTCTTCGGCGACAAAGGGCATAGACCGGATTCTATCCAGCACGCCAACTTTTTCAGCCCGCTCCTGCCAATTCTTGCCGGCATAGCGCGAATCGTCTGTTGCCGGTTCGCCGGTCAGGACCCTATAGCCGCTCGCGGCCAGAATAATTGCAGAATATCCATCCCCCGTTCCGACATCGAGAATATCGGCGGCAGGGGGTAGCCCAAGCTTTTGAATAACCGCGGCAACGTCGCGGGCCAATGTTTCGAAAAACGGGCCCATGATTTCGCTGATTTTCTTTACGTCCATTTTATGGTCCTCGCAACCTCACCGGCAATCGCTTACGTTAGCAAATCAGTATCGGTAGTGCTCCTTTTTAAAAGGGCCATTGGCCGGGACCCCGATATAGGCGGCCTGTTCGGGGGTGAGTATTGTGAGCTTCGCGCCAAGCTTTTCGAGGTGAAGCCTGGCCACTTCTTCGTCGAGTTCTTTTGGCAGGAGGTAGACCCCGACTTCTCGTTTGTTGGTCCAAAGGTCGATCTGGGCCAAGGTCTGATTCGTAAAAGAGTTGGACATGACAAAGCTTGGATGTCCGGTGGCGCAGCCAAGGTTAACAAGGCGTCCCTCCGCCAGGATATAAACTGCGTGCCCATCGGGAAAAAGATATTTGTCCAATTGGGGCTTAATATTGATTTTCTTTACCCCCGGGATTGCGTTCAGTTTGTCGACCTGTATTTCATTATCGAAGTGACCGATGTTGCACACAATCGCCTGGTCCTTCATTTTGCTCATGTGCTCGGCGGTAATGATGTCCCGGTTTCCCGTAGCGGTGACGAAGATATCTCCCAGCGGGAGGGCGTCTTCCACGGTCATAACTTTGTAGCCGGCCATGAGGGCCTGCAGGGCGCAGATAGGATCTATTTCGGTAACGATAACCTGGGCCTTATGGGCGGCGAGAGCCTGAGAGGAGCCCTTGCCCACGTCCCCGAAGCCGCACACGACTGCGGTTTTTCCTGCGATCATGACGTCGGTGGCCCGCTTTATGCCGTCCACCAGAGACTCCCGGCAGCCGTAGATGTTGTCGAATTTGCTTTTGGTCACCGAGTCGTTGACGTTTATGGCCGGGACGAGCAGCTTGCCTTCTTCGGCCATCTGGTAGAGGCGATGAACACCCGTGGTGGTTTCTTCGGAAACACCCCGCCATTCGCGCACCACACGATGCCAGAATTGCGGGTCTTCCTTCAAGGTCTTCTTCAATAAATCGTTTACAATCCGAAGTTCCTTGTTATCGGTGGGTTCATCGAGCAGGGCCGGATTTTCTTCCGCCTCATATCCCTTGTGGATGAGCAAGGTTGCGTCGCCGCCATCGTCTACGACCAGATTGGGACCGCGCCCGTCGGGCCAGGTCAGGGCCATCTTCGTGCACCACCAGTATTCTTCGAGGGTTTCGCCCTTCCAGGCGAAAACGGGCGTGCCGGTTTGGGCGATGGCCGCGGCTGCATGGTCCTGGGTGGAAAAGATGTTGCACGACGCCCACCTGACATCAGCCCCGAGTGTTTTGAGGGTCTCTATGAGAACGGCGGTCTGGATCGTCATGTGGAGGCTTCCGGCAATCCGGGCGCCTGCAAGGGGGCGTTTCGGACCATATTTTTCGCGGGTAGCCATGAGTCCGGGCATCTCATATTCGGCAATCTCTATTTCCCGACGCCCGAAGCCGGCCAGGGCCGGGTCCTTGACCTTGAAATCACAGGTATCAGGCATATTGTTATCGAGTTTTTCCGCTGCAACTGCTTTCATCTTCTTCTCCTGAACATCGTTTACGCTACTGCCCTGATTCCGGCAATCTTCTGCAACTCCACGACCTTGTCCGTTTTTTCCCAGGGAAACCCGTCGCGGCCGAAGTGGCCGTAGGCAGCGCTTTGCCGGTAAGACCAGCCGGATGGCTTGAGAAGCTTCAAAGCATCGATTACGGCAGCAGGACGAAAATCGAAGATGCCGCTTTTTTCCAGGATCTCCTGCAATTCCAATTCACCGATAATTCCGGTCCCATATGTATCGACATTGATGCTCACCGGCCGGGCAACCCCGATTGCGTAGGCAACCTGAATTTCACATTTTCCGGCGAGGCCGGCTGCGACTATATTCTTGGCCGCATAACGGGCATAATAGGCGGCGCTGCGATCCACTTTAGAAGGATCCTTACCGGAGAAGGCCCCTCCTCCGTGACTGCCCACGCCCCCGTAAGTGTCTACTATGATTTTGCGTCCTGTGAGGCCGGAGTCGGCATAAGGCCCTCCAAGCACAAAAGAACCGGTTGGATTGATAAAAAATTCCGTATCGCTGTCGAGCATCCCTGTGGGGTCGAGAACCTCCCGGGCCGCGTGGATCAGGTCCCTGCGGATTTGTTCCAGAGAAACCTCATCAGTCTGATGGCTGATGACCACGCTTGTGATGCGTTTCGGCTTTCCCTTCACATAGCGAACGGAAACCTGAGATTTGGAGTCGGGTCGGAGGTAGGGTATCGCACCGGTTTTCCGGCGCCGTTCCAATTCACGAAGAAGGCGGTGACTGAACGCCACGGGCGCGGGCATACATTCGGAAGTTTCATTTGTAGCATAACCGAACATCATCCCCTGATCTCCCGCGCCTTGTTCCTGGTATAACCCCTCGCCGGCAGTCACCCCTTGACTGATATCCGGTGACTGACCATGCAGGCGGCTTACATACTCGAAAGACTCGTGCCAGAATTTTAGCTCCGGCTTGTTGTAGCCTATTTCGCGGATCACCGAACGCGCGATGGCTTCCGTGTCAATGGTGTTCCATCCGCTGCACGTGATTTCCCCAACATTGACGACCAGGTTGTAGCCGGCCATGGTTTCACAAGCCACCCGGCTCGCTGGATCGACGGCAAGGCATGCATCCAGAACGGCATCGGAAATCTGGTCGCAAATTTTATCCGGATGACCGCTGCTTACCGATTCCGAAGTAAACACGTGATCTGCATAGATTTTACTCATTCTCACAGCCCCTTAGCGTTTGGTTTTCAATAAGTTGCAGATAAGATCCAATGATCATGGACGCATTCCGCCGCCGTTCCAGTCTCCCGTGCCAAAACGCGGCCGAGGTGGGACATCGCCGATTTGCGCCCATATTCGATGATCTCGTTCTTTGGTTTCGACATTAACATCTTCAGATGGTTAGGTAATCAGCTTAACGAGGGGAAAAATTATTTTTCGCCCTGCCCCGACAGTCTTTCGTCCATAGCGCTTCCGATAGCTTCCAGGAAGAATGATATAGTGGCGATCTGTGAAGAAGAAAATGCGCTCAAGCGATTGACAAGATCGGTCAGATTTTTGCCGTGAAGCCGCTCGTGAGCCTCAAATGCCCGCCATCCCAACTCGGTCAGCGATAATTGAAACTCCTTGTTGTTGTATGGAGACCGCTTCTTGTCCAGCAAGCCCTTTCCGATCAATTTGGCCACCATCTGGCAAGCCGCGCTCTTGCTGATGCCGAAGCAGGCGGCAACGTCAATGACCCGCATCCGCTCGCTTTCAGCAATGGCCTGAAGCGTGTGGATCTCCGCAGTTGAGACCACCAGGCTCTTATCGACTGAGATCGGCAATCGCTCGATACGGGAGTACTTCCCGGCAATACGCAAAACATCGCGTATTGTATCCTTGATAATTTCTTCCTTATTTCCCATACCCTCGAATCCAACGCTTGCCAATAAAAACCGCCCGACATTCCATGCCCCTCACCTGTATCTGGCAAAAGGCAAAACTCAGTCCACACAAGATCGTGCGGATCCTGAGCAAGTGCCCTTTTCACCGAACGGAATGAAACATCAGGGAGGCTTTTTGGTACAGCTACTTAACCATTTAGTCAAGTTTTTTTTCATTCCGGGGCTGTAATCTTAGCGATATAAATCGTTTCGCCGGCTTTTGCATGCGGAAAATCCGGGTGCCGTTCCTCCATCGATCGGAGCGAGGAGGGGTTCTTCGGTCGCCAGGAAAATCTTTTCTTCGGCCGGCGAGAGGTTGTGGCAGCCTAAGCGCTGCGTTGTCCGAGAATTCGTCCCGGGGCGGCGAGGTACGCGCTCCCGGCGCAGAGACTCAAGGTGAAATTGAGCGTCTGATCGTTGGCCGAAAGATCTGGAAGTCGGGCTCAAGGAAGTCAGCTCTTTCCGGGGCAATCTGTACATTCATCCAACCGGCGCCCCTCTGAGGTGTTCTGCAGCAGAATCATCTGTTCTCGATGTTCTGCCAAACACGGTGCCGGCATGTTGATGAGTCGACGGGTCGAAATAGTAGCAAGATCTATCTATACCCACAAGCTCGTTAGCTGTCTTTCTTAAGATTGGAACCTGCCCGTTCCAAGAGTATCGGCCATACGAAGAAGGTGGAGATTGATGTAGGGTAAGCACAGCCCTACCGTATTCACTACGCCTGCTTTTGAGATAGCAAATGAGCACTGGAATTTAATGACATGTGGTAGGAGGGTGGGGGATGGCGAATTACCGCCGTGCTTCGGCGTCCGGAGGAACGTATTTCTTCACGGTGATCACCTACCGGCGAAGGCCCTTCATTGATCGCCCAAGGAGCAGGCGGGCGCTGCGGGAAGCTATCGACATCGTTCGACAGCAGCGTCCCTTTTCTGTCGATGCATGGGTTCTGCTGCCCGAACGTATTCATATTGTATGGACTTTGCCCTGGCGTGTCTCGGACTTCTCTTTGCGCTGGAACTTGATTAAGTCCGGCTTTCCCAAGCCGACAAGAGGGCTGGTCCATGTCGAGGGATAGATGAATGACTCAAAACTCAAGCATAGAGAGTCTACTGTCTGGCAGAGACGATTCTGGGAACATCAGATTCGCAATGACGAAGAATACAGAGCATATATTGACTACATTCATTACAATCCGGTAAAGCATGGGTATGTCGGCAGGGCCCTTGACTGGCCGTATTCAACTTTTCATCGTTACGTTAAATCCGGCGCTTACCCTGAATACCGGGGCGGAGTGATCGACGAGGAGGCTGGTAACCGGTTCGGGGAGTGGACAGCGTGGGCACGGTGGGGATTGTGCCCACCACCGGACTTTCCGGGCGAGGTAAAACGGTTCACTCCGTCGAAGACGAATCCGAACTCAAGGCAGCGGGCCGGAAGGGGTAAAAGATCGAGGGGCTGCGCAGACCGATCCTTGCATCGATCGATCCCTTGACAGGCCTACCTCTGCGAGATACGTTACAATAAAAGGGGATAGAGGGGGTGGTTGCATACTGAGCGGGGACAGCCATTTCGAAGCCATTGTAGAAAGGAGCCAAAATGCTTGAGCTGCTGAAAAAAAGCATGTTTGCCGGACTAGGCGCTGTCGTGGTGACTCGCGACAAGATCCGGGAAGCCACCCGGAAGCTGGTCGAAGAGGGAAAGATGTCGACCGATGAGGCGGAAACCCTGACCGAAGAGCTGATCAGGAGCGGCGAGCGGGAATGGGAAGAAGCAGGCTCCAAGCTCCACTCATCTTTTAAAAGGGTTTCCGAAAGCCTGGAAGTGGTTCGAAAAAAGGAGTTTACGGAGCTTCTCGCAAGAGTTGAAACCCTCGAACAGCGATTGAGCGAGCTGGAAAAAGAGCGCGGCGGGACAGGGAGAACCGAGGCTCACTGATCCGCGGCAAGCGGGTTTTCTTTAAATGTAGTTGAACCAGTATGCTTCGACCCGTTTAAAGTTAGAGCGGACCTCTGCGCTTCCCCGGATAATTGCTCCATGCCCCGGCAGGAGAAGTTCCGAGTCGAGCGATGCGAGGTGGCGGATGCTCTCTTTTAGCACGGCGCCGTTTCCTCCGGGAAGATCGGTACGACCGAGGCCGTCCCGGAAGATCACATCGCCTGGAAAGAGGGCCTTGCGCTCGGGCCAGTACAACGCTACCGACCCGGGGGAATGCCCCGGGGAGGGCACGATTGTAAGCTCGATTCCCTTTACGTTGAGGCTTCCCGGTCCCAGGAAAAAATCGGGAGTGAAATCCTCGAGGCCGGAAGGGGGACCCGCCTGTTCGCGCATTCGTTGGACCAGACGCCAGTCTTCAAGACCCATGGCGAAAAGAGCGGGCTGATTTTTGAAAAGCTTCGCCGCTTCGAAATGATCGGGGTGCGCGTGGGTCGCGAGGACCAGGTCTATATCGCAAATCTCTATTCCGAGCGCGTTTAACCGGTCTTCGACGTGATGGAAAAAATTCAAGTGCCCCGGGTCGATCAGAATTTTCGCCGGACCGTCTATGAGATAGGTATTGCAGTTGTTGGCGGACATCGAAGTCCAGAGGAAAGCGTGGAGACCGTCGGTTATTTTCATGGGCTTTGAGATTCAAGTCCTATATACAGGAAAACTGAAATAGACCAATACACAGGCAGAATTTTAGGCTTAAAATCTGAAATTTCAAACTCTAAATTGATTGGATGAAGTAATTTGCACCGGATAACGCAACCGAAAGAGGCAATCAGCGGGAAAAAAGAAAAGGTCGATATTCTTCTTTTAAACGGGCTCGTTTTGACCATGGACCCGGCTTCGACAATATACGATCCGGGCGGGATAGCCGTTCGCTCGGGAAAGATCGTGTCCGTCGGCCCCTCGGAGCTGATTCAATCGGCTTTCGAATCAAGCGAGACCCTCGACATTTCCGGGTGCGTGGCCCTTCCGGGGCTGATAAACTCCCATACGCACGCGGCCATGACCCTTTTCCGCGGCCTTGCAGACGATCTTCCCCTCATGGACTGGTTGCAGAGCCACATTTTCCCGGCTGAAAAGCAGCTTACCGAGGAATGGGTTTACTGGGGCACAATGCTTGCCTGCGCGGAGATGATCCGCTCCGGGACGACCGCTTTTTGCGATATGTACCTGTTCGAGCATAAGGTGGCCGAGGCCGCGAAAAAAGCCGGCGTTCGGGCCCTGGTGGGCGAGGTCCTCTACGATTTCCCGTCTCCCTGCTACGGGCCGGTCGAAAACGGTCTAAAACATACCGAACTGCTCATCGAGAAATGGCGCGGAGACCCTCTTGTCAGCATAGCCGTCGAACCTCACTCGCTCTACACCTGCTCGCCGGATCTATTGAAAAAGTGCAGCCGGATGGCGGCAGATCACGATGTGCCGCTCGTTGTCCACCTGTCCGAGAACGAGGCCGAAGTAAAACAGGTCATGTCGTCATACGGAAGGCGGCCTGTGGCGCACCTCGATGCGATCGGCATGCTCGATCCGCGCCTTATAGCCGACCATTGTGTGGCCCTGGACGATAACGATATACGTCTGCTCGCTCAAAACCGGGTAAAGGTAGTCCATAATCCGGAAAGCAATATGAAGCTCGCCTCCGGAATCGCCCCGGTCCCGCGCCTGATTGAAGCCGGCGTGACCGTGGCGCTCGGCACCGACGGCTGCGCGAGCAACAATAACCTGGATATGTTCGGAGAAATGGATACGTGCGCCAAGCTCCACAAGGCCGAGGCGCTCGACCCGACGGTCCTTTCCGCCGAAACGGCGCTCCGGATGGCCACCGTGTCGGGCGCGGCGGCCCTTGGCCGGGAGGAAAAGACCGGGCAAATCGCCCGGGGCATGCAGGCCGACCTGATCGTCGTAGATTTCAGAAAACCCAACCTTACGCCCGTCTATAACCCGGTAAGCCACCTGGTTTATGCGGCGGACGCCGCGGACGTCCTCCACACTATCATCGACGGACGGTTCGTTATGAAGGACCGCGCCCTGCTTACACTGGACCTCGAGGAAATCTTCGGCCATGTCCGGGAATTCGCCGAAAAGATCGGAGCAGGAAGCGAGAAGCGTGAAACGAGAAGCAGTGGTCGACCACGGGAGGCTGCTTCCAGCGCCCCGCTCCCCGCCGCCTGTTCGATGGCGCCCGGGGTGAGAGAAGTCGACCGGCTCCTTTTAAACGCCGACTGGCTGGTCGCCTGCGATCCGGCTATGAGACGCTGTCGCCGATGGGCCGTTGCGATCAAAGGCGACCGAATAGCCGCCGTCGGCCCCACAGATGAACTTCGCAATCTATTCCGCGGGCGAGAAGAAATCGACCTTTCGGGATGCCTTCTCATGCCCGGCTTGATAAACACCCATACGCACGGTGCTATGAGTCTTTTTCGCGGCCTGGCAGACGACCTGCCCCTTAAAGAGTGGCTCGAGGAAAATATCTTTCCGCTGGAAAATGCTTTCGTTAGCCCTGAGAGCGTCTACCTGGGCACCCTGCTTTCGATGGTGGAGATGCTAAAGAGCGGCACGACGTGCTTTTGCGACGGCTACTTTTTCGAGGATTCGGCGGCAAGGGCCTGCGTTAAAACCGGCATTCGAGGGGTTTTGGGCCAGGGAATTCTCGATTTTCCAACCCCCGATGCCCCCGATCCGGCGGCTTCCATGGCGCGCGCCGAAGCCTTCCTGCGCGAGTTCCCATCCGGAAACGGCCGCATCCGCCCTTCCCTTTTCTGCCACGCCCCTTACACATGCTCCCCGCAGACGCTCAAGAAAACGAAGGAGCTTTGCCGCAGCAATAAAATCCTCTTTCAGACCCATCTTTCCGAAACGAGGGAAGAGGTCGCCGCAATAATGAAGGAATACGGCCTGAGGCCGGCGATGCACCTCGATGCCCTCGGAGTGCTCGACGAACTCACGCTTTGCGCTCACGCGATCTGGCTCTCCGCCGATGAAATCCGGCTCCTTGCAAACAGCGGCGCCTCGATCTCCCACTGTCCGGAATCCGCAATGAAGCTCGGCGCGGGAACTGCTCCGATCCCGGATTTGGCCTCTTTCGGAGTAAAGATCGGGCTTGGAACCGATGGATGCGCAAGCAATAACGACCTCGACCTTTTTTCCGAGGCCGGCTCTGCAGCGAGGTTACACAAGGTTTTCAGAAAAGACGCCCTCGCCTGCCCTGCTGAAACGGCGCTCCGGATGGCCACAACGGGCGGGGCTTGCGCGCTCGGGCTCCAGGATGAGATCGGCAGCATCGAACCGGGCAAGAAGGCCGACCTCGTTGCGCTCGACCTCGATCAACCTCATCTCACTCCCCTCTACGACCCCGTCAGCCATATCGTCTACGCGGCTCGGGGAAGCGATGTGAGATTCGTCTGGGTGGACGGCAGGATGGTCGTAAAGGATCGACGGCTCCTCACGGTCAATGAAGCCGAAATCCTTTCCGAGGCAAAGCGGATGGGAAACAAAATTTCAGGTTTTAAATCCCGCCTTTGACGTTTACGATGCCGCTGGCAAACATTAATGTATTTACACGCACTATTTCGGCAACCGCACGGAGATTTCAAATGATAAAGGCCAAAGATGTAATGACCAGGGACGTCGTCACCGTTACCCCGGATATGGAAGTGAATGAAATAGCCAAACTGCTGCTCGAAAGGCATTTTAACGGCGTTCCGGTCATTGACGGCGCCGGTCGCCTGGTCGGCATAATTTGCCAAAGCGACCTGATCGCCGAACAGAAAAAACTCCCGCTTCCTTCTGTTTTCACAATACTCGATTCGTTCATCCCGATTCGTTCGCTTGGCAAAATGGACAAGGAAGTTCATAAAATCGCGGCAATAAAGGCCAGCGAAGCGATGACGCCCAACCCGGTGACGGTTGGACCCGAAGCCGGGATAGACGAGGTGGCCGAGATAATGGTAAACCGCGGCTTCCATACTATTCCGGTTGTGGAAGGCGAAAAACTCGTAGGAATCATCGGCAAGGAAGACGTCCTGCGGACCCTTGTGCCCTCGGATAAAGCGCAGTGTACCCGCGGCGGCGCTTTGCCGGAAGGGTCTTAAGAAACAGCCGGCTCAAAAATCCGTTGGCCACCGCCTGGCGCCATGAAACACTCGCAGTATTTCAATGCGCTTACCCTTGATTCGGTAAGGCACAAGATAAGGGGTCCCGGGAATTATCAGCTCCCTTGTCTCCGGGACCCGGCCGGCACGCCCCGAGGCGGGATATTGCTCAAGCCTTTTTGTAGCCTCGTAAACTTTCCTCACCACCTCAGCCGCCGCCCTCGGGTCATCCCGGGCGATATAATCCGCCTCGATCTCAAGACTTTTTATGGCCGCCTTAAGCCACCTGACTTTAAGCTCGCCACTTGGCAAAAAACGCCTCCACCTCCTCTTCGCCGGCAAACTCTCCAGCGTCAGCTTCTTCTATCGCTCTTTTGGTTTCTTCTATTTGCCAAGTCTGATTTTGCAGATATTCCCGGATGGCTCTCGATATCAAATAGTCTTTGCTACGCCCTGTAGAGGTTGCAAGCTTGTCCAACAACTCCTTGTCTTGGGCGGAGATCCTGGCTGTTACCTCTACCGACTCACTCATTGCAGGCCTCCATGGTGAAGCGCTTGCTGAGAATTTAACCAATTATCGCACCGGCCGCCGGACAAAACAAGTCACTTCCAGGCCTCGACGGGACTGTTTTGTCCTTTCGCGATCCCGCTGTAAAACGGATCTGCCGCACCTTCGGATGTGTGCTCAAATCCACCGCACAGGCGCGGTGTTCGCGGAGAAAAGCGAGGCGGAAATAACAGACAAGGCGAGGGAACCAGGGTTGATCGAGGGAAACGCGGGACCCGGCGCGTACTCGCAAACTCAAATCGCAGGCCGCCGAGAGGGCTGAGAGGGCAGTTAAACAATCTCCTTCGAAAAGTTGCCTCACGCAGAGACGCAGAGCCGCGGAGGGCATCATACTTTTCGAGGTTTCCGGGTGTTCCGCAAGGGACGTGACGAACTGCGGTGGATTTTGGGTTCAGAACCAGGCCTCGAAATGGAGTGCTTCGGTCAGTGCGTCCCCGGCCATTTTTTGAAGCGGTTTCCCAGGAAGAGCACATATTCCCGGTGATCCTTTCCCCCCAAGAAGCCTTGAAGGGGCTTTATCTCCTGGAAATAGCCGGAAACGGCGGGGATGTCGAAACGCACGTCGCTTTTCGGGCAGATAATGAGAGCGTCCATGCCCGTTTTCGGCCCGGCCCACAGATCATACTCGCTATTGGGCGGCGCACCTGGAGCGTGCCAAACACAAACCTTCGGGCGCCCGGGGGTATAGAAGGCGAGTTCCGAAGCAAGCTTGCGGTCGAAGGTCAACATGAAGGTGTCATGCGGGCGGGGCACATCGCCCAACGCGCGGCCAGCCTGCGTTCCGAAATGTTTCCAGCCCTCCACCCTGAAAACCACCTTGTCGGCCAGGCGGCCGGGCACGGCCATGGCCCAGAACGGCAGTCCGTAAGTAAAAAGAGCCATTACCGCCCCAACGATTATACCCTTTTTGAAATAGGGCCTCCAGCGATCGAATCTCGAGCCGGCCGAGATATTCTCACAGCCCCAGGCCGCCAAAAGGACCATTCCGGCCGTATAGACCGGAGCGGGCCAGTTTGGCTGAATTTTCTGGCGCATACTGAGGGCGGCGATGCCGGCCAGCGGAACAATGCTGAACGTCAGCAGATAGAGCGAGCGCCTGTCCAGGGACTTGAAACGCGCAAGCAGCATCCCCGCGAGGATAACGAGCAGGAGCCAGGTTATCGGCGAAACGACCCCGATTTGCCCTCCGATGAACTGGGAAAAGGTATATAAAAAAAAGGAGCGGATTCCCACGAAATGACACGTGGTGTTGTGCATCAAGACCCAGCCGTGGCGGGCGTTCCAAAGAAGAGTAGGAATCAGGGCGGCAAGGCCAAGAAGGGAAACCAGGTAGAGGCGGGGCGATTTGAGAAGGCGCCTGTCGTCTTTGCTTATTGCAGCAAATACAAACATGAGGACGATGAAGCCGGCCATCACCTGCTTACTCAAAAGCCCAAGGCCTATGACCGCCGTCAGGCCCACCCAATAGGGGAAGCCGCCTTCCTTTTTTTCCAATTTTTCGAGTCCGGCCCAAAGAAAATAGAGACCGAGTGACCAGAAACATACTAGAGGCGGGTCGATTGTCATGATGTAGCCAAGGGCCGCCGCACCGGGGGAAGCCATCCCGACGACGGCCGCCCAGAAAGCCGTTCGCGGGTCGTACATCCTTCTTGCAAGAAGGAATACGGCCACAGAGGAAATCGTTGCGAGCAAGACCGACGGCAGTCGCACGATTGTCGTGCTCGAACCGAACATGCGGGTAAACAGGGCAATGAGCCAGGCAACCATCGGGGGTTTGCTGTAATAGCCCCAGGCAAGCCGGCGAGACCAGTCCCAATAGTAGGCTTCATCAGCGGCGAGATTGAGCGGTGACACCACCAGGTAGACGAGGCGAAACAGGGTCACAAGGCAGAGAAGAATTAAAAAACGGTTGTTCCAGTCGATCTCCCCCGGCGAATTCGAAGAGAAGTAAGAATTCAGCGACATAAGACCTTATCCGCGTTTTCGATGATCGGCATCAGTTCTTCTTAGAAACCCCACCCCGCGAACAGTGGCTATTACAAGAGCGAGCAAACCCACGCCAATCGCGATCAGCCCGACATGAAACCCGAAGGCGGTGGTTCCCATTCCCTGCATTGATTGCAAAATCCCGGCCACGATAAGGCACACGCTCGTAATCCAGACGAGCACGGCCAGAAGGATGTCGCCGGCGCCAAACCCCTTCCTCTCGATCACTATCCACAGCACAAAAACCGCCCAGGCCCATGTCCACCAGGAAATCACCCGTGCGGGAGAAAGTTCCATTGAGTATCTTATCGTTTCGACAATCGGTGCAAAAATGATGCGGGCGAGCGAAGGCCGCCCCATATATCCGGCAACTACCGGAATGAAGTCGGCGCGGTCGTGCTCCCTCAGCTTATCGAGCACCACATCCGCCCTCCGGGAACGCGAAAGACCGGATGCCCCGGGCGCCTTTATGACGTTCCACGTTCTCGTAAGCCCGGTCCATCCGTGCCAGTCCGTATCGGCCAGCAGGACGAGCCCCCGGGAGCGGGAGGCGGCAAGGACCTCACGCCTGAGATCCGGCGGCAGGCCCGGATGGCCGCAATTTGCGATTTCGAAACCATCGACGCCGTCGTCCACAAGTCTTGTAACGTTAGCCGCTGTGAGGTTTTTCAGAGGAAGGATAAAGACGGCGCCTCCGCAACCCTGGTGAATCTTTTTCACAAACGACGCCGTGTCCGAGGTCGATCCGAGCTGGATACCGGTGTTGCGGCAAACGCCCAGGGCCATGGCCCCGGGTCCCGCATGGACCTCGATGCCCGAGACGAACGCCGGCAGGCGGTCAAGCTGCGAAGGCTTCAATCCGTGTACCTGGTGGGCGACCAGGTTGTTGTGTTCTGTCAGGGCCACCATGTCGTATCCACAGGATGCGTGCCACTTGAGGTTGGTCAGCATCGACACCAGGCCGTCATGCGATATTACCGTGTGGGTGTGAAGATCGGCCACGATCACGTTCGGATCTTTTACTACCAGCCGCCAGCCCGGAACGCGCGCGATTACGAACAGGAACAGGAGAAGCATCAAAGACGATGTGGCGATAAAAGCGCTTCCGATTCCAGCAAGCGCGACCCGCAGGGCCCCTTTTTTCTTCCGCTTGCGCAGTTCGGTAAACATTCCCCACGCCCCGGCGCACACAAACACCCATATGAGCACGGAAGGGCCTTCAACCCGAAAATCAGGAGATCCTGCGATTATCCGCAACGGGGCAAAGAAAGGT
>JAJYTC010000199.1 GCA_021793275.1 Deltaproteobacteria bacterium | reverse complement strand
GAAAAACTCGCCCGATTTGATATCTACTCCCTTGCTCTTCCCGCTGGTGGTAAAAGAGAGGATAGGCGTGATCAGCTCGGGAAAGGGGAGTTTACGGTTGCGGGTAAAGTCCGAATTGCATTGTTTAATTTCAGGAGCAATATTTTCAGGGATAAGGCTAAGAAAGGATTGTACAGTCCCGGTTGGTTGGCATGAATTTTCAAGGTCAAGACCTGTGCCATGACAGTCACCTCCTTATTGCGGCATGTGAACGACGACCGGATTGGAGCCCGCAGGGCTCCCGGCCATTAGCCGGTGGTTGAGCCCACAGGGCGATACCACCGGAAGGCAAGCCGCATCATCATGCACCCCGAAGGGGCGCCAGCAAGGGCATTCGATGTCATCCACCTGTCTCAGTCTCTATTATCATCTCATCTTTGGGACGAAAAACCGTACGTCGATCGACCCTTCATGGCGTACCCGTCTTCATGAGTACATCGGAGGGACTGTTCGTGTTGAGTCGCTTAACTCGACAACATTGCGTGCGCTGCAGGCGCTCGGAAAAGGAGGCTCGATATGAGCTGACCTATTGTGCATAAGTTGCACGAGAGATGAAGGCAGCCCCTTCGAAGTCGGCGTCCAGGCGCGGGCTTCAAACCACTTCAAGCTGCTGGGGTTAAGAGCCTTCGGTAGTGAGCGTTGAAGTCAAAGCAAGGGAATGTACCCTTGCCAGGTGTGGATCGTGAGAGACGAACGCAAGTGAACCTCCATAGAAGCATCGAAAGTGACCAATCGCTCGTCAAAACCGGGGTCTCCAATGTGCCCCGGGATGAGTCTGTCAGATACCTGGTAACTGGACAGGCGGCGGCCGGTGTAGAGGAGGCGTGAATCCGATCCGGGCTCTCGTGTGAAACTGCGGGAACCAGTCGCTCTGATGCTAAGGGAGAAGCGCAAACGGCGGAAACCGTAGCGGTAACACGCAAACGATGCTGGCAATATGATTGGATCTTGGAATTCGACATAAAAGGCATGTTCGACAACATCGACCACGAATTGCTGTTGCGCGCGGTAAGGAAGCACACGGAGTGCAAGTGGGTGATCCTCTACATCGAGCGGTGGCTGAAAGCACCTTTGCAATTGGCGGAATGTGGCCTTCAAATGCATCCGGACAAGACTGGGATTGTCTACTGTAAAGACTCGAATCGCAGAGGTAAGTATCCGAATACGAAGTTCAATTTTCTCGAGTACACCTTCAGGCCGCGAAGCGCAAAGAATCTCAGGCAGGATAAATTGTTTGTGAGCTTTGCGCCGGCGGTAAGTTCGAAAGCTCTCACGGCCATGCGGCAAACCGCACGCCAGTGGAACATTCGCAATCGAGCGGACCTTGGGCTGACGCAAATCTCCCGGATGTTCAATCCCGTGCTTCGGGGTTGGTTGAATTATTATGGGCGTTTTCATCCGTCGGCCATGAATCCGGTCTTGAGGCATTTCGACCTTACGTTGATTGCCTGGGCAATGAGGAAGTACAAGAAGCTCAAGGGACGAAAGACCCGAGCCGGGAACTTCCTGGCAGCCGTTGCGAAAAGGGAGCCGCATCTGTTAATTTGGTAATAAACGGAATCTTTGCGATAGAAACAGGTAGAATCGTCGTTCTGGTGTAGCACCCTATAAGTTCCTAGATATTTAGAACTATCTTAATCCAAATCCAGTTCGGATTTTGAGAAAAGAGATACTATCGTATTATTTATAGGATCCAATATTAGCGATTTCTTATCTATGCTTATTTGTTACTCGTCAAAAAGGCCAAATGCTATCGAAATGTTGCCATGCGATGGCCAACATAGCTGGTCCCAACAGGCACCAACACGCCCACCAGATGGGCGAGAGCATCCTTATCCGTGTTGATTCCTATTACAGGAAGGCCCCAGCGCGCCAATGCCACGCTAATGGCAAGGGTCTGCGATACCGCCATCAAATTAACAATGATAAACTTAGTAATTTGCGGGACAATTGATTTGCCGCAAGCATTGAATACATAACCGCGCATTAAGAGGAAAGCTACGAGCATTCCTACTAGATAAGCCAGTATGATGGCCGCTTCAAAGTTAAACCAGAGACTGAAGATGAAGCGCGATCCGAAGTTTGCCGCTGCGGCAATTCCACCGGCGAACAGGAAGCGCAATAATTGGTAATCCAGCATGTTCTCCATACAACATCACTTACCTCGCCGGAATCTCGATGGTTATCGGTTCGGTCCGATAATAGTATTTCCTGCTTGTTGCGATAATTTGCAGGGAAAGCTTATGTGCGCCCGGAGAAAGTGAAGAAGCAGGGATATAGACCTCGAAACCCGAATTTTTGTAGCCGGGTTGTTTGAAATAAGCTGCGATATCTCGTCTGGGATACCGGTCCGCCAGATAGGCTTTTCCGTCTATATCCGTCCATACGCCTCCGCCGCTGTCTTTGGCTTCTGGATCGACGGCCCAGCCCTTTACGAAGAGAAAGGCCTGATGTCCGATCTGCACCGGCGTAATGGAGTCAATGTTGAATTTGGCCTTATTCGAAGACTTGAGGATTCCCTCAGAGAGCGGCAGCTTTTCCGGAGGGTGATCGACTGCTGCCGCGGGAATCTCGATGAACTGAACAGACATTTGATCCCGGTACATAGTGAGACCCGGGCCAAAAAGCTGGAAGGAGCAGAATTTTCTCGCCGCTTTTCCGTTCATCAGCATGTCGAGCTCATTCAGGCTCATGGGCAGGTAATTCAGAAACAAGCCATCTTTAAGGGTTTCCGGAACGACCCTGAATACGCTCACCCCACCTGCGCAGTCTGTGAGCGCCATCTCCACCGGTGCAATGTGATATAGGGTTTTGACTATCTTCCCGGTCAGGGAAAGGTTAAGGGATATCTTTACCAGGAGAGGCCCAGCGTACTGTGGCAGTCCAACAACAGCGGCCTTCCCGTATACGGCTGATCCGACCGGTTTGAGCGTTTCGAACCGTGGTACACTCCTCCTCTTCAGAAGCAACACAGAGTCCGTTAAGAGTTTGGGCTCATACCACTTATAGATAGATAGCCAGGTGGCGGGAACGTCGACAAGGCAATGTCGGCCGTCAAGGGCCTGAAAGGCCGCCAATAGATAGGGGGGAGCGCTGTTGCCATTCAGAAAATCCGCGTCAAGATAGTCGAGATAGGAGGTATATGCACTGTAAGTTTGGAAAACGGGCAAGGGAGAGTAGTTCAGATCATTGGCGGCAGCGTAGCAAATTTCCCAGGGAAAAATCCCCACCCTGCTACCCCCGATTTCAGCCAGCATACTTCCGGGCAAAAGATCCGGCTTGAGGCCGGCGGCATTGCCATTGGAAACGAAAGTGACGGTTTTAATCATACTTCTAAAGGATGAAATCGGAAATATTCTATCGAAAAGTAAACCATTAAAATATATATGGTAGGTAAAGAAGCAAATAAATATCAATGCAGGATAAATATAAATTATTCCCTTCATTTTGGGCAGCCTGAGATCAGAAAACAGCAGAAGCAGGCCAATAATCATAATGGCTGTGGAGAAAAAAATAAATAAATGGCCGACGTCTTGTCGTACAAAGCCATGCTTAAAGGCAACGAAAAGTGGTACGATGAATGCCATGGAGTGCCAAAATGTTCGCTGCCCAGCTCTATACAGTTTAATTATGATATAAACGTACGCTGCTGCAAATATAGCAGCTAAATATATATTGTACCATTTGCCTACGTAACTCATGGCTACGCTATATCCTGAAGATATTTTATATCCCACTCTGACATATTGGACCAAATCATGAAGGGAGGGATTATAAATCAAATAGGCAAAAGCGAAAAGCACTGGAACGAGGATACCGGACATACCCAACATCAGTATCCCTCTTTCCCTGTGCTGCAAAGCCTGAAGAAGAGACAGCGCCAGAATGGCCGACCATGCAAACATCGCCAGGCTGAACTTTATAAAGAAACATGGGACTGTGAGCAGGACAGCCAACAGAAAGAAGGGAAGCCATCTTCTCGCATAGGATTGAAAAAGGAGAAGGGCTGCTATCAAGCATGAGAGAAGCCAGACAAAGCCGCTGCCGTAGCAAAATATAGTGGAAATTGCGAACAGAAAAAGCTGGTTAACTGTAAAAAGGCGCCTGTGTGCGCCGTAGATAAGCAGAGAGGCGAAGAGGAGCCAGACGGTCAAGAAGCAAAGCGCCGCAACCGGGACATTGTTCCCGATATTCATTGGGTTCAGCAAAAATCCCAGGGGTCCAAAAGTGAAAAAAACGTCTTTCCCGAATCTTAATCCCGAATTGACCAGGTGGTTAAGGGCGAACGCCCAGGAGTTGTCAAGGCCGGTATCCGGAATAACGACATGAAAAGTGTAGGTGTTAACGATTATATAGGCGAGCAGTAAGAACCGAAAGACACATTCGGCCTTTCCCTGTACCGTGTCGCTCAGGTAAGTCCCCAAAAATTTAGATCTATAGGAGGCTTCATCCCGATCTATGGCATTTCCAGCCGGTCGATCCTGGCTTGAGGGAACCTGCGGGGCCCAAATCTTGTGGATTAAGCGATTCATAGCCCGGTCACCCTTTAATCTAATACTGACTCTCGATCTTGAGCGGAGGAGTCTGTAAGATCTGGGGCGTGAATTGGACTGTTGAGAAAAACAGCCTTTTCCGACCTGCGCCGATAATCGTCCTTGGTAAGCAGTTTCTCCAGCCACACGATCAGCACTATGTAAAGATACCGGCTGCCCATCTCTTTCATGTTCAGGCTCGATTGTCCCAAACGGCGGTTTTTCCAGGTGATCGGGACAACCGAGTAGGAGTATCCCCGCACGATCGCCTTGAGAGGGATTTCGACCGTCATGTTGAAATGAGGCGACAGCAAGGGGCGGCACCCTTCGATTACGCGCCTGCGATATCCCTTGAAGGCATTGGTGATATCGTTGTAGTGAATCCCGAAAAGGAGCCTTATGAAGGTATTTGCCAGGCGATTTACCATTCGTTTCAAGAGCGGGTAGTTCGAAACGCCCCCGTTACGAATCCATCGAGACCCAAACGCGCAGTCGGATGTGTTTTTCAAGATATGGTAATACTTAACGACGTCTTCGGGCGAATCCGAAGCGTCGGCCATGTAGATAACGACTGCGTCTCCCGCAAAGTGATTCAGTCCGCACTGGACCGCACGGCCGAAGCCGTTGAGGCCGGTATTGCGAACCAGCCTTATGCCCGGATCGAGTCTCATAACGCTTGCGACCTCGGCCGCCGTGCCGTCTGTGCTGCCGTCATCTACTACCACTATCTCATAGTCTATGGCTTCCCTTTTCAATACTTCTCCAAGCCCCTCGATCGTGAGGCCGATGTTTCCCGCTTCGTTCCGTGCCGGAATTACTATCGAAAGCTTCATGTCGGCCCTCACTGGCTCCTTCCAACAAGTTGCATCAAAATATCGTCCAGGGAAACCCTTACGCCCCAGGCAGGGTAGTCAGTCCTTATCCTGCGCAGGTCACTGATATAGCAGATGTGATCGCCAACCCGGTTTGTCTCTATATATTGGACGCTCAGCTTTTTGCCGATCGCCTCCTCGAAGCGTGCGATGGCCTCGATGACCGAGACGCTGTTTGCCCTTCCTCCGCCAAGGTTATAGACCGCGGCTACTCTCGGACCGTTGTAGAAGCACTCGAAAAAAGCGCAGACGTCCTGCGCGTGAATGTTGTCGCGCACCTGTTTGCCTTTGTATCCGTAGATGCGGTAGGTCCTTCCCTCCTTTACGGCGCGAGCGAGATAAGCCAAAAAGCCGTGTAGCTCCGCCCCGGAGTGGTTGGGACCGGTGAGACAGCCTCCCCGCAGGCAAACGGTCGGGATGCCAAAATATCGGCCGTATTCCTGGACCATCACGTCTGCGGCAAGTTTGGACGCGCCAAAAAGGCTGTGCAGGGCCGAATCCACTCGGCATGTCTCATCGATACCGTTGCAGTCGGCCGGATCGGAGAAATCCCAGCGCGTATCCGTCTCCATGAGATGTTTTTCATTGGGAGCGTCGCCGTAGACCTTATTGGTGCTCATAAAGATAAAAGGAGATTCGGGACAACAGCGGCGGGTGGCTTCAAGGAGATTCAGCGTCCCGACCGCGTTCACTTCGAAATCGTCGAAGGGCCTGTCTTTGGCCAGGTCGTGCGAGGGCTGAGCCGCCGCATGAACGATCATGTCCGGCCTGAAACCCTCGATGAGTTTCAAAATTCCATTCCTGTCCCTGATATCCAAGTCGCAGTGAGTGAAATTTCTCGTACATCCTTTGAGCCGTTCGAGGTTCCATGTGGTATCGCCGTCGGGGCCAAAAAAGTCCAAGCGCATATTGTTGTCAACGCCGTAGACCTGCCATCCCCTCATGTCGAAATACACCACCGCCTCGGAACCTATCAGCCCGCTGCTTCCCGTTACCAAAAGCCGTTTCAACACTCTCCTCCATCGTCCTATCGCACCAGGCCGAACTTTCGCAGCTCGGCTTCAGCCTGTGCCGAGCGGTCCACAAAAAGATTCGATCCCGCCCATTCGATCAGCTCGGCCAATCCCTCTTCCCATGAAACACGCGGTTCGAATCCGAGAAGCTTTCCGGCCTTTGCGATATCAGCCGAACAATGCCGAATGTCGCCCTTCCTGAACTGTCCGCTGATTATTGGCTCGATGTCGTTTCTTCCAAGGAGCTTTGCGAGCGCATAAGCGTATTCTCCAATTCGCCTTGGAATACCGCTGCCGATATTGATAACCTGGCCGTTGGCCTCGTCACGTTCCATTGCCAGGACCGCTGCCTCCGCCACATCGTGGACCGAGATAAAATCCCGGGTTTGGTTACCATCCTCGTAAACAATTGGGGGTTTGTCCGACAAAATCCGGCTCAAAAAAATTGCGAGCACGCCGGTGTACGGATTACTCAGCGACTGCCTGGGACCGTAAACATTGAACAGCCTCAGACAGACAACGGGAATATCAAAAACTTCGCCCAGGCTGAAAGCCAATTCTTCCTGGTATTTCTTGGTCAGTGCGTAGACGTTTTTGGCCTGAAGTTCGCAATCCTCCGAGATCGGGACGGGCTCGAGAACTTCCAGTGTCCTCGGACAGACTGGTTCCCATCCATGATTCTTAATCGATGACTCCTCTCGCACTCCGACCCGAAG
The DNA here is from genome assembly GCA_021793275.1 of Deltaproteobacteria bacterium. Lineage (GTDB taxonomy): Bacteria > Desulfobacterota > Syntrophobacteria > Syntrophobacterales > Syntrophobacteraceae > SbD1. The sequence goes on along the minus strand of JAJYTC010000199.1, from coordinate 102 downwards.
AAGAGTATTGTCTGACCTGCGTCGATAGAGTCCCTCTCCGTAGCAGGTCATGGAGGTGAAAATGAGCAACTTGCGCAGCGAATGCCGGCGTTCGGCCAGAAG
>JAJYTC010000198.1 GCA_021793275.1 Deltaproteobacteria bacterium | reverse complement strand
GAAAACCCATGGATATCGAATGGGCGCTCGATAAGGACCTGCCCGTAAGCGGCCGGGTGCTGATTCTCCAGAGCCGGCCGGAAACGGTTTGGAGCGGCAAGAAGGCCGAGCCGGCAGTGGCGCCCAAATCGTCGGCTATGGACCACATCGTTGCGGGGTTATTGGCAGGGAAGAAGCTTGGATAAAAAAACCGTCTGAATCGTATCGATAGGGGTTGTTCGGGGATTGATTCTTAAGTTGCTTTAGTAAAATCATGAATACAGGTCAGCGCCGGTCTGCGCTGAAACCCGGAGGGAAGGTCAAGCAATGGAACAGCGAGAAAAACATGTGCTTTGGTTCGAGGAATGCGACATGTCCTCTCTTCCAATTGTTGGCGGGAAATGTGCGAGCCTGGGGGAATTACTGAAGGCGCAGATTCCTGTGCCGCCCGGATTCGCTGTAACGACTGAAACATACAACCGCTTCATAAAAGAAAACGGCCTGGATTCTGAAATCGAGCGTTTGCTCAAACCTGTCCGCTCTGAAGATACCGGAAGCATCGATGCGGCCAGCCAGGCGATTCGGCAGATGATCGAAAGTAAGCCGATAAGCCTGGAGCTTGAAGATTACATAGGAGAATCTTACCGTCGTCTCTCCAAAAGATGCCAGATCCCCGCCGTGCCCGTCGCGATCCGCTCCAGCGCCACCGCCGAAGACCTTCCGGGGGCGAGCTTTGCCGGCCAGCAGGACACTTACCTGTGGGTCAGAGGAATGGATGATGTTCTCCATTACATACGCAAGTGCTGGTCCAGTCTTTTTAGCGTAACCGCCATCGCCTACCGAAAAGGGATGGGAATTACCGACGTCGGCGTCTCCATGTCCGTAGGGGTTCAGAAGATGGTAAACGCTTGGACCGCGGGCGTCATGTTCACCTTGAACCCGGCCAACGGAGACAGGTCCAGCATAGTTATCGACGCCAACTGGGGTTTTGGTGAAAGCGTGGTAAGCGGCCTGTGCACGCCCGACAATTTCAGGGTCAACAAGGTGACCCTGGAAATTGTCAAACGCACGATTTCAGCCAAGGAATGTTACTTTACAACCAATTTCGAAACCCAGACGGTCGAACGGCACGAGTGTCCGCCGGAGCGGGCGCGTGATCAATGTCTTATGGATGAAGAAGTGGTCCACCTGGCCGAAATCGGAAAGCGCATCGAAAAACACTACGGAAAACCCATGGATATCGAATGGGCGCTCGATAAGGACCTGCCCGTAAGCGGCCGGGTGCTGATTCTCCAGAGCCGGCCGGAAACGGTTTGGAGCGGCAAGAAGGCCGAGCCGGCAGTGGCGCCCAAGTCGTCGGCTATGGACCATATCGTTGCGGGGTTATTGATGGGCAAGAAGATCGGATAAAGGGCGGCTACGGCTTACACATGGCTCCGAATGATCTATCCGAACTATACAAGGGACTTCAAATCGCAAAAGGCGACCGGCTGGTTGATGTTTTGCAAATTTGGGACTATCGGGTTCGGAAAGACTTCGACCGCGGGGACTGCGACAGGATACTCCGATATTCCGTCGATTTGCTCCCGGAAATTGTCGCCATCATGGAAAAAGATGAAACCGACGTGGAACTGCGGGCCACAGTGGCCGAAACCCTGGTGAGTTTCATCCTGATTTTAGATAAGATTATCGACTCCGCGGATGTGCCCGCGGCCACGATCGAAAAAATTCGCAACAGGGCTGTCACAGGTCTGGTTACGTGCCTTAGCCGTCCTGTATCCATCAGGGCAAAATCCGCAATCTCCAGGGCCGCAATAAAGTTCAGGGAAACAGCAGAAGTTAAGTCCCTTCGCGCTGCTATCCTGAACGACCAGTCGCTAAAGGATCTGATTGACGAGTTGGACTCGCTTAACACGGGGAAAAAAGCAGCCGAGGGGTTGGTCGAATATGGCCCTGCAGCGGTAGGGCCTTTGCGCCGGTTTCTTCTGGAAGGTGTCCCGCGCAAAATATTCCACCCTCGGCTTTGGGCCGTGGAGGCCCTGGCGCGCTTGGGGGCAAAAGACGTTTTAGTCGAATACCTGTCCCTCGAAAAAGATGTCCCCGACCCGGAGGACCGGTTTGGCGAAGAGGCTGTCGAAAGCGCGGCCGCCCGTTTTCTTTCCGCATGGCCCGAGGAAACCGTTTACCGGTTTTTGCTGAAGCTTTCCGAAAGAAAAATGCTCGTCGGTTTGATTGAAGCGCTGGCCCGATTCAATCGTCCCGAGTCGATCCCTTGTTTCGAACGCGCCCTGGAAGACGATTTTTACCGTCCTCCTGCCGAGGAGGCTTTTGTGAAAATGGGTGCCATGGCCTGCGATGCCCTGGCTGAATCGGCCGTTACCCCTCACCCCTCCCTTGTGATGGAAACCCCCTCCAGTCTACAGCGCAGACGCTGCGCACTCAGGCTTCTCGGAAGGATCGGTATGGCTGCGCAATATTGGCCGACCTTGCGGGTCCTTCTCGATGATCCCGATGCGGAGCTGTTTATAACGGCATCGAAGCTCGGGGTGGAAATGGGCTCCAAAGATGACAGGGCCACAATTGCTCCTCGAATTTTGCGACTGTTGTCTTCAGTGCCGTGGCATCTGCAAGAAGAAGTCGAGCAGGTTTTGGTTTTGCTGGGAAATGATGCTGCTGCCCATGTCGATGAGGAAATCGCCCGGCGGATGAGACAGCCCGAAGAGATTCGCGCCGGGGATTTCGTGCTTAGATTGTTGATCAAGGTGCGGCGACAACAAGTCTAATTGATTTTCCTTGAAAATATCCTTCTCTTGCCCATAATGATACCCCGGCGGTCTGTACAAAAGGGAGGGGAAATCGAGTCACAGTCTCATCCGGAGGGAAATGGAATATCCACCTGACAAGCTGCAACGGCTTCATGTGGCAACATAAACCAAAAAGGAGGAAGAGTATGGCCAATTTCCTGTTCGTTTTGAGTAAGGACGATAACGAAGCTGCGACCAGATGTTTTCAGTTTGCAAAAATCGCTCATTCCAAGGGCCACAAGGTAAATCTCTTCTTTATAGACGGCGGCGTCACGTGGGCAAACAAGACAAGGGACTTGTCTATAAAGACCACGACAGGAGACTGCCCCAACGACCATTTGCCTTATTTGGTAGAGCATGAGGTGGAGATCGGAGTCTGTACGCCATGCGCCATGAACAGGAAGCTCGATGAGGCGAACTTTTTCACTAATATGGCATTGGATGGGGGGCCGCACCTTATCGATATGGCCGCTGATGCGAAGGTCTTTAACTTCTGATTCCATCGGGCGTCCATGGCTTCAATCGTATGTCAGGATGTCGCCATTCGATGACTGACCGATAGCATTTTACCGGAGAGAAAAATCATGCTGCAGAAACCGGTCCTTGACTATTTTTTCAAACCCGGGGCCATTGCGATCGTCGGGGCGAGTTCAAAGGAAGGCTCCATCGGCTTCACGCTTCTAAACAACTTGCAAAAAGACGGCTTTGCCGGGCCGGTTTACCCCATCAATCCCAAACACGACGAGATAATGGGCCTTAAAGCCTATCCTTCGGTAATCGCGGTCGGCTCGCCGATCGATTTGGTGATTATCGCCGTGCCGATCCACGAGGTGCCGGCGGTCATGAAGGAATGCGGCGAGGCGCAGGTCAAAGGGGCCATCATCATTTCCGCCGGCGGCAAAGAAGTGGGAGAAGAAGGGGCGCGAATCGAAGAGGAGATAAGGGCTGAGGCGAAGCGCGGCGGAATACGCTATCTCGGGCCGAACTGCATGGGGATTCTCTCGCCGGTCAATAATCTCAACGCGAGCTTTGCGGCCCATTCCGCCGAACCGGGGAGCTTGGCGCTGCTTTCCCAGAGCGGGGCCGTTTGCAGCGCCATCCTGGACCGGGCGGCCATAGAAAAGATAGGATTTTCGCATTTTGTGAGCATTGGCTCCATGGCCGATCTGGACTTCGCCGACATGATCGATTACCTGGGAAACGACCGAGACGCCCGAAGCATCATAATATACATGGAGAATATGACCAGGCATCGAAAGTTCATGAGCGCGGCTCGCTCGGTTTCCCGCGTCAAGCCGATTATAGTGGTCAAATCGGGGCGAAGCGAGGCTGCCGCCAAGGCCGCAGCCTCACACACGGGCTCGCTCGCCGGCCGCGATGATGCCTACAACGCAGCCTTTCGCCGCGCGGGAATCATCCGCGTGGACACCATCAGCCAGCTCTTCAGTTGCGCGCAGGCGCTGGGAAAGATGCAGCGGCCCATCGGCTCGAACCTTGCCTTCATAACGAACGCAGGCGGCCCCGGTGTAATGGCTGTGGACGCCTTGAGCAACTGGGGCTTCGAGCCTGCCCAGCTTAGCCCCGAAACGTTCCGGAAGCTCGATGAGTTCCTTCCCGCCTTCTGGAGCAGGGGAAATCCTATCGATATTCTCGGGGATGCGCCCCCGGACCGCTATGTGCGGGCTGTGCGCATCTGCCTGGAAGCACGCGAACTCTCCGGGTTGATAGTAATCCTGACGCCCCAGGCCATGACCGATCCTACGGGAGTGGCCAGGGCGCTTGCCAATGAGATCAAGGACCGGTCCAGGCGCTTCATGGCCGTATGGATGGGAGCGCGGGACGTCGAAGCCGGCATAAGGATACTAAACGAGGCAGGCATTCCCACCTTCGATACTCCCGAAGAGGCCGTCGACACTTTTATGCACATGTACTCCTACACCCGCAACCTCGAGCTTCTGCAGGAGACCCCGCCGAGCTTTCCCCATGAGATCTATGTAAATAAGAGACAGGCGCGCACTTTCATAAACGAGTGCATCAGGCGCGGACAAAGAGTCCTGACGGAGGTAGAGTCCAAAGCCATTTTGTCCGCCTACGGCATTCCAGTAAACCGCACCGTGGCTGCATCGAGCTCGCAGGCCGCCGCCGAGGCCGCGAAAAATATGGGCTTCCCGGTTGTGGTAAAGATATTTTCCCCCGATATTACCCATAAATCCGACGTGGACGGTGTAAGGCTCAACCTGAAAAGCGAGCAGGATGTGGCGGCGGCTTTCGACGAGATCACCTCACGGGCGGCCGGCATGAAGCCTGGAGCAAGGATTACCGGGGTCACCGTGCAGAGCCAGGTGAAAAAGTCCGAAATCGAACTGATCGTCGGAAGCAAACGCGACCCGCAGTTCGGCCCGCTGCTTCTCTTCGGCATGGGCGGCGTCTTGACGGAAGTGCTAAAGGATTCGGCTGTGGCCCTGCCTCCCCTTAATCTTCTCCTGGCCCGCCGTCTCATGGAAAGGACCCGCGTCTATCGCCTGCTGCAGGGATACCGAAACATTCCGGCAGCCGACGTGGACCGTACGGCTGAATTTCTCGTTCGAGTTTCCCAACTGGTGAGCGATTTCCCGGAAATCGTGGAATTGGACCTCAACCCGGTTGTAATCAGCAACGGACGCCCTGTGGCCATTGACGCCCGCATGGTGGTCGAAGCCTCCGAGACGGTCGCGCCGCGCCACCTGATAATCAGCCCCTATCCAAACCAGTATGAAAGTGAATGGCTGCTTGCAGACGGTACACCCGTGCTCATCCGCCCCATGAAGCCCGAAGACGAGTTCATGGTAAAGGACCTGCTCGACAATTGCTCGGCAGAGACGATCTATTTTCGTTATTTTTCAGTGGTCAAAAACTGGCCCCATGAGTATTTGGTCCGTTTCACCCAGTACGATTACGACCGGGAAATCGGCATAGCCGCCATAGGGCTGCCGCCCGGTCCGTCGACAATGATGGGAGTCGGACGGCTGGTGATGCCGCCCGACCGGCCCGACGCCGAATTTGCCGTAATAATAGGAGATCCGTGGCAGGGCAAAGGCCTTGGCGAAAAGCTGATCGAGCGGGTGATAGAAATCGCCAGGGAAAATGGAGTGCAGACCCTGGTGGGAGATGTGCTGCCTGAAAACGAGAAGATGCTCTCGCTGGTGAGAAAGCTTGGATTCAGGCAGTTGCGGCTGGAAGAGGGCACGTGCAGGGTGGAGTTGGACTTGAATTCCCGGCTCCCGGCGGAATCTCTGGGCGCATGAGGGAAAAGGGCGCCCGGTTTTGCCCTTCGCTTTCCTTAATTTTTTTAAGGCAAAAACCAGATCCGAGAATGCGGGCGGGACGCTCGGCGCTGAAGTCGGCGCGTTATTCCGGACTAATCGAGTCTCCGGTATAGGGCAAAATGTGGCACGAAAAGATTTGGAAGCTAATCCGTAAGACCGTGGATGCCTGGATCGAGCACCGGGGCCCCAGCAGAGGAGCGGCTCTGGCGTTTTACACCATCTTTTCAATCTCGCCGATCTTAATCATTATGACCTCAGTCGCCGGCTTTTTTCTGGGGGATAAAGCAGTGCAAAACGCTGTATTGGAAAAGAGCCGGATAGTCATCGGAAACGCGGGAACATCGGTGGTCGGCTCCATCCTTCGGGCCAAACCGAACGCAGCCTCCAGCTTCCTGGCAGCGGCAGCCGGTTTGGTTGCAATGTTGATGGGATCGACGAATGTATTCATCGAGCTCAAGGATGCCCTTGACCAGATATGGAAAGTTGAGGGCAAAAAAGCCGGTGGAATCCGGAGCTTCGTTCGCACCCGTTTGCTTTCGCTCTTGATTACTCTTGTCATGACCCTCCTTATAATGGTTTCCATCCTTTTCAGTGCAGTTGTGCAGGAAATCGCCAAAATCGGCGGCAGTTTCGTCTCGGAACATACTGTGCTGCTCGGGGGGCTGAATTTTACCTTTTTGTTTGCAATGACCATGGCCCTCTTTGCAACGATTTACAAAGTGCTGCCCAGTGCAAGCATAGAATGGAAAGACGTTTGGATCGGGGCGGGCATAACCTCTATCCTGTTTGTCATCTCGAAGACGCTGATCGCAATATACCTGCTCCACTCCGCCGCCGTCTCCCTGTTTGGCGCCGCGGGATCGCTCTTCGTGCTGCTGTTCTGGGTATATTACTCTGCGCAAATCTTCCTGCTCGGGGCGGAGTTCACGAAGGTGTATGCCCAGTATCTTGGTTCCCGCTCAAGGGCGGAGGAGAAAGGGTGAGCAAGGAAAGGGGCTCCGGAGGGGGGCAACTTCTTTTTTGCACGCGGCAATAAAAAAGGAGATCCCCACCCGCATCGATGAGATCCCCTTGTTCCCCGGAGAAAAATTTATCTGAATTGAGTCGGGACGAGCCGATTTGAACGGCCGACCTCTTGCACCCCAAGCAAGCGCGCTAACCAGGCTGCGCCACGTCCCGATAAAACGTCAGATTAGCATTGAGAGGGCGCCTAGTCAAGCGAAGGTGTGACCTTAACACGGTGATT
>JAJYTC010000197.1 GCA_021793275.1 Deltaproteobacteria bacterium | reverse complement strand
TCCTCGACCTTTTCCCCGAAAACCGTCAGCTTGCCGATGCACTTGAGCCCGTGACGGCGATAGGCCTCGATTATATCCGCATGGGCCAGCCTCTTAGCACTTTTTCGGGCGGGGAGGCGCAAAGGCTGAAGCTTATCCGCCATCTCTCGCTCCCCGCTTCGGCGGGCGACGGACAACCGGTCCGATCGAACCTGTTCATCCTGGATGAGCCGACGACCGGGCTGCACCAGGATGATATATCCAAGCTGATTCGGGTCCTGGGTAAACTCGTTGAAAAGGGCCACACCGTCCTGGTGGTCGAGCACAACCTGGATCTTCTGGCCGCCTGCGACTGGATCGTCGATCTTGGCCCCGAAGGCGGGGAGGAAGGTGGGCGGATCGTATGCGAAGGGCCGCCGGAATCGGTTGCCGAGTCTTCGAGCAGCATAACCGGTCGCTATCTCGCCGAGCGGCTCGCCCAAGTTTCCAAGCTTTACTCCGCCTCCATCCTTGAAGCGGCCGAACCCGTGGCGGATTATGAGGCGTGCCGCCTCGGTCGGGATGCGCCGTTGCAGAATCGCCCGGCGCAGGAGATTATCATCCGTGGAGCGCGGGAGCACAACCTGGATATCGATGAAATCCGGCTTCCCCGCAAGAAAATGAGCGTATTGACCGGCCTTAGCGGCTCCGGGAAATCCACCCTGGCCTTCGACGTGATTTTCGCCGAAGGGCAGCGCAGATACCTCGAATGCCTTTCTTCCTATGTCCGCCAGTATTTCAAAATCATGGAGAAGCCGAATGTCGATCAGATCGTGGGGCTGGCCCCGACGATTGCGATCGAACAGAGGACGAGCCAGTTCGGCAGGAGGTCGACGGTCGGCACCATTACCGAAACGTACCACCTGCTGCGGCTTCTTTACGCCAAGCTCGGCAGGCAGCGTTGCCCTCAGTGCGGCAGGGAACTCGAAACCCTGAGCGTCGATGATATTCTTTCACGCGTCCGGCAGGAAGCCGCAGGCGGCGGAATTAAACTTCTGGCGCCGCTGGTGCACGGACGAAAAGGAATATACCGCGATCTTTTCGCGCGCCTCAGCCGCATGGGATTCGAGCAGGCGAGGGTGGACGGACGCTATGTAGCTCTCGACCCTGTGCCCGAGCTTGCGCGGCAGCGCGAACACGATATCCAAGCGCTCCTGCCGGGCCTCGATCGCGGCGGAATAACGCCCGACGATCTGCTCGACTCCGTTCGCCGCGGCCTCGCAATGGGCGGAGGCATTCTTTACCTCGATACCGGCAGGGGAGAGACGAAGGTGTTCAGCCGGCATCTCTACTGCCCGACGTGCGATTCGGGGCTTGCGCCCCTCGATCCGAGGCTTTTTTCCTTCAACAGCAGGCAAGGCTATTGCCCCGCCTGCACAGGCATAGGAAGGGTAAAGCGGGTTGCCATAGACCGTCTGCGCGGCGCTCCCGGCGTGTCGCTAAAAGACGGGCTGTTCGCTTTTCTCCGTTCGTCGGTATGGCGCGGTTCCAGGCGGGAGGCCGAGAAGTTCGAGCGTGCCCTCAGGTCCGAGCTTAAGGTGGATCCGGAAAAACCGGCCTCCAGTCTCGACGATGCCGTATGGGAAGCGATTCTGCACGGCAGGAAGGGGAAGTTTTCGGGGGTCCTTCAAATCCTTAACACCGTCTCGGAAGAAGATGAGGCGTGGAAGTGGGTCCAGCCCATGTACGATGATCTGCCCTGTCCCGATTGCGGCGGAAGCAGGCTGAACCCCCAGGCGAGATCGGTCTATTTCCGGGACCTCAATATCGGCGAGATGAGCGCGATGAGAGTGTCCGAGCTGGATACGATGTGGAAAAAGCTTCGCTTCAGCCGGGAGGAACTCCCCGTTGCCGGACCGATTTCAAAGGAAGTGACCCAAAGGCTCTCATTTCTCGGAAAAGTCGGCTTGGGCTACCTGTCGCTCGACAGGTCGGGCGAAACCCTCTCCGGCGGTGAAACCCAGAGGATAAGGCTTGCCGCTCAACTGGGCTCCAACCTTCGCGGTGTCTGCTACATCCTCGATGAGCCTACAATCGGGCTTCATCCCGCCGATAACAGCAAGCTTCTCGCCAGTTTGCAGAAACTGCGGGACAAAGGCAATTCGGTCATTATAGTCGAGCATGACGCTGAAACGATGAAGCAAGCCGACATAGTGGTGGAACTCGGGCCGGGGGCGGGAAGAAGCGGCGGCAAAGTGGTCGCCGAGGGAAGCTTCGAAGAACTGGTCAAAAGCGGTGAGACCCTGACCGGACAGTGGTTCGGAAAATCCCTGGACGAACTGTGGTCCATTCCGCCGAGAAAGAAGGCGGGAGAATCGGGCTGGCTCGAGTTCAAAGACGCAAGAGTAAGAAATCTCAAGGGAATAGATGTAAAAATACCGCTTGGGCTGCTTGTTTCGGTCACCGGGGTCTCGGGCGCCGGAAAGAGCACGCTTGTAAAAGAGGTGATCTACCGCAGACTCTCTGCAGGCGTACCGGCTTCCTTTGCGCCGGGCGATTCTGCAACGGCGCATCTTGACCGGGGCGGCACGCCCCCGCCGGGCGATTTTGCAACGGCGCATCTTGACCGGGGCGGCACGCCCCCGCCGGGCGATTCTGCAACGGCGCATCCCGCCCCTGGCGGCACGCCAGCGCCCCCGCGACGCGTTCTGGAGGTCGATCACAACCCCATCGGGCGGACGCCGAGGTCTATTCCCGCCACATACATAGGCGTCTGGGACGATATCCGCAAATTCTTCGCCATGCTCCCCGAAGCGCGCGCGAGGGGATTCGGGCCGGGAAGGTTTTCCTTCAACGTGAAAGGCGGGCGTTGCGAGGAGTGCAAGGGACAGGGGCGGTCCAAGGTCGAAATGAACTTTTTGCCTGACGTCACCGTGCCCTGCGAAACGTGCGGCGGAAGCCGTTTCAATACCGAAACCCTCGATATCAGGTTCAAGGGCCAAACCATAGCTGATGTCCTGGCAATGCCCGTAGAGGAAGCGGTCGAGCTTTTTTCGGCCATCCCGCGCATCTCGCGGCAATTGAAGGTCGTAAGCGACCTCGGCCTGGGGTATCTCGAACTCGGCCAGCCCAGTCCGACGCTCTCGGGTGGCGAGGCGCAGCGAATAAAGCTTGCGGGAGAACTGACAAACGGCAGGACCCCGACCCTCTACATCCTCGACGAGCCCACGACGGGACTTCACCGCGCCGATATAAAACGGCTGGTCGATGTGCTGCGGGCGCTCACCGGCTACGGACACACCGTCCTGGTAATCGAGCATAATACCGATTTCATCTGGGCGAGCGACTACGTCATCGATATCGGTCCGGGCAGCGGGGACGATGGCGGCCTGATAGTCGCAGAAGGCCCCCCGGAGCGAATAGTCGCAGCCCGCAAAAAATCGCTTACCGGCCGTGCCCTCGCGCAATACGCCAAGGGGAAAAGGGGAGGGAAGAGACCCGGCGCCCAAATAACAGGGTAATCCGCCGGCTATGCCCCGATAATTCCCCACACTTACGCCAACGACCAAGTGCCGGCGGTGGTGGAACATGTAGGGTGGGCAAAAGCGTAGCGCTGCCCACCAATCAGGCGGGCACGATAAACCCGCGCCCGACCCGCCGAACCTCCGGCACTGTGCGGGCAATTGTCACGACTCCGCCGGATGGCTCGAAAAGTGTGACAGTTCCGAAAATGTATTAAAGTTCCGGGTGTGAAGGCGCTTCAATTCTCCCTGAAAAAGGACAGGCTGTCATCTCGTCATTCCGGCAGTCCCGGTAGCGGTTTTGGGCGGGTGGCACGGGCAAGTATTGCCCGTGCCGAAGGCAAGAGGGTTATTACATGATCGGAGTAATTGCGACTCCCACCGGTCTGCGGAGCACGTACCATCTTGCCGAGCTGAAGGGCCAGTCCACAGGGTTTCTAACCAATCCTGCCGTCACGGGATTATTGTGCATATAGTCGAGCTTTTGTCCGGCCTTCATCGTTGAAAATACATTAAAGCTGTAATACCTCGGTTGCCATATTGGTCCATTCAGATTGCCCGGCTGTCGTCAAGCAAATGTCGCCGCCTGTAACAGGAAAAAGTTACAAAGTGGGCATGCCCTTCACTGTCGAAGATTCGTCGCCTCACGGGTGCTTTCCCGTTCCTGCGACAGGACGGCAACCCCTTGTCCTTTGGGCCCGGCCAAGCTCAACCCTGCTCCAGCCAGAGCAGGCCAAGATCGATTTCCACAGCCCCGAAAGGTTCGGCCCGCACCTTATCGTTTCCCTCGTAGAGACCGGCCACTACCCATTTGCCTTCCACAAGCGTAAACACATCCAAAGTCCTGGCCATGGGGTCGACGAGCCACAGGTGAGGAACTCCCGACCGGGCGTACACGGGCATCTTGGCCGTTTTATCCGTTCCGGCCGTGTTCGGGGAAAGCACCTCGCACACCCAGTCGGGCGCTGCCGAGATCCAGTTATGACCCTCCTCCACCGGAAAACGTTCCTTTTTCCATCCGGCTATGTCGGGTACCAGGATGTCTTCGTCAAATGCGATTTCAGGCTCGACAATGAATATCCAGCCGCCCGGTCCCCCTCCTTCACCAAACTGAAAAGGATGAATCAGCAGGCTGTCGAGAGAGGATGCAGTGTATCCGTGCTTCCGCGACGGCCGTGGAGTAACGATCAGTTTCCCGCCAATGATCTCTCCGGTCATGTTATCCGGGATGCCGTAGAGATCTTCGTAAGTGGCCCTCCTATCGGCTGATTGCGACATTTCGGCCTCCTTTCGGCGTATAACCTGATTCTAACCGGCCGCACAGCGTTGGAGAATACCCGGTATCACCGCGATCCTCCGGTCGCATCCAACCGCTCCTGCAGCCGTGACATTCGCTTTTCCCTGTTATTGGCGATCCTTTTGAATACCCTCGGCAGGTCGGCCATAAGCGTTTCCGAACATTCGGCCGCCTGCCGGTAGAAACTCTGTATCCTGGTTTCGTTTACGATTGCAATCTTAAGGATTTCCGCCGCGCCCGCGCTTTCCGGGAAGACCGTTTGGAGGGCGTAAGGTTCGGAGGTGAGGTTTTGAAAAGAAAAACCGGTTTCGAGGGCATCGCTGATGACGCTGTAGTATGCTCTCTTTATGGCCTGAACGTTTTTGCCGTTTTCCTTGGCGAAATCGCGGAAACAACCGGCCAGGTCGGCAAAACCGGCCGCGGCGGCTTCATAGAATTTGGCGGCGCCGGTTTCGAGACTTTCAGCAAAACCGATCACCGCCGAAGCGGTCCTTAGTTCCATTAAAACCACCTTTCCACCACCACCTTGGCTTCGGTGAAGAAGCGGATTACGTCTCTTCCCTGCCCGTGGAGGGCGCCGAAGAAAGAGTCCTTCATGCCGCTGAAGGGAAAGAACGCCATGGGGGCTGGAATGCCTATGTTGACGCCGATATTGCCGCATTTTACATCGTGGCGGAACTTCTGCGCCGCCTGGCCGCTGGAGGTGTAAAGTGCCGCGGCGTTTCCATACGGGCTGTCATGAATCATGCCTATGGCCTGGTCGAGGTCTTTGGCCCTGAGTATACTTGCCACCGGACCGAAAATTTCCTCGCGAGCTATGGTCATTTGCGGCGTAACGTCCACAAATACGGAGGGGTTTAGAAAACAGTCCTCCGGCAGGTCCGGATCGGTCAGCCTGAGCTTTCTTCCGTCCAGGGCGAGTGCGGCTCCTTCCCGGATACCCTTTTCAATGTAGCCGAGCACTCGCTGTTTGGACGCACCGTTTTGCAGCGGTCCCATCTGGACCGATTCGTCCATGCCGTCTCCGACCCGAATCGCGGCTGCCGCCTCTATGAAAGCATCCACCGCCCGTTTATAAAATGCATCGCCTCCAACCAATACCAGGTTTGCGCCGGCCAGGCAGCGCTGGCCGGTATTGCCGAAAAAGGAAGTCATAAGCCCGGCCATGGATTTTTCAAGGTCGCAGTCTTCCATCACCACGATGAAATTTTTCGCTCCGCACTGGGCGATAACTCTTTTGCCGGTTTGACCGCATGTCTTGTAGATAATATCCCTGCCAACGGCGGTAGAGCCGACGAAGGTGACTCCGGCAACGTCCGGGTGATGCAATAGGGCGTTGGTTGCTTCATTGGCGCCGTGGACCATGTTGAGCACGCCCGGGGGCAAATCGACTTCCTCGAACAGTTCGATGATGCGGGTCTGGGAAAGCGGCACACGCGGCGAAGGCTTAACGACGAAGGTATTGCCTGTTGCGATTGCGTATGGCACAAACCACAGCGGCACCATGAAAGGAAAATTGAAGGGCGCGATGTGGGAAAATACTCCTATGGGCTGGAAAAAACAGTGCTCGTCGATGCCGGCGGCAATGTCTTCGAGATTGTAGCCCTGCATCAGGGTTGGAATGCCTGTGGCGACTTCCACCTGCTCTATGCCCCGCCTGGTCTCGCCTCGGGATTCGTCGATGGTTTTGCCGTGTTCCCTGGTCTGGGCCTCGGCCAGTTCGTCGAAGCGCTCTTCCATCAGTTCCTTGAGTCTGAAAAGATAGCGCGCCCGGGCGGCGGGGGGCGTGTTTCGCCACTCGGGGAAGGCTTCCCTGGCGCTGGAGACGGCCCTGTCAATATCGGCCGAAGTGGACAGAGGGACCTGGGCCAGAAGTTCTCCACGGGCCGGATTGATAACATCGTCATACTCGTCGGTTTGAGCTTCGACCCACTCGCCGCCGATATAATTCCGGAGTCTCGGAACAGGCATCGTTTTGTCTCCTTTCACCCGGTTTTCCAAAAGTTGGCCGCGCCGGACGAGGCGCAAGGATCGCCCCGCTTTGCGCACAGCCGTTTCGACAATTCAGTCTATCACAAAGAAGCGCTATGTAAATGCGCTGAACTGGTCGGTCTTTTCGATTGGAACGGTCCGGTCTCTCACGGACAGGGGATTTTCCGAATGAGTGCTATCTAAATTTTCTTCATATTCTCGAGCAGCAACTGCATGGAACTGCGGATAGTGGAAAAATTTTCCACTTTTTCCAGGATGGCGTCGGCTTTCTGAATATAGTGCCCGTCGACAAGTTCGTCCGAGCCATTTTCAATAAGGAGGCGAACACTTTCCGGCGAGGATTCGAGGTGGAACTGGAGGCCGAGCACGCGCCCGCCGTTTGATGAAAACGCCTGGGCGGGGCAGGCTTCGCTTTGCGCCAGCATAGAGGCCCCAGGAGGAAGAGAGAACGTGTCGCCGTGCCAGTGGAGGGCCGGAAATTCGGCGGGGAAACCTTTAAAAATCGCCGATTCTATCCCCTCGGGCCTCAAGGTCACCGGAAACCATCCGATTTCCTTGTGCCGGTTGCGCACAACGCGACCTCCGAGAACGTCGGCGATCAACTGCGCCCCCAAACAGATCCCCAGCACAATCTTATTCTCTTCTATCGCCTTCCCGATGAATTTCTTCTCAGCGGCCAGCCAGGGGTATTGTTTCTCTTCGTATATGTTCATCGGGCCGCCCATTACAACCAGCCAATCAAACTCGTCCACCGCCGGGAGCTTGTCTCCCCG
>JAJYTC010000025.1 GCA_021793275.1 Deltaproteobacteria bacterium | reverse complement strand
ACGAACACCTCTTCAGAACAAAAAATCACATAGCGGAGGGTTCTTCAGTCGCCAGCAAAGGTGTGGTATGATTCAGAATCGATGTGGATAGAAGGAATGGGACCTTTTCCTGCGTCCCGACCGTCCATAGATTACAAGGTGGATTCATCGGTCGAAGGAGGCGTTTTAGAAGTCGTGATCTCAGCCGAGGCACTGGAGAAAATTGAGAAGTTTGCCGAATCCAACGGTGCGATCGTTGCCGCGCATGTATTCGGATCGAGCGCTGCGGGAAGAGAGCGCCGCGGCAGCGACGTCGATATCTCTATTATGATCCGCGGATCAATGGAGGGTTTTGAAAGAGTGCGGCTGGAGACCGAGCTATCCAATTTGATAGGCAAAGACGTCGACCTTGTGATTTTCGGTTTGGCCTCGCCGCTTCTTCAGCACCAGATACTCCAATACGGACGTCTTGTCTACGAAGCGGACCGAAGAGAGCGTATCAGGCAGGAAACGGCGGCGCGAAGAGAATACCTCGACTCGCTCGTTCTTTACCGCATGTTGCGTTAGGACAGTCCCATGGTGGATAAAGAGCTCGTTTCAAGGAAGCTTTCCAGGCTTCGGGTGTATGTGGATGAACTGAGGATGGCACAGGACATAAACTGGGAGAAATATCGTTCGGATGTCAGAAGCAGGGCCTTCGTTGAAAGATACATTCACCTCGCCATAGAAGAGGTAATAGATGTCGCAAACCACTTTGTAGCTTTTCATCATTGGCGCGAGCCGACCAGTTTCCGCGACCTCTTCGCGGTCATGAGGGAACATGACGTCATTCCGGAAAACCATCTGCCCACTTTTCAGAGAATGGCCTCCTTCAGGAACATGCTGGTCCACCGGTATGAAAGCAATGACGATGAGGTGGTTTTTGGCATCTTCAAAAAGCGCCTCGGCGACTTCGACCTTTTCATCCGAGTGGTGACGGATTGGATCGCCGAGCATTCTTGAGATCGATTTTGAAAGACTTCACCGCTACACCACACCGATCCCGTATTCCTATTGCGACTGTCCAGACATCGAAGTGCCCTCGTTAAGATTCCTAGCCTGGATGTATGGTGACTGCATGGCCTTGGCGCCGGCCTTTTTGCTGAACCCCTTCAGCCTAAGGATTTACTTCTCCCTCGCACAATTTCGTTTTTTACCGTCTTGATCATTTTGCCTTTTGTATTGCCGCTTCTGGTTGCCGCTTCTATTGCCGTTTCTGGTTGCCCTTTGACATTTTCAGACCAACCCCTATACGCTGCTCTGAAAAGCTTCCTGCGCGAATGCACGGAAGGCGGGGCTTGCTGCTGGCTGTGGTAGGGCGTAGGACGCGTCAAGGACTGCGAAGAAGTGTGTAGCGGCGCCAGAGATTCTTTCACCCGTCTAAAATGTCGCGCCGTGCAGATTGATTGCTTGGCGGACCCGCCGATTCTGACGTGCATGTTGACGTGGCGCTTGAGCGGCCATATGAGGTCCGATGCGGCGACTGCTGTTGGACGGCAGCCTCGGTGCTAGGCGGCGGGAAACGATATCATCAGCAACAGTTTTCCCACCACCGCTCGATGGCGTAAAGAAGGTTGATATACCTTCCATGTCGGGGGCCCGCAAGTCCGTTCCCGGTCTGTGCGCACTCGGCGCGTGCTCCTTGCGGCACCTCCAAGGTAGCGCGTCCGGCCGCGTGCGGTGTCGAACCTTTTAAGGGGGAGAGGCCTGTCCAGTAGTAGGCCTCCGGTACGTGGAGATCAGCCCGTCAGCAGAGCAGGGACTTGCAGGGCACTTGAGCGGGACAGCTGACACGCGGAGACAGGCTGTACGATAGATGAACACTGCGGCACGTTTATGGCTTTTACTGCCGTCGCAGGGGCTTCCCGTGAGATCGCCGAAAGTGGGGCCTTGGATGGCGAGACTGCGGCGGTGAAACTTAGCAGGAGCAGGCGGCAGTTGACGGGCCGCGCTCTATCCTGGCGGAGCGAGAGCCCTGGATTCGTCGATTTGGTCGAGGCTGCCGACAGGACGTCCCAGGACAAAGCGGAAGAGGTATATTCTAATGGGAGCCCAGCTAATTATCTTGAGGCGCCCTGGTTGGTAGCTTTCCGGTCTGAATTTTCCCGCACCTGAAACACATTAGGACGAGGCCGCTATTGCGTCTGAAATGCTCCTTGCAAACATAGCGGAATCTGCTATCCTCGGGTGCCAAGATTATAGACCTGGGATCGGAACGGGTTGCCTTCAGGCTGTGGCATCGGATTCGCTGATTTAGCTCCCTCTTGAGTGGCGAAGCGCACATTTGAACGAGGGGGGACCAACATGGTGCTGCCTGCGGGGCAAGATCATTACGCGGCCTTAACGTGCGAAGCTGGGGATTACCTGATGGTCAACAAATTGAGCATTCAAAATTTTCGTTGCTTCAAATCTGTCGAGATGGAAAATTTGAAGCGCGTTAACATCCTTTTGGGCGACAGTGCAAGCGGTAAGACAGCACTTCTCGAGGCAATTAAGATGGGGCTCGACGGCCTCCCGTCGGGCGTCCCATGGTTCTTCCAGGTGCGGAATCTGATATTGACATTTCCTAGCCCGCCATCCCAATCCCAGTTTGAATCGGTGTTCGCCGATTTTTTTTACCAGTCGGACACGCGCAACAAAATACAGTTTTCGATGGTGGATAGCGAAGAGAAGGTCGCCAGACTGCTTATTTATTTCGACCCGGCTAGGGCCGTGACGACCCAGCCACAGCCCATCGGATTCCAGCCGTCGATAGCCCCTCACGGCTCATCGGTTACCATAGTACCTCTGGCTTTCGACAGGACTGACTTTCACGGCCATACCGATGTCCTTCTGGCTACCGTCAACGCTCAAGGTGGGCTCGAGCTGCAACAGGGCAAAAATATGGGGCTCACTTCCGGTCTTGTCGCTGGAAGCCAGTTCGGTGGTCCAGGTGAGGCCGCTCAATGGCTGTCGCAGTTAAACATCCAGAAGCGGGGGGAGCAATTTGTTGAAAGATTTAGGACACACTTCCCAGTTATCCACAAACTGAGCTCAGAGATGCCAGTGCCTGGGGTACCGGCTATCTATGCGGACGTTGATCTGCAGCGGATGATTCCCCTAACCCTTGTCTCCGCTGGAGCGAGCCGAATACTTTTCATGATGCTCGCACTGGCCCAATTTAGCGGAGGCGTGGTCCTTATTGACGAGCTTGAAAACGGGGTCTTTTACGAGCAATATCCGCTTGTTTGGGACACATTGGTCGATTTGTCTAGAACAAACAATACGCAGCTGTTCATTTCCTCACACAGCAGAGAGTGCCTTGAACAGGCCGCTCCCGTTATCTCCCAGTTTCCTGATGATTTCTCTCTTCTTAAACTTCGGTTGGAAAACGGTGAATCATTTGTTGAGCAGTACAACGGTAGCGAGCTCGGAGCGGCTCTTCAAAAAAGGGGGGAAATCCGTCATTAAGGGGGCAAAATGAGCTTTGAGAAATTCGTGAAGTCGCGCTTCATGTTGTGCGAGGGTGATGACGATAAGGGATTCTTTGAGGCATTAACGCGGAGTCTCGATATCGAATTTCAGATTTGCCACGTAGCGGAGCTTAACAAGCAAAATACGGGAGGGGTCTCTGCATTCGGGAGTTCTCTAAAGGGGATCCGAATTACGACGGGTTTTCGTGACGTCCTGAAGGCGGTATTGCTCGTCGCCAATAACCATGTTGCCGGTGAATCGGACAAACTTATCAGAAACGCTCTATTTGATAGCGGATTCACCCCACCCGTTGCTCAAGGTTGCAGGGGCTACATGGATGAGAAGCCGGTGGTTATTCTCACGGTCCCTATGGGCTCCCCCGGTGGCATTGAGACGCTGGTCCTTCCTGCTATCTATGATAAATGGCCGGAAGCAGAAAGGTGCGTCGACGCTTTTCTCGAATCTACCGGCGCGAATGCATGGGCGAAGGGGAAGAGCTTGGATAAGGCACGTGCTAGGGCTGCCATAGTGGGATTTCATGAACGTGACCCCTATAAGGGCATCGGGCACCTCTTCAGGAATGGCACCCTTTCCCTTGATCATCCATGCTTCGATGAGATCAAGCAATTTCTCAAGGATTTCGATTCATTATGCAGCATTTGAGCCCGGTCCAGCCGACGTTTGCCCCCTATATCTTCGCTACCGCCATCGCATCGCTTGTTGGTGCGACCGGCAGAAAAAGCAGGGTATCAAAAGGCTTTCGTAACCGTCTGCCCCTCTACCTGGGCGGAAACGTGGTCCACGATTTGATGGATCTCGATTAAGGCGTTTGCCGCGGACTGCTCTGTGAATGCTAGCTTTTGTCTGCGGCGGGCCAAGCGCCCCATGAAAGCAAACATCGTTCATAAGTCCCGATGGCACAGTGGAGGCCCCTGAGAGCCAAATCCTGGCGACCAATCGCCACCGAGCAGGCGACTTGCTCGAAGGACACGAGATCTCATCAAAAGTCTTTAGGGCGGAAGGACGGCGCCGCTGCACGCCGGACCTGCGAACAACAGCTTCGCTCGTGTTGAAGGCTGTATGTACGTCTATCTCTTACGAAGGGGCGGCCCGCCTTAGGTCCTCCGAGGCCTTCTACCGTAATACCATTTTGGAGGAGTCTTTTAGTTTTCTCTCGATCCTCCCGATGGAATTACTGTGGTTTCCCCCAGGCAATGCGGGACTCACCCTATAGATTCCGTTTGACTCCATGGGCAAGATGGACGCAAAAGAAGGTAGAGATCGGCCGGCCGGTGAACGACTGTGTCATTTTCCATATTTTCTTAAGATATAGAGGGTATAGCGATGAGCCGTTCTGCCGGCATGGTTTTTAACATTCTCATCAAGAAGGAAGGTAAGACGTTCGTTGTCCACTGCATGGAGTTGGATATTGTCGCAACTGGATCGACTGGCGATGCGGTCACCCAGGATATGATATATCTTATCATAGCTCAACTAAGGTACGCTTTTACCCACGATAACCTCGGTCATCTCTATCGGCCGGCTCCTCCTGAGGTGTGGGCAGAATTCTATAAGTGCAAGGAGGAGCTGGAAGAAAAGAAAATCTCGGTTCTCTCCGAGGATGATTCAGCAAAGGGATTCATGCCGCCTTGGATCATCGCGCAACTGTGCAGACCACAGGCGGAGTGCCATGTCTAGAGGCGCTCTCAAACTTCGAGAGTTGCAAGCTAGGCTCAAGACTTATGGGGTAATAGTCCTGGAAGGAAGCGGGAGTGGTAAGCGGGGTAAGGGATCAGAAATCATCCTTCTGAAACCCAACTCTCCAGAATCACGCCAGGGTCCACAATATCCCGTCAAAAATCACAGGCCAGGGACAGCAATCAGCCCATAGATAATTGATGCCATTCTAAGGCGATTCGGAATCTCAAAAGCTGAATTTTGGAGATTACCCGATAAGGAAAAACTAAATTAGCTCAGTCGACCGTGACTGTTCGGCAATGGCCCCCTACCCTTCACCTGTTCCTCTTAACGGGGCCGCCAGGACTTTTTCTTCAGAATTTTTTCAGGCTTTTTCCCAGCGGATAATTTCACGCAGGAACGACGCAACGAATATAGTTTACAAAAGCAGTAAAGAATCCAATACTTATGTGCATCTCAGCTAGTCCGGGCCCAATCCCGCTGAACTTCAAAAATGCGATTATCAAGTGAAACTTCCGTTACGTCCTTTTGAACGTTTTTTTCCACACTTGTGAAAGTTTTTTTCAAGCCTTCTGAAAGCTTTTTTCAATCCGCAGTCCGATAAACGCTCAAAAACTGCCCCCAGCTTTTTCGCTCTCTTCATATTTCATATTCAATTCAGTATAATAAAAAAATTTACAACAGAATTCATGTTCCGGCCCGGATGTTGCTCGAATGAACGCGATCATTGCAACCGATTATCTGGAAAGAACCGATGTCTCGTCAGTCTATGTAATAAATCGCATCCATACAGCCCGAAACGTGGCTTTGGGCCAGGGAAAGCTCAATCAATGGCCGGACCGTTTAAGAGACTGATTTTTGTAGAGACTGGACAGCGGCTGCCAATTTGGAGGAGCACAGCATCGTGAGTACAGACAGACTGAAATCACTGGCGATCAGCGACACAGGGTTCATTTTCGACCCGGCTACAGGCTCGGCATTCAGCTCCAATGGGGTTGGTCTGCGGATCATCGGCTGCCTGAAAGAGGGTATGGACAGCGCAGAAATAATCCAATTACTTTCCGAAATCTATGATGTTTCGCTGGATGAGCTGGAATCGGACGTCACGGATTTCATAAGAAGCCTCAAAGACGCCTATCTCATCTGAAGCCTGGCGGAAAAATGGAGACATGGCCATGTTGACAGTCGCGGTAAGCGGCATAAATGCGGTGGACAATCCCGGGCCGGGAACTGGGATTGTCCGGGCACTCAAGGAAAGTTCTCTGGAGGTGAGGGCCGTTGGCCTGGCATACGATTCTATGGAGCCGGGCATCTACATGACGCAGATCATAGACAAAGCCTATGTTTTGCCCTACCCCTCATCGGACAGGCGGCTATTTTTGGGAAGGCTCCGAGAAATTCACGCAAGAGAAAACATTGACGTGATCATCAGCGCACTCGATGCTGAGTTGCCAATCTACATGGAAATCGAAGGCGAACTGCGGCGCTGGGGGATAAAGATGCTGATTCCTTCCCGGCATGCCTTCCAGGAACGCGAGAAAACAAAGCTCGACGAACTCGCGACGCGCATAGGAGTCAAGTGTCCCGAGTTCAGGACCTGCACATCTTTTCGCGATCTGAGGTCGGCGCTCAACGACATCGAGGCGCCCCGGATGGTAAAGGGGCCTTTTTATGAGGCCTACAAGGCGGCTTCGGACATGGAGGCCGAGGAGTATTTCCTCAAACTGGCCAACAAGTGGGGGTTCCCGATAATCATCCAGGAATTCGTTTCGGGAGAAGAATACGACGTGGTGGGTTGCGGCGACGGCGAAGGCGGAAATATGGGGTTGTTTGCCATGAAGAAGATGACGACGACCGCCCTTGGAAAAGTGTGGAACGCGGTAAGCATACGAAACGAAGAGTTGCTGGCGCTTGCATCCCGGTTCGTCGAGCGCCTCTGCTGGCGGGGCGGTTTCGAAATGGAGGTGATAATCGAGGACAAGAGCCGGGAAATATACCTTTTGGAGGCCAATCCGCGTTTTCCCGCCTGGGTGTACATGGCTGCGGCGTGCGGCATCAATCTGCCCGAGAGAATGGTTCGACTTTTGATGGGAATGAGCTACGAAGATCATTCGCGCTATGAGAGCGGCAAAATGATGATCCGGTTCACCGCGGAGATGCTCAAGGACATAACGGATTTTGAGCAGGTCGTTTGCTCCGGGGAATCGAGCGAGGGGCCAAGGGACAACGATTTGGGATCGGCGGTTGGAATATGAGCAAAAAACCGTATGTGAAGCCTTTTATAAAGAAACAGGTCTCCGGCAGGATGAATAAATTCGGTTGCTCATATCACATGGGCTACCGGGACGAAATCGACGGGGCAAGCATAAAAGAGATTGTATCCAGGTACGGCTCGCCGGTTTTTATTTTCAGCGAACGGGCTATCCGGGATCGATACCGTGAGGTGTACCGGGAATTTTCGAGCCGTTACCCCAGGGTTCGATTTTCATGGTCGTATAAGACCAACTATCTCGACGCGATTTGCTCTGTCTTCCACCAGGAGGGGGAACTGGCCGAGGTGGTCTCTGATTTCGAGTACCAGAAGGCCAGAAGGCTGGGCATGCCCGGCAGCGAGATCATCTACAACGGTCCGTTCAAGCCTGCGGAATCGCTCCGAACTGCTTTCGGCGAAGGAGCGATGGTTAATCTGGACAGTTTCGACGAGATATACAAAGCGGAAAGCGTCGCCAGGGAAATGGGCAGGCGGGCCAATGTCGGTTTGAGGCTCAATATGGATACGGGGATACATCCCCAGTGGACCAGATTCGGTTTGAACCTGGACACCACCGTTGCCCTGGACGCGGTCAAGAGAATTCACCAGAGCCAATGGTTGAACCTTACAGGTCTTCATTCGCACATCGGCACGTTTATTTTGGACCCCAAGGCTTACTCGGTCCAACTGCGGAAGATGATCGATTTTATGAAGGTCCTTGAAAAGGATTTCGACGCGAGCATTGATTATCTGGACATGGGCGGAGGTTTTCCCTCAAGAAACAAGCTCAAAGGGGCTTACCTTCCCCCGGAGGTGTCGGTCCCCCCGATCAGTGAATATGCCGAGGCCATCAGCGCGACGCTTCTTCGTCATCTTGCCCCCGGTGAATACCCCATGGTGATCTTCGAGACCGGCCGGGCGCTTATCGATGAAGCCGGCTATCTTGTGGCGACAATTGAGGGATCAAAGCGGCTCCCGGATGGATCGAGAAGCTATATTATCGATGCGGGGGTCAACCTGCTCTACACTTCCAACTGGTACAACCACAGGGTCGAATTGGACCGTCCGGTTGAGGGCGCCTACGAAAATTCGACCATTTTCGGCCCCTTATGCATGAATATAGATGTGGTTGTAGAAAACGTTTCTCTTCCTCCGCTTTCCAGAGGGCATCGGCTGGTAATCTCCCCGGTCGGCGCCTACAACGTGACGCAATGGATGCAATTCATCCGGTACAGGCCTGCCGTAGTGATGGTCATGGAAGACGGGACAGTTGAGCAAATCAGGCGGGCAGAACAGCTGGAAGATATCGTTTCGCTTGAATTCGTGCCCGATAGGCTGAGAAATCCGAAGTTGGGCGATGGTCTGCCATCGGGTGGCGCGGGCGGTTCCACTCTCGGGAGGGTGAATGAGTGAAATGATTTCCGAATCCCCTTCTCAACCGCCGAACTCTGCCGGAGGATCGAGGCCTGCGCTTGTGCAGGCGTCAGCGGCCGGGCATCGATCGAGGCTGTACGATTTATTCGATGTGGGATGGGCAAAGATCCGAACGGCCGGCTTGGAACTGCTCTATAGTTATTCAACGCTCTTATTCGTCAGAAGCGGTCTGATTGGCTCGGTCCTGTTGTTCTGCTCGTTTCTAAATTTGAATCTGGGCATCGCGGGAATTCTTTCGTGGCTTACGGCCATCAGCTTCAGCAGCCTGCTCGGGATAAGGAAAGGGGACCCGGTCCGGATCATTTGCGAATACAACGCTCTGATTGTCGGCTTTTCGATAGGTTTTCTCTTCAGGTTTTCTTTCCTGTCCCTGCTTCTGGTAACGGGGGCCTCTGCCCTGACGGTGCTGGTGAGTTGCACGCTCTATTCGCTTTTGTCCAAGAACCTACGGCTACCGGTGTTGAACCTCCCCTTCCTGATCTGCTCTACAATAATCTACCTTGCTTCCATCAGGTACAGCTCTCTTTTTGTCGATTCTTTTTACATTTACAGTCGCCTGCTGAACCTCAATGCCCTTCCGGCTTGCGTTCAAGGCCTTCTGCGCTCTCTGGGCATACTGATTTTCATGCCCTACGACATTTGCGGGATATTGATATTAGCGGGCTTGCTGGTTTTTTCAAGGATCGCGTTCTTTGCGGCCGTGTTATCCTATTATCTCGGCACCACCGCCGTAGCGCTTCTCACCGGCAGCTTCACAAACGCATACAGCAACTTGTATTGCTTCAATTTCATCCTGACCGGCATGGCCATCGCAGCAGTCTTCCTGGTGCCGTCCAGACGCAGCTATCTTTTTGCCCTTCTGGGCGTTCTGCTCTCGGTGTTTGTGCTGGATGCCGCTTCGGTGGTATGGATCCACTTCGGCGTGCCGGTCTTCACGTTGCCTTTCAACCTGGTGGTTCTACTTCTCGTATACGTTCTTATCCAGACAGGTTATCCCGAGATCACCCTGTCGATCAAATCGTCCCCGGAAGCTTCCCTTTCCAATTATTTGAACTTCGCTCGCCGGTTCGACCGCGTGTTTCCGAGGCCTTTTTTGCCTTTTTCCGGCCGATGGACCGTCTACTAGGGTTTCGATGGCAAATGGACCCACAAAGGAGCCTGGAAATACGCCTATGATTTCCTCATTGAAGATGACAGGGGAAGGACCCATCAAAACCAGGGCGATCTGATCGAAGATTACTTTTGCTACGGCAAACCAATTCTTGCTCCCGTGAGCGGGACCGTGGTGGATGCCAGCGACTGCTTAAAAGATAATCCACCCGGGGAGGTCGACAAAAACAGCAACTGGGGAAATTATATTCTTCTCTACAGCCCATATGGATATTACGTTGAGATCTCACACCTGAAGCATGCCTCATTAAAAGTAAAGAACGGCGATTCGGTTAAGGCGGGCGAGGTAATTGCCGCCTGCGGCAACTCCGGCCATTCGGCGCAGCCTCACATCCACATGCAAGTGCAGTACACGTCCCAACTGGGTTCCGAGACGGGGCGGTTTTATCTGTCGAACTGCATTGGCGCGGGGGCCCTGCTGAGGAACAAGTTCCTCGATGACGGCATGAAAGTCGAGCCCCTGACCGCTTCCAGGAGGCTGTCGAAAAAGCTCGCGTTCGTCCTCGATGACGTTTTCACGTTCACATTGCTCCGGGAGGGCGTCGAGACCGGCGAGGCGCGGTTCGTGGTGAAAATGGCCAGCGACGGCGCCCGCTACCTGAAAATCGATGGGACTCAAGACAGGCTCTACTTCGGATTTGAGGACAACTGTTTTGTGTTCTACAGCCTGGAGGGAAGCAGGCATTCCCCTTTGAGGCTTCTTTTTGCGGCCATGCCCAGGATTCCTCTATGCAGTGAGGCAGGGGTGAGTTGGGAGGATCCCCTTCCGGACAACATCCTCTCAGCGAACCACAGCCTCAACGGATTTCTGAGGTCTTTTCATCATGATCTGGGGAAAGCTACCGGGAACTATAGATTTGTCTCGGCAGACGAAATCAGGGGAGAAATTTCCAACGGCAAGCAGTTGGCGACTACTTCGCTGGTGCTCGATGACATGAAGGGTTTTAGCGAAGTGCTGCTGGAGACTTCGGACGGGATCTTCGGTTTGAAAAAGCCTTAAACCTATTTTGAACCCGCACGGGAAGGTGGAGAAAGAAGATGCACGATCGGATAATCAGTCGAACTCTCATTTGGTTTGCGGCAATTTTGCTGTTGATCCTGGCCCAGGGATGCGCCGGCATAAACTTCAATCCCGTAACCTCCATAGTTGCCAACCGGGAATACTCGGAAGGTCTTCGGCTCTTTAAGGCCGGCGAATATCCGCAGGCACACCAGCATGCCTTGAAGGCCTGGTCGGCGGATCCCGGTTCCGACAAGTACCGGTCGCTACTGGGATGGACATATTTGAAGCAAGGCAATACCGTGGAAGCCGAAAGGCTTTTTACCGCTATTTACAAGCAACATCACGACAACCTTGCCGCTCTCCAGGGGCTTGCCTGGGTAGAATACACCAAAGGCCGATACCCTGAGGCCAGGCAATGGTTCGAAAAACAGCTCAAGCGCGCCGTACAACTCAGGCACCATTACAATTGGGCCTACTTTAGAACCAGAGACAAAATCTTCGTCATCTCGAACATATCGGACGCCAATTACGGCCTGGGGCTCACCGCTCTCGCCCAACGACAATTTATCTCCGCCGAAGAGCACTTCAGGCAAGCTTTGAAGCATCGCAACGATTTCGTGGGTCATGCGACAATCAGGGCGGCGCTCGGGGATGCCTACTATTACAGGGGCGATTATTCCAGGGCCATCGGCTATTATGATGAATCATTACGGGAGAAAGACGACCCCATGGTCGCGGCTAAAGTTGCCTGGTGCTTCTACTACAAGGGCCAAATCTTGAAAGCCAACGAGCTTTTCCAAAAGGGCCTCGCGACTGAAGCCGACCAACGGCCTTTTTTGTACGGCCTGGTATTTACGTCAAAGGCCCTCAGAAGAACTTCAGAATCGAAAAAATACCTCGAAAGACTGATCCGGCTCGACCCGTATTTCGCCGACGTCGGCTACGTCCGCCAATTGATCGAAAGGAACAGGGGCTGGAAGACTTTATACAAGGATTTTGCTTCGGCCTACTTCGAGAGGGGAGAATTCGCCAAGGCCCACGAGATGCTCGTCAGGTATCTGCCGACGGCGAGACATGATTCTCATGCCCGCGTGATGGAAGCCTGGTGCGAGGTGTACCTGAACCTCAAGACCGCTCTTAGAGAATTCAATCAACTTTCGAGGGAAAGAGGAGCTGTAGGAACGGATGCTTTGCTCGGCAAGGGGGTTACGCTCCTCTACCTGGGGCGTCTGAATGAGTCCCGGGCTGTGCTCAAGGAGGTCGTAGCAAAAGACCCCCGGAATGTCCGCGCCAGGGTGGCCTTGGGAGCGGTTGCCTTCTTGAAGAGGGATTACCGGGGTGCAATTGCGATCTACACGGCCAATCTCAGCCAGCTTCCGAAGCAGGAACTTTACTTTTCATGGCCGAGCCACGCTCTTGATAACCTGGGATGGAGCTACATATACACCGGAGATTATCAGGAAGCTCTGAAAGCATTCAAGCGTCTGCAGGCTTATCATCCCGTACCGTTCTACCCCGAGGTTTCAGACGGCCTTGGCTGGGCTTACCTGCACCTGGGCGAGAATGGTGAAGCTGAAAAACAATTTCGGATCTCCCTGAGCCTCTGGCCCGGGGACCCCACTGCAATGGCAGGTCTTTCCCGATTGTCCGCCATGCAAGTTCAAAATTAGAGGTCAAAGGTTGGGCGACATGAAGAAATTAGGGGTTCTTTTGGCTTTAGCCGTTATCTTTCTGACAGCTTACGGTCTGCCGCTGCGTGCGGCGGACCTGAACCAGTCCGAAATAACCGCCGCATATTACAAGTCCTACGAGCACGAGCGGCAGCAACGATATGAAGATGCGATCAAGGACTTGAGCGCAGTCTACAGGGCATATCCAAACACCTATACCGTTAATTACAGGATGGGCTGGCTCTACTACCTGGACAAGAACTACTCAAAGGCGCTGGAGCATCTCAATAAGGCGTTGGCCATATCGCCCGGCTCCATCGAGGTGATGAACACGGTCATTCTGGTTCATGCGGCTAAAGCGGACTGGACAAAGGTCGAAGAGACATCGCTGGCCGTGCTCAAAATCGATTACTACAACCTCACGGCTAATTACTGGTATTCCCATTCGCTCAGAATGGAGAAAAAATATGAACTTGCGATCAAAGTGGATCGCAAGATGCTGGGAGTCTATCCCACGTCGGCTACCTTCCTGCAGGAACTTGGTGAAAACCTGTTCCTGGATAATAAAAAGAAAGAAAGCCTCGCGGTCTTTAGCAATCTTAAAATCCTTAGCCCTCTCAATGCGGTAGCGGACGCGTACCTCAAGGCAGCTGCATCCCCGCGGAAAACGAAATCCCCGCCAGCGAAACCCTAAATTTGTGGCCGCCAGCAGTCATTCGGATTGCCTGGCGGCTTATCTACCGCCATAAGGACAGCGGCTGGGCGGCGGCCTGCGCTACCTGAATCAGCCAGTAGGGGCAAAAGCCCACGACCACGATTGCCGCTATGGACAGGCCCGCCAGCAGCTTCTTTGGAAACGAAACCACAAGGGGCGGCAGCGCTTCGGCCGGCTCGAGCAGGTATGCTGCTTTGATTACCAGCAGGTAATAGTAAAGGGATATCACGACGTTTATCATGGCGATGATTACAAGCCACACATAGCCTTTCTGGATAGCCGCCGTGAAAATGAGGAATTTTCCGGTAAATCCGATGGTGGGTGGAATTCCGGCCAGGCTGAAAAGCGCCACAAGAAGCGCCAGGGCCATTATCGGAGACCTCTTGTGAAGCCCGGCGAGCTCTTCTATCTGCAGGTTGCGACCGTCGGGGGCCAGTTCCACGACAACCATGAAAGCGGTAAATTTCATCGCCAGCAGCGCAAGCGCATAAAAAATCGCAGCGGAATACCCCGCAGGATCCAAAACCAATATTCCGATGAGCACGTAGCCGGAATGGGCTATCGTCGAGAATGCCAGCAGCCTCTTTATGTCTTTTTGCACAATGGCGGCAAGGTTTCCCAGGGTCATCGAAACAACGGATAAAAACACCAGCACGTGGACGAGGTATGCGCTGCCGTGGCCGGCAAAGGCCAGCACTCTCATGATAACGGCGATGGCAGCGACTTTCGATGCCGTAGCGATATAGGCTGCGACCTGGTTGGAAGCTCCCTGGTAGGTATCGGGCGCCCAAAAATGGAAGGGAAATACGGCGAGCTTGAAGAAGAAGCCGCTAAGGGTGAAAAGCAATCCTATTATCACTGCCGGATGGGCGATCATAGCGGGCAGCACTTTTGCCATAGCGGGAAGATAGGCGGCGCCGGAAGAGGAATAGAGGAGCGCCATTCCGAAAAGCATCACCGCAGAGGCGAAACTGCCTATGAGAAAATATTTTATTCCTGCTTCCAGCCCGAGGCTTTGCTTCTTCCTCAACGCAACGAGGATGTAGAGAGAGTAGCTGGAAAGCTCCAGGGACAAATAAATCGAGAGAAGGCTGTCGGCGCTTACCAGCAGCATCAGCGCAAGCGTGCAGACAAAAAGGAGGAAATAGAACTCGTTATGCCTCCGGTCATCAATGTCTGTCATGTGGCCGCAAATGGATACAATCAAAAAGAGCCCCAGCGAGAGGAGGGTCTTAAAGACCTGGGAAAAAACATCCACGCTGTAGGCCCTGATAAAAAGCCAGCCTTGCGCATGGATTGAGGCGAGGCAAACCAGAATGCCGACAGAAGCCAGGAAGATGGCCGTAAGATATTCCCGGCGGTGCGCGCGGTCCGCAGCGGGCTTCCGGGGCGGTGCGAAAGAAAGGAGCAGAAACCAAAGACTTGCGGCAAAGTAGAATATTTCGGGGCCGGCAATTGTCCAGTTCATCTCAGCAACCCATTCATAAATGGAACCGAAGCGGTCCGGATCACGTTAAAAAGCAGGGAAGGACAAAGTCCCACGATCAGCAGGACCGCAGCCAGTATTATCCGGGGAGTTCCAAGCCACAGGGAAACATCCTGGAGTCCGGCGAAGCGCGGGTTTGCAGGGCCGTAAAATGCCTTCTGCACAACGCGCAGCATGAAAAGAGCTGTCACAACGAGCCCCAACACGGCAATTACTCCGAACAGGGGATAAACTTTAAGAGCGGCCAGAAATACCACGAGCTCACCCCAGAAATTCGCCAGCCCGGGCAGACCCATGCCGGCGAGGGCCGCCATGATAAAAAACCCCGAGGCAACCGGCATTATACGGCTCAAGCCGCCGAGTTCGGGAATCATCTTGGTGTGGGTCCGGTCGTAAATGTAGCCGACAGAAGAAAAGAACAAAGCCGTCATAATGCCGTGAGCGAACATTTGGAACACAGCCCCGTTCAGACCGGCGACAGTAACCGTTGATAAACCGAGGCAGACAACCCCCATATGCGACACGCTCGAATACCCGATCACGTACTTGAGGTCGGTTTGCATCAGACCAACAAACGCCCCGTAGACTATTCCGATTACGGCAAGCACCGCCATAAACTTTGCCCAGTAAATCCATCCAAGGGGGCAGAGCATAATGGCAACACGCAGAATGCCGAATGCGCCGATCTTCATCAGGACCCCGGCGTGCACCATGCTAACCCCATGGGGCGCAGCCACATGTCCGTCGGGAGACCAGGTATGCAAGGGCCAAACGGCCGCAAGGATGCCGAATCCCAAAAAGAGAAGCAGGAAAGCGAACTTCTGCACTTCCGGAGTAAACAGTCCCGGGTGCATCAGCGAAACGAAAGAAAAGGTGTCAAGACCGGACTTGGCCCAGAGTAAGATGATGGCAGGCAGAATCAGGGCGCTTCCCGCAAGAAGATAGAGGGTCAGCTTCATTGCCCCGTACTCTTTCCGGGTCGTGCCCCAGACTGCAATCAGCAGGTACATTGGAAAAAGGGAGACATCGTACCAGACGAATATGAAGAAGAGGTCCATGCTCATGAATAGACCGAACACTCCGGCGACCATCAGGAAATAGAGAGCGAAGTATTCTTTCACCCTCGTATTGAGTTCCCACATGGTCAGCACGCCGGTAAAAAATACAATGCCGGTGAGCAATATATTCGGCAGGCTGAATCCGTCCACGGCGTTGAAGTAACTGATGCCCAGGGAGGGAATCCAACTGACGTGCTCTACGAACTGAAGACCACCCAACTTCCTGTTAAAAGCAAAGAAAACATAGAGGGTCAAAAGGAGGCAAATCCCGGAGAAGACGACGCTCACCTGCTTTATCAGCCGGTGTTTCTCTTCGGGAATAAGCATAATCGTCAGCATTCCGACAACGCAACTAAGCAAGATGGCGGAAAGAAAAGGAAATGAAGCAGGCTCCATCTGCATGGGAAAATCGCCTTCTTTGATCCAGGGTTCTCAAATACGTTTTCAATAATAAAAATAAAGGGCAAGCAGTACCAAAACGGCAAACATCGCCAACAGCCTGTATTGCACCATCCCGGTCTGCAGAAAGGCGACCACCCTGCCGCTTTCGACCGTTCCCTCGCAAATTCCGTCGATGCTGCCGTCGATGACTTTTTTGTCGTTCTGGTAGCAGAGCCGGGATATGCCCCTGTCGACAACAACGTTGACCAGCAGGCCGTAAAAACGATCGATGTACCATCGCTCGGAGAAGAGTCTATATAGAGACGGTATTCTGTCCACAAAACCTACCTGTTTTGCGCCCTTTCTGCCGAATTCGATCCAGGCCAGCGACACTCCCGCAACGGCGAGAGCCAGCGCGGCCATATGGGGCCAGGATGAGGCTTCAGTCCCGGCCAGGCCGCGCGCCGTTAGGGAGGCCCCGAGAAAATGCTTAAGCGGAGTTGCAAAAAAACCCAAAATAACCGTAACCGCAGAAAGGATAATCAACGGCAAGGCCATCACCCGATCTTGGAACTTATGTCCGGATTCATCGCTTTCATGCGCCGGTGCGGCGGGGGCGCCTGCCGGGGCTTCAGATTCACCGGGAAGGAGCAGGATAAAAATCAGGCGGAACGAATAATAGGCGGTCAAAAAGACCCCGACAAGACCCGCGGCCAGCCATACAGGGTCGGGCAGCACAGAAAGCGAACCCATTATGGCCTCCTTGCTGAAATAGCCCGAAAGAGGCGGCAAACCGGAAAGCGCCGCGGCCCCGAGGACCATCGAAACCATGGGGACAAGCATCCGCCTGGCGCCAAGACGGCTCAATTCATAGATGTCGTTGGTCTCGTAGCGGTGGATGAACACCCCGGAGCAAAGAAAGAGCAGCGCCTTGAAACCTGCGTGCGTGGTGAGATGAAACACACCGGCGAAATATCCGCCGGCGCCGAGGGCCATGATCATGAACCCGAGCTGGCTGATTGTGGAATAGGCCCAAACCCTCTTTATGTCCCGGCTCACCAGGGCCATCGTGGAGGCAAGGAGCATGCTGATCGTTCCAATGGCCAGAAAGACGGACATTGCGACCGGGGACATGCTGAAAAAGGGGAAAAGACGTGCGAAAAGGTAAACGCCTGCTGCAACCATCGTCGCCGAATGGAGCAGAGCGCTCACCGGGGTGGGGCCTTCCATCGCATCCGGCAGCCAGGTAAGCAATGGAAACTGCGCGCTTTTGCCCACTATTCCGCCAAAGATCAGCAGGGCAGATAAGGTAAGAAAAGAGGGCGAGATGCCCGCCAATGCAGCGCGGCTGTTCAGATGCACGATACTCAAATCGCCCGTGTGTATAAAAAGAAGCAAAAAGCCGATGAAAAACGCCACGTCGCCGGCCCTGGTCATTACGAACGCTTTTTTGCCCGCCTGAGTGGCGCTGAACTTTTCATACCAGAAACCGATCAGCAGATAGGACGAAAGGCCCACCAGTTCCCAGAAAAAATAAAGCTGGAGCAAACTCGCCGAAAGCGACAGGCTCATCATCGCCCAGGTAAAAAGCGACATGAAGGCATAGTAGCGCGAAAATCCGGGATCTCCCGCCATGTATCCAAGCGAATAAACCTGCACCAGAAAACAGATTGTCGACACCACAACAATCATCAGCAGATTCAGTGGATCCAGCAAAAAGCCGAAGGGAATATTCAGACCGCTCGAAGCGATCAGCCTGGTCGAAAACTGGATCGGCGCGGCCAATTGGAAATTCAAAGCCAGAAGAGCAATAGAACATACCAGTGCGATCGTGACCGACCCGATCGAGAGCCCGGCTGAAAGTCGGGGCCGGCCCCGCGTTGCGACAAGTATTGCCAGAAAGGAGGCAAACGGCAGCATCGTGGCCGCGATCAGGGCCGCCAGGTCCACAGCATGAGGAGGTGAGCCAACCATATTGCCTTACCTCAAAAGGTTGAAGTTGGCCGGATCGAATGACCCGGTGCGCCTGAAGGCGTAAACGATGATCGCAAGCCCCACGGAAACCTCGGTGGCGGCCACGGCCAGTATGAAGAGCACGAAAGTCTGGCCGTCGAGACTATCCAGGTGCAGCGCAGCCCCGACAAAAACGATGGATGCCGCATTCAGCATGATTTCGATTCCGAGAACGATCATGATCAGGTTGCGCCTGGCAACGGTGCAAAATACTCCCAGCGCGAAAAGAATACCTGCAACCACCAAAACATTACTGAAGGGCACTATCATTTTTCATCCTCAACACCATGGCGGTTGGACCGCCGGCCAGGTTGCCCGCTGCCTGCGGCGGCGGGCGGTTCCCCGGCCGGGTCCGTGTTATAGTCTGTCGGCTCGCCATCAGATCCTGCGTCCTTGCCTGCCCCAAGATTCAGAGCGCCTATCAGCGCGAGCAGAAGCAATATCGAAACGACCTCTATTGAAAACCAGTGATACTCGAAAACATAGACGGCGAATTGTCTCGGCGAGGCGGTCAGCATTTTCAAAGGGACGTTCATGCCCGGCGTTCGAACGGACATCGCCGTAGCCACAAGGACATAGATCAGGCAGAAAAAGGCCGCCGGAAGCCACTGAATCGGAGGAAACACGCTCTCATGCGAAGATTCGGCCCGGAGCATCATCACCACGAACAAAAACAGCACCATTATCGCACCAGCGTAGATGATGACCTCGAGGGCGGCCAGAAGAGGAGCGCCGAAAAGATAGAAAAGCATCGCGGTCCCGAAAAAGGAGATTATCAGGTAAACCACGGCGTGCACCAGGTTTTTTCGTGTGATAGCCATAGCCGTTGCCGCTATCACCGCCGCCGATATCAGATAAAAAAGAATTCCGTAAAGCGTCATTCCGTCATCCTCGACAGGATTTAAAGGATTTGGTCATGAGCATTCAAAATCCTGCAGATCATGTAAATCCTGCGCACGCCTCCCGTCACGGCATATTGCTTTTTATATCGACGGGTTTGCTCTCCCCGACGTGTTCGCCCTTGTCGCCGTAGTTTGTGGTTACGCCTGAATATCTGTAAAAATTGTATTCCTTGTCCTTTCCCTGGTGGTTTACCAGGAGGTCCTCTTTTTCGTAGACAAAGGAGAGAATGTCTGTTTTGGAGAATTCATAGTCGGTAGTGAGCTGGATTGCCGAGGTCGGGCAGGCCTCCTCGCAAAACCCGCACAGAATGCACCGGGCAAAATTGATTCGAAACCATGGCGCGTAGCGGCGGCCATCCGGTCTTTCAGCGCCTTCCATCGAAATGCAGTTGACCGGACAGACGGCTGAACACAGACGGCAGGCGACACAGCGTTCACCGCCGTCGGGATCGCACGTAAGGATTATCCTCCCTCGCGCCCTTTCGGGCAGAGGCCTTTTGTATTCGGGATACTGCTCGGTTATCGGTTTTCTGAAAAGATGAATGAATACCGTCCCAAGACCCGAAAGGAGCTCTTTTACAGCTTCCCACACCGATTCCATTTTGTACTCGTTCCTCCCAAATACGATAAGGGCGGGTGAATAGGTGAATCGGTGAATGGAGGGAGGTTTTGCCCGCTCACCTACTCACCCATTCACCTACTCACCCACCGAAGATCAACCCGATCGCCCCGGTAACCAGTATATTTATGAGGGCAAGCGGGATCAGCACTTTCCACCCCAGGGTCATCAGCTGATCGTATCTTAGCCGTGGAAGGGTGCCCCGCACCCAGATCATGAACAAGGCGACCAAAAAGATTTTTATCAGCAGCCAGACAACCGGGGGCAGAAACGGTCCGCGCCATCCGCCCAGAAAAAGCACCGCAAGGATTCCTCCAAAAACCATTATGTGGACGTACTCGCCCAAGAAAAACAGGCCGAACCGCATGCCGCTGTATTCGGTGTGATATCCCGCCACCAGTTCGTTTTCGGCCTCCGGCAGGTCGAAGGGAATTCGCTTGCTTTCGGCCATCGCGCTCACGACGAAAATAAGGAAGGCCACTGGCTGAAACAAGATAAAGGGGTATCTTTGCTGAGCCTGAACTATATCGACCATGCTGAAGGAGTGCGCCATCATGACTATGGGAACGAGCGAAAGTCCGAGGGAAAGCTCGTAGCTGATCATCTGCGCAGCGCCACGGATTCCGCCGAGAAGACCGTACTTGGAGTTCGATGCCCAGCCTCCGAGCGCCACCCCGTAGACGCTTAGAGACGACATGGCGAAAACAAAAAGAAGGCCTATGTTCAAATCGGTAACGACGAGGGGGACCTTTTGCCCCAATAGTGTGATATCTTTACCGAAAGGGACAACCGAGAACATAAGTAAGGCGGTCAAGGCCACTACGGCCGGAGCGATCAGAAAAAAGGTCCTGTCCGCGCCGTCGGGCACCGTATCTTCCTTGGTAATCATTTTGACAATGTCCGCTATCGGCTGCAGGAGGCCGAAAGGACCGGCGCGATTAGGCCCGTAGCGGATCTGAAGCCTCGCCAAGAACTTACGTTCAACCCACACCAGGTAGCCGGCCAAAAAGAGCACGACACCCAGGACGATCGTGAGCTTTATCAGAAGGATAATAAATCCCGCTATCCACAGGAGCATGTTTGCCACCCCGATCTTCAACTTTTGACTCTTATTAACCGCTTACTACCGGTCAATGTCCGGCAAGATAACGTCCATGGACCCGATGATCGAGATAAGGTCCGCTATGCTCTCGCCTGTCGCCATTATGGGCAATGTCTGGATATTGGCGAAGCCCGGACCTCGCACGCGCATGCGGTAGGCAGAGCCGAGGCCATCGCTCACCACATAGTAGCCGTGCTCGCCGCGCGGGACTTCAGTAGCCCCGTAAGCCTCCCCCACGGGGATTTTCATTCCCCTGGTAACGTTTACAAAGTGATGAATCAGGGTTTCGATGTCTTTTAGCATCTCACGGCGCTCCGGTATGGCGTAGCGGTAATCCTCCGTGACATGGCGGCCGGAAGGCATGTTGCGCACGACCTGCTCGATAATCCTGATGCTCTGCCGCATTTCCTCCACTCTCACCAGATAACGTGCGTAGCAGTCGCCCGCGGTCTCCGTAGGGACTTCGAAATCATAATTTTCATAGCCCGAGTATGGAAGCTTCTTCCTTAAGTCCCAGGCCAAACCGCATGCCCGCAGATTAGGCCCGCTAACGCCCCAGTCCATCGCCTCTTCAAGGGATATCCGCCCGATGCCTTTGGTCCTGGCCAAAAAGATAGGGTTTTCCCTCAGAAGCTTTTCATACTCCAGAAGGCGCCGCGGAAATATTGCCGTAAGATTGTCGACCGCTTCCTTCCAGCCTTCAGGAAGGTCGGCGGCAAGCCCGCCTATCCTCAGGAATTCGGCATGCAGCCGGCCTCCGGTGATGAGCTCTATAATGTCGAGAATCATCTCGCGTTCGGCAAAGGTGTAAAAATTGGGCGTCATTGCCCCGACGTCGTGGGCAAAGGTTGCCATCCAGACGAGATGATTGCTCAGCCGATAGAGCTCGGCAAGCAAGACCCGCACAGCCTGGGCCCGTTCCGGGATATGAATGTCCGCAAGCGTTTCGACTGCGGTCACGTATGAAAACTCGAGCGAGCTGCCGGCCAGGTAATCATTGCGATCCGTATAAGGAATATATTGATGCCAGCTCTGGCGCTCGCCAAGCTTTTCGGTCGCCCGGTGATGATAGCCAATCTCGAGATCGAGCGACTTTATCGTTTCGCCATCGAGGGCCGCAATACAGCGCAAGAGCCCGTGAGTGCTGACGTGGTGCGGCCCGATATTGAGGAAAAACTCTCGTTCCCCCGGGGGCACTTTGTGATCGAGGGCCGCGACTTCCATGGCATCCATAGGCTGGCGCTTTCGAGCGTCCTCCAAGGTATAGGGCGCCATTTCCGTTGCCCGTCCCGGATAGTCTTTCCTTAGCGGGTGGCCTTCCCACCATTCGGGCATGAGGATTCTGCGAAGATTCGGATGCCCCTCGAAGCGGATGCCGAACATGTCGAACACTTCCCGCTCATACCAGTTGGCAGAAGGCCAGATGTCGGTGACAGAGGCCGGTAGGCCAGCCCCGCCTTCGGCCTCCAGGCCCGATTTTATCCTGACGCGACCGGCGGTATCAAAAGACAGCAGTTGATAGACTACCGTAAAATCCGGATAGCGCCCCGGCTGCCTGCGGGAAAAAGATTCCACGGCCCCTGCGTCGCTTGAGGCTTCCGCCAGGCCCTTGTTCCAGATCCTGTTTCTTCTGGCCGATTCGTCGATGGCGGTAAGATCAT
Source organism: Deltaproteobacteria bacterium (assembly GCA_021793275.1). Taxonomy (GTDB): domain Bacteria; phylum Desulfobacterota; class Syntrophobacteria; order Syntrophobacterales; family Syntrophobacteraceae; genus SbD1. The sequence continues at coordinate 15,485 of JAJYTC010000025.1, read as the reverse complement.
CGAGGCGTTTATATTTCGGTTTGGATTCGTTTTTGAGAAAACGCAATACATCTTTTACGCTGCCTCGATCGACCTCGAAGGTCAGCATGTCCGAACTGTGGGGTTCCAGGCGCGCCTTGTCCCCGAATCTCTCCCGCATCTCAGCGGCAAGCGCCAGGTCGGCTTCAGAAAGTTCGATGCGGCGCGCGGGAGGCGTCCACATAAGATCGGACCTGTTGCCCCAATGGAGTCCTCCGGGAAGTATCGAAGTTCCCCTGATCGGAATTCCTTCATATCCCGGTCCGCGCGGGTCTCTTGATTTTGTCGCCCCTATCTCCAGAACCGGCCTGTCGGTGCCCTGGGTCCCGCCTCCGAGGTGGAATACTTTCCGGCTCGGCTTCTCGGTGGACATGATTTTTTCCTGCAAAATCACGAGGCCTTCGAGAAGGGCCTCGGGACGCGGCGGACACCCGGGAACGTAGACATCGACGGGAATGATCTGATCGACGCCCTGCACTACGCTGTAGACGTCGAACATTCCGCCCGAATTAGCGCAGGAGCCCATGGAGATCACCCACTTGGGTTCAGGCATCTGTTCGTAGAGACGCAAAACCACGGGGGCAATTTTTTTAAAAACCGTCCCGGAAACTATAAGCAGGTCGGCCTGCCTTGGAGATGGACGCATCACCTCGGCGCCAAACCGCGCCATATCGTAGCGGGATGTGAAAGTGGCGGCTTCCTCGACAAAGCAGCAGGAGAGGCCGAAAAACATGGGCCACAAACTGTATTTGCGCGACCAGTTTATCACCCTGTCCGCTATGCTCAGGAATCGGCTCGCTTGCCGGTCTCTCTCCAATCCAGTCCTCCCTGTTTCCAGATATAAAACAGCCCTGCAAGCAGCAAAACGATAAAAAACGACATCTGTTCATAGCCCGGAAGGCCCACCTTACGATAAACCACGGCCCAGGTGATGATGAAGGCGCCTTCCACATCGAAGATCAAAAAGAAAATGGCGACCAAGTAGAAAGGAACGGGGTAGCGGAAACGGGCCGATCCCGTTGGAATGATGCCGCATTCGTAGGGCCTGGATTTTTCGGGGCTCTTTTTCTTTTCCCCGAGCCAGGCCGCCAGGAACAGTTGCGAAGCTATGAAAAGCATGACAAGGATCGTGAAGACGACAAGGCTGAAGACCCCTGCATGGAAGGGCGACATAACCCCTGCAGCTACAGGCTGCATAAAACCTCCTATTGTCAAAAAGGCAACGAGTGCCAATCTAATTATCGTTGATGCGCCGGTAAATGGTCCCGCTCCAATTTAGATGCAACCAAGGCGGGCGCAGGCCTATCGTCGGATTTTGGACCTGCTCCACCGTAGCATCGGCTGCGGGAAGTCAGTATGAACGAAAATAGTAAAATGCACAACTGTGCATATTGTTTGTACTACCCCCATTTGCATGAAGATGCATCGAGATCTATAATGTATCATGCTTGATTCAGTTCTCGGTCGAACTCTTTAGCTAACAACTGACATCCGTCGTCGAGCGCGAATGGTTCAATTTTGAGGTCATCCTAAATGAAGCTGTTCATCATCCAGCCCTCTCATTATCAGGGAAGATCAATTCGAAAGCTGTACAAGTCGAAAAAAAGAAGCCTTGTGGGATTGACGCTGCCTTACCTTGCCGCACTCACTCCGGCCGACTGGGAAGTAAAACTGATCGACCAGCAGTTGACCGATATCGATTACGAGGCTCGTGTGGATCTGGTTGCCATTACCACGTGGACAATCAACTCGTATGCGGCCTATGAAATAGCCGACCGATTCAGGGCAAGGGGCGTTCCTGTCATCATGGGCGGTCCACACACCTTTTTTTTCTCCGACGAAGCCGCCGAACATTGTGACGGAGTGGGAATCGGGGAAGGAGAGACTATCTGGGCCAAGATGCTCGATGACGCCGCAAACGGCAGGCTTCGCAAATTCTACCGGGCCGAAGGCTATCACAATTTGAGAACTCTACCTTTGCCGCGCCGTGAACTTCTCAGTTTACGAAATTATGGTCCTGTCAAAACTTTCGCGGTCCAGACTTCCCGCGGGTGCCCTTTCAGTTGCGACTTTTGCTCCGAACGCTTCTATCTCGGGAAACTCTACCGTTACCGGCCGGTGCAGGATGTCATCGACGAAATAAAGCAAAGCAAAGGCAAATACTTTTTTTTCGCCGACAGCACCTTTGCCGGCAAGAAATCTCACACAGAAGAGCTCATGGAAGCGCTTGCGCCATTAGAGATATATTGGTCGACCCTGTGGTCCTCCAACCTTTGCCTTGACAAGGAGTTTCTGGACCTCGCAAAGCGCAGCGGCCTGCTCCACGTTAATATCGGAATCGAAAGCATCGAGCAGGCCACACTTTCAGGCATGAACAAGAAAGCGAACAAAGTCAAAAATTATGCAGAAATACTTAACAACCTGCGCAAAAGAGGGATCAGTTATTCGCTCAATTTTGTGTTTGGTTATGACTCCGAAGACAAAAGCATCTATGACTCCACGCTCGCTTTTCTGAGGCAGAACAAGGTGCCTGTGGCCTATTTCAATATCCTCACCCCCCACATAGGCACTCCCTTCTATGACCGCATAAGAGCAGAAGACCGTCTCGTCGACCCTGGCAACATAGGCAGATGGCCCGAGCTTACCTGCCATTTCCAGCCAAGGCATTGCTCGCCCCAACAACTCGAGAAAAACGTGAAAAGATTGTACCGCGAATTCTACAGCCTCAGATCGATCTTTTCGCGCCTTTCGTTTCCCGTGAGCCGGTCCGATATGGCCTCATGGATGGTAAATCTGGAACAGAGGAAGACCTCGCGCGGGGACAACGCCATGGAGAATTTCGACAGTTACTGAAGGGAAAAAGCATATTGAGCCGGCTATTGTTTTTCCTCCGGCAGGCCCGCCAAGGTCTTCTCAGATTTTCCCAGGTTTTCCAAAACCACCCGTGTCCCAAATCTGCCTATCACCTTTGACGGTTGCGACTTCAACAATCCGGAGACTTCATTATTCTGAGAGAGGTTGTAGACAAAGACCACTCTTTTGCCGGACGCCCACAATTTCGAGAACTCTTGCCTGCTCAGGAACATTCCTCCCAAGTGCCCGTCCAAAACAGAATCGCGCGAATCCGGGTTCTTAAGGATATATACTTTTCGCCCGGTGTAATAAACCATGCCACTTACCCACTGGTACTCATGGGGTTCGCGGATAACGATCGCCTGGACAGGTCCGGCCTTTTTCAAGATTTTGACAATGGGGGCACTGGACTCAAAGGGCGCCATCAATTTGAAGCCCCAATTGGACATTATGAAGATCGGCGCCATGATTCCAATCATGAGGCCGCAAGCAAGTCGGGGGCGAGACCTTAGCAAGGCGGCCGAAGCGCCAAGAACAAAAATAGCCGCCCCTGTCAAAACGACCACGGTTGGAATGCGTATTCGCTGCAGGACAGCGATCTGTGCGGATACCCCCGACCAGCCGGAATACGGCCACCAGGCATCGAGAAACTTGAATACATCGTTTTTCAAGGAACCAAGGACCACCCATCCTGCAATTGCGCCGAGCAAAAGGATAACACCGGTAGCAGCCAGAGCCAGCGACATAGAGCGTCGCAGAGTCGGCTTTTCATCTTTGAGCCCGTCATCCCACAGCTTTCCGATAAGCAGCGCAAACGCGGGGACTGCGGGAAGCGAGTAGTATTCGAGGCGGTCGTGGGAAGCGACGAATAGCCCTACAATGAACAAAAACCATATACAAATAAGCAGGTCGTTGGCCTGAAGCCACCGGGTCTCCCGGATACGGCGAAAAGACCTGAACACCGCCTGCGGCAGCAGGCCCGTCCACGGGAAAAGCCACAGGACAGTGAAGGTAAGGAATAGAGGCGCCGAGAGAAACTCATCTCTTGGCCAGCGATCTCCCGCAAAACGTTGAAAATTTTCGCGGACGAAATAACACCAGAGAAAATCGGGGTTAGCCCTTGCAACCAGTATATGCCAAGGAGCGGCTATGGCGAAAGTCAACAGGCTCCCCCAGGCTGTCCGCCGGCATAGAAAGCTTCTCCATCTGCCGGTGGGGATTGCATGCAAGCCTATAATCACAATGGGCAATCCGAAGCCGTAGAGTGACTTCGTCAGACCTGCCAGACCGAAACATGCAAACATGACCAGAAGCCACGATCCGCTGTGCCTGCTTTTCTCTATGATCGCCCTGATGTAAGCTAAAATAGCCAGGGAGGTCCACAAGCTGAGGAGGACATCCGCACTGACCGCGACCACCCGGCAGTAAAGGAAGGGACCCATAGATACGCTGAATACCAACGCGCTGAGCCACCCCGCGCGTTTTCCGTAAAGCGAGGCGCCGATCCCGCCGACCACAAGGATCGTCAAACAGGAGGCAAGGACAGGCCAAATACGCGCAGCGGCAACGCTATGTCCAAGGACACGCAGACTGATGGCGTTTAACCAGTAGACCAGGGGAGGTTTTTCCAAATGCGGAATACCGTCCAGGCGGGGGGTGATCCAATTGCCCGAGCGCAGCATTTCCCCCCCGATTTGCGGATACATCGCATCATTATTCCAGAGGGGCAAACTTTTTACCCCGATCAGGTAAAAAGGAAGGCTGAGGAGGAAGATCCACACAAGGGGATGGCGTAGTATCGCCAGGTAGCGATTTGATGATGAAGACTCAGTTTGTGGAAGGCATTCCTTCGCGTCCAACTGACATTTTGACACTGTAAGATCCTGTTTAACCTTGATGAATCCGACTCTCTGATAATACTAATTCACACCTGCAACCGACCGCCCCAGGATTGACAGAAAAAGGCAATCTACACAATCGAAATCTGGAGGTCAATCCGGATATTGTGAAAGATAATTTATCTTCCTTTCATAAATAGGAGCTATCCAGCTCAATATTTCGACCAATGGGACCAGTGTTTAATTTCTCCCGGCCCGAACACGATTTGTGGTATGTTGCCGCCGAAGCGTTTTCCCCAGTTCCGTGAGCCGGGCTTCAGGTTCCTGCAATAGCGGTGGAAAGGATTCCAAGGGCTAGATCGATGCGCCGTCTTAACTTGATCCTGCTGATTGCCGGCACGGTTTGTCTCTATTGGATGTTGAAGCGGTTGGGCTGGGCAAAGCTGGGCCTGTATCTGTGCCATGCGGGATATTATTTGCCTTTGTTGTTCGTGCCCTACGGACTGGTGAATTTGCTTTGGACTGTCTCATGGGGTTGCCTGCTGCCGGATAAAATGTCTCGACCTTCCCCGGGCCGTCTTTTTCTGCTTTTCCTGGCCGGCCAATCACTCAATCAACTCACCCCCTCGGCCTCCATGGGAGGCGAGCCTTTCATGGCCCTCCGTCTCAAGGACTTCGGGGTCGCGTGGGAAGAGGCGACGGCTTCCGTCGTGATTCGCAAAGGGCTCTTCGTTTTGAGCCTCACGCTTTATTCTTTCCTGGGTCTTATCCTTACCCCATTGATGTCAAGCATCAGCGTCTTCCGCCTGAGATTTCTGAGCCTCGGGGTTTTAGCGCTCGGGACCGGCGGCCTATCTTTCTTAATTGCTCAACGCAAAAGTCCCTGCGTATCGGCAATGCGTTTTCTCGAAAAATGCCGGCTGTGTCCCCGGAAGCTCAAAGATAAAGAGCGGGAACTCGTAGAGCTGGATTTGTGCCTGGCCGGATTCTATCACAAATATCCCTTCCGCATTTTCCTTTCATTGCTCACGCTCATGCTGGGCTGGCTGATCCACGCGGTGGAGGTTTGCGTCATTTTCCGGCTAATGGGCCATCCGATTAATTTCGGCCCGGCCTTATGCCTGGACGCACTGGCCACGATCTTTTCTTCACTGGGCTTTATGATCCCGGGCGCCCTCGGGATCCAGGACGGAGGCACAATTCTGGTCGCCATGGGACTCGACCTGGGAGCTGCGTTGGCCGGCGCCTTCACCATCCTGCGGCGTATCCGGGAAGCCTTCTGGCTTTCCCTGGGATTGGCCGCCGCAGCAGTCGCCAATCAGAAAACCTCCGAGCGGAAACAAGCCGTTTCGAGCTTGTAAAGTCCTCTTGTCCGCATGAGGATTTTAAAACATCCGTTGTGAGAACCCGCCTTTGTTATTTTCCCCGAGATGCTGATCTGCCGCGATCATCGATAATTTCGGTAAGGACCCCGTTCAGTTTCTTGGGATGTATGAACGCGAACTCGCCCTCACGGAATGGCCGAGCGACCTCACCCCCTTTATCGGGTATGAAAGGATAACCCTTTTCCTGGAGTTCTTTGATGGAATCGCGCGTACTGTCCACATTGAAGCTGATAAGCATAATCCCCTCACCGTTTTTTTCGATGAACCTGGCGACGTCGCCGTCCGGGGTTGTGGATTCCATCAATTCAAACCCGACTTCTCCAATCCAATAACGCGCGACCCTTATCTTTTCCAATTCATCCTCATAGGGATCATCGGGTTCGCTTTTTCCCAGAAGCGGCTCCCATTTCTTGCGCGCCTCATCGAGATTCTTTACAGCAATGCAAATATGATCCATCTTGTTGATATTCATAATATCCTCCCGATCATAGGGTCTTAAGTTTATAGCGTTGCAACTTGCCTGTTTCCGTGCGAGGCAAAGCATCAATGAAATTGACGGCCCTCGGATATTTGTACGGGGCGGCCTTGCGCTTGACGAAGTCCTGAAGGCTTTTTACCATCGCTTCGTCACCGGCATGACCGGGACGCAATACGACAAATGCCTTGATTAGCTGGCCGCGGTCCGGGTCCGGGGTCCCGATGACGCCGCATTCGGCCACCGCCGGATGTTCGAGCAGTACCTCCTCCACCTCCGGGCCGGAAACGTTGTAGCCCGACGTCACGATCAAGTCGTCCACCCGGGAATGATAGTACAAATATCCGTCGTCGTCCTGATGATAGGCATCACCTGTGATGTTCCAACCTTCCCGAACAAAGGACTTCTGACGCTCGTCGGCCAGGTATCGGCATCCCGTGGGGCCTTTGACCGCCAGCTTCCCTGTTTGCCCTGCCGGCACAGGGCACATCCGCTCATCGACGAGCATTCCGTGATAGCCGGGCAGAAACTTTCCCAGCGCGCCTTCACGATAATCACCGGGGCCGGAGCCGACATAGATATGAATCATTTCGGTCCCGCCGATCCCGTCGTGGATCTGTATGCCCGTAGCTTCCCTCCATTTGTTGCGCGTATCGACAGGCAGCGCTTCGCCGGCGGAAACGCACTTTCTCAAACTTCCGATGTTGTACTGAGAAGCTAAACCGCTCATCTGACGGTAGCCGGTAGGAGAGGTGAAGCAAATCGTAGCGCAATATTGCTCGATGGCTTTTATCAAGACCGGTGGTGCGAGTTTTTCCAAAAGCACCGTACACGCTCTGGCCCAGAGGGGAAAACAGAGGAGCCCTCCCAGGCCGAAGGTGAATGCGAGCGGCGGTGTGCCGATGAAAACGTCGTCTGTCTCAGGCTTTAACCAGTAACCGCAGACGACCTCACACTGAGCGAGCACATCGCGGTGGAAATGGATGCAGCCTTTGGGAATCCCCGTGGTCCCGGATGTGAAAGCGATAAGGGCCGGGTCTTCGGCGGCGGTGTCGACTGCAGCAAAATCGGCGGGTTTCCCGGCAAGTTTCCTATCAAAGGCGCTGTCGCCGAAAGACAGGACTTGAGTAAGCTCGGAGCATTCGCAACGCGCCAGCTCCAGTTCTTCCATCAGGGAAGCTTCGCAAAGAGCATGACTGATCCTGGCCAGGCGGATGAACTGTTTCAATTCCTTGGCACGCAATAGCGGCATTGTGCCGACTGCGACTCCCCCCGCCTTCCACACCGCAAGCCAGCCGGCGGCAAGCCAAGGCGTATTGGCGCCGCGCAGCAGGACCCGGTTTCCCGGAACGAGCCCCATGTCTTCGCTCAGTATGCGCGCAAGCCGGTTTACATTATTTTGCAGGTCACGGTAAGTCCACAGGACATCTTTGCCGATCACGGCGACCCGATCTCCAAAGCCCTCAACCACTGCCTTGTCCAACATCTCGGCAGCGGCGTTCAAACGCTTTGGAAACTGCAGTTCGGGGGTTTGGAAGATAAACTCCGGCAAGAGGTCTTTGGCCGGAAGGTTTTCGCGAACAAAAAGGTCTACATGTGCAGTGTAGTTCATCGCGCTTCCCCCGCAGGTAAAAGTTATCATTCGTTCTTGTCAGGTTATATCGTCGTGCACATTGAAGATAGGAACCGTTTTATACCAAATTGGGTTCAAGATCCATATCGAACGCAACCTTGTATTGGTTCGCCTCAGTTGACAACAGCTTGACGGTACCCTCTTCAACATCATATTTCGCGCATACGATCCTCACTTTGCCCGAATCGACAAGGGAATGTATCAGTTGCGACTCACTGAGCAGCGACTGTGCCGACAGCCTTATATTAAAGTCTATAGTGGCTTCGACCAGCCGGGATTTATCGCTTCCTTCGACCTGCTTACCGGCAAGCCGAACAGCGGGGGCGATCTTTTCGATTACTGCGCCGATGTTCGAACCTTCATAGCCGTTACCGTCGACGGCGGTCGTTACCGCTCCGCACTTGCTGTGGCCGAGCACCATGATGAGAGTGGCGCCGAAGTATTGCACGGCAAATTCGATGGTTCCGAGCACTATCGGGGCCACAATATTGCCTGCGTCCCTTACGACAAAGAGTTCGCCAAGCCCCTTATTAAAGATGATTTCGGGAGGGACCCTGGAATCGGAACAGGAAAGAATAATGGCGTAAGGGTGCTGCTCGGAGGCAATGGCCCGGCGGGTGGCGGGACCGCAGGATTCCATGATTGTCAACCTGTTCTCAACGAAACTGCGATTGCCGTCGAGCAGTTTTTTCAGCGCTTCGTCCGGGCTGATGCCGGAGCCGGCCACCGACGCCGGGGCGGCGGTATTATCCGGCGGAAAAGTTCCGTTTTTCGTCTTCAATTTTGTTTTTCCCCCTTCTTGTTCAGCAAATCCGCCCTCAGGATCGGCTTTCCAGGGCGAACAGAGCGCCCGATCAGCACCCGGCGCGCCTGCCCTAATCGAAGAAAGGCCGCTGTCATCCCTTGAGCGATGCCCATACTGATAACGATTTGGATTTTCGACCACGCAGTATTGAACCTCGGCACCCCGGCAGCAGGACTGATATTCAGGCGCCGTTCGAAAGATAATATGTCAGATCGTTCTCCACAACCGGTCGAGCTGCATACGGTTGAAGCTACTGGCGAGCCAGGATCATCCGCACCTCTGCTTCAGCGTCCCTGATCAACTCCCCGCTTACGTCCACCGTGACGCTGTGAATAGTGCCGGTGAATGGAAAGGGCGGCTTGTATTTGGGGGTTACCGGGGAGCCGGCGTCCCTGCCGCAAACTATGCTGCCGAGCAAACCAATAGTGAGCGGGTTGGTCAACTCGATTTTGCTTTCTGCGACCAGCCTGCGGTCGAAATAAAGCTGAGCCTTGCCGGATGCGCCTTTGCCGTTTGCAATGTCCGGTTTGCCCGTTACTTCAAACTCGAAACGCAACTGGTGGCGCCCTGCGGGAACGGGCTCGACCGACTCGACATAATAGAGCTCCCGACCGACATAGTTGTAAGCGTAGTAGAGCTTACCTTCCTGCACATACAGCGAGAAACCGCCATCGCTGCCTCCCTGGGAGAGCAGCACGCCTTCGGCCCTGCCGTCCGGGATTTCCACATCTGCAGTGATGCTGTGCGGGCGGTTGAGTATATTGGCGGTGACATTTGGCGGGGCCCCCCGGGTGCCGGGATAAAACACGTATGACATGCGGTCGACGGCTATCTTTGGCCGTTCGTCGGCAAATCGCAGAGTGCCGCGCGAATCGATAGGCATGACCTTATACTTTCCGGCCTCGACATACCACATGGCGATCATCTCGATCAGTTTCGCCCGATTTTGGGCAGCGACGTTGTGATTTTCCGCGAAGTCCTCGGCAACATGGTAGAGTTCCCATCCAGTCGCATCGAGTTCGGCCAACTTGTCCTTGTCGATAGGCGCGCCGAAAAATTTTCCCGATTCCACAAACGATGTACCCGGCCATGGGCACACGGCCCGCCAGCCGTCGTGGTAGATAGACCGATGGCCGAACATTTCGAAGTACTGGGTCAGGTGTCCGGCAGGCGCCTGCGCGTGGTTGAAAGTATGAGCAAAGCTCACTCCTTCAATGGGTGATTGCGTTACACCCCTGATGGATGTTGGCGCTTCGATGCCTGCCGCCTCTAAAACCGTTGGAACCATGTCGACGGCATGGGCGTACTGCGTACGGATCTCGCCTTTGACTGCGATTCCCTTTGGCCAGTGCACAATGAACGGGTCGCTTATACCGCCGCGGTAGGTCTCGCGTTTCCACCGGCGAAATGGCGTGTCGCCTGCCCAACACCACCCCCAGGGATAGTGATTACAGACCTCCGGGCCGCCAAGCTTATCGATGGCAGCCAGGTTCTCTTCGAGCGAAGCCTTCACGTTGTTGAAAAACAGCGCTTCGTTCACCATGCCCTGGGGCCCTCCCTCGGAGCTGGCGCCGTTATCCGAAAGGACCATTATCAGGGTGTTGTCGAACTCGCCGAGCTTTTTCAGAAAATCGATCAATCGCCCTATATGGTGATCGGTATGGGTGAGAAACCCGGCGTAGACTTCCATCATGCGGGCGTAAAGCTTTTTCTCGTCTGCGGACAATGAATCCCACTTCTGGACGTCGGGATCATGACGGGAGAGTTCGGCATTGGCAGGTACGACACCCAGTTCCTTTTGACGCTTGAAGGCCTGCTCCCGGTAGGATTCCCAGCCCGCGTCGAACTTTCCTTTGTACCTGTCGGCCCATTCTTTGGGAACGTGGTGGGGCGCGTGCATGGCGCCGGGGCAGAAGTACATGAAGAACGGCTTGTTCGGGGCTACTTGCTTGGAGTCGGCGATGAAGCTTATGGCCTTGTCCACCAGATCCTCGGTAAGGTGATAGCCCTGTTCCGGGCTCTTTTCAGGTTCGACCGCGTGATTGTCGTATATAAGATCGGGATAGTACTGGTTGGTCTCGCCGCCAAGAAAGCCATAGAACCGCTCGAATCCGCGACCAAGCGGCCAGCGATCGTAAGGGCCTGCAGCGGAAACCTGGTCTGCGGGCGTCAGGTGCCATTTGCCTACGGCGTATGTATTGTAGCCCTGTTGCAAGAACATCTCGGAGAGGAAACCATTTTCGAATGGAATGTTGCCGTTGCTGCCCGGATAACCCGTCGCGCCTTCGGTAATGCAGGCCATCGCGTTAGAGTGGTGGTTGCGACCCGTCAAAATGCAGGAGCGCGTCGGCGAGCACAATGCCGTGGTATGCATGTTGTTATAAAGCAAACCACCCTTTGCGAGAGCGTCGATATTGGGTGTCTCGATGGGACTTCCGTAGCATCCCAACTGCGCGTAGCCCATATCATCTATTATGACGAACAACACGTTTGGCGCCCCTTGCCTGGCACGTAACGGTTCGGGCCACGCGGGTGACGACTGGTCGAAGGTCCGGCCGATCACGCCGGCAAATGCTGTTCCAGGCCTGTATTCTTTGAGCGACATGCGAGCCTCCTTTTTCATTTAGCTTCAGATTACCGAAGCGTTAAGCATTGTCTACGCATGGGCCTTTATTCGGTCTTACATATGGGCAGCTCGGATTCCAAGGCTGCTCGTTTTATGAAAAAAAGCCGGGCTATCCTCCTTACGCCCAGTACTCGCCCCAGTTCCTTGAAAGCGAAAAAGGGTATGAAGGCAAAAAACACGACCAACACCCCGGCCAGCAGCTTATCGAGGTTTCTCCCGAGTTGGTAAATGCTTCCGGCCGGGCTTTGTCCTTGAAGGCGCCCATCCGCCACGTGCTCGATTGCATCAAAGAGAACCACCCAAACTGCAAAAACAACCGCTTTATACAAGGTTGTCACAATCAAAGGTTTGTCCTGAAGACGCCGGGCAATGCCGAAAAAGTCTCCGATCATAATGATTTTGGCTAAGACGAGCGCTTTAAAAAAGGCATACCCATAGTGCAGGTAGCTGATCTTATACTCGGCAAGCACTAACCTTCGGTACACGGTGAACACGCCGAAAAAAGTGAATAGGTAAGCGAAGTTTAGCCAATATTCGGTCAGCTCGTGGCCGACTTTCCGTTTCCAGCCAATTTTTTCCGCTGCCGACTCGCTCATTGGGACCTCTCATGACGGAGGACGCTTGCGTTCTCCGTATTCCGTCCTCGGTACTCAGCGCATGCCGCTGCCAAGAGCATTTTTCATCTGTTCCAGCACAAAGATTATTTTCCGTGACAACGCTTGAATTTGAGTCCACTGCCGCAGGGACAAGGTTCATTGCGTCTCGTCCCCGCAATTTTGCGCCGGAAATCGACCCCCTTATCCGATAAGATTTGCATGACGCCCTCGGCGCTTTGTCCACTGCGAATCAACTGCGCCATGAGTCTCATGGCGGGGTCGGCGTGCATAAAAAAAGCCCTGTACCCGGCACAGAGGTAATTGAGTCCCCCCTGCCCGTCCGGAGTACGAATAAAGCGGTTCTTAGGGCACTCTCCGTTGCACACCGAAAGAAAGTCACACTCGAGGCAGTACTGCGGCAAAGCATCCTGCTTCCGCCGCCCGAACTTTTGCTGCATTGGAGAAGCCACGAGTTCGACCATATGGTTTTCAAGAATATTACCCAGGTAGCAGGCCGGTTCGACGAAGTGGTCGCAGGAGTAGAGATCGCCATTGTGTTCGAGGGCCAGTCCCAGGCCGCATGTGGGTGCGAAGATGCAAACCGTCCCCGCTCTTCCCAGCCAGCCCGCCAGAGCTCCGTCAAAATTGAGGACGAAGGTGCGGCCCACGTCGTTTATGACCCATTCGTCGAAGATCTCGATCATGAAACGGCCGAATTCCTCGGCATCTACCGAGCGATCTGTTACGGTGTCGCCTTCCTGGCACCCCGGACGGTTAACCCGCTCCACGACCGGAATGAACTGGATGTAGCGCACCCCGATTTCGTCCCGAAAGAACCGGTAGACCTCCAGCGGGCGGTCCTGATTTTTCGAATTGACGGTGCAGAGGATATTGAACTCGACCTTATGCTTGCGAAGCAGCCGGGCGGCCCGTGCCACCGTCTCGAAGGTCCCCCTGCCTTTTTTGTCCTTGCGGTAGAAGTCGTGAAGCTCGGCCGGCCCATCCATGCTGAGGCCGACAAGGAAATCGTTTTCGTGGAAAAAGCCGCACCACTCGTCGTCGAGAAGAATACCGTTGGTCTGGAATGTATTTTCGATCCGGACACCCGGTTTTCGGTATTTTTTTTGAAGCTCCAACGAACGGCGGAAAAAATCCAGTCCCATCAGCGTCGGCTCGCCCCCCTGCCAGGCTACAGTCGCATCTGGAACATGGAGGGCTTCGAGCAGTTGCCTGATGAATGCTTCGTGCACTTCGTCGCTCATGCGGAAGCTGCCGCCCGGATAAAGCTTCGCCTTCTCAAGGAAGAAGCAGTAGTCACAATGGAGGTTGCAGGCCGACCCCGAGGGCTTGGCCATAACATGAAAAGCTTTGGGCGCCGATGTGGCTGTCATCTGATCGAACAGTGTCTCATGTCTCAGTCAGTGCACTTCACTTAACAGGGGGAGAAATTTCCTGTGGCGATGCTTTAAAAAGTTCCCGGCGGGCTGCGCTCCGCTTAGCCCACCCTAAAGCCCGCCTTTTCAGGGTTTCAGGATGTCCCGATGTGTCATGACGAAACGATAAATATGAATGCGGAGGAGTCAAGGGCCACCCTCCGAAGCGTAAAGACGGCAGCCCTGACATCTTTACGACGGGCCGGGACGTCTCTGCCGGGCTATTTAAGGAAAGCGGCGGCAAATCACGACGACGCTCTTTGCGGGAGGTTTAGCCGGACATGGCATGGATAAAAAAAGGGGGCTTGCTGCTGTCGGCCTACCCCCTTGATTTTACAAGCGTCCCCAACCGGATTTGAACCGGTGTTGTCGGCGTGAAAGGCGAGTGTCGGCGTGAAATTATTGTAGAAATTCCGATAAATTGAAACGCTGGGTATGCAAAAGTGTTGAAGTCCTTTTTTCTGAATGGCAGGGGTGGTTCTATCCAACCTGTGGTTCTGAGAGCGCATCGCTTACGGCGTCAGGATTGCGAGCAATCACCGTGAGATAGGCGCGTCCCGCTGCATCGGGTTCTTTGCGGCTCTGTTCCCAATCGCGCAGAGTGCCTAGTGGAATGTGAAAACGCGCAGCAAACTCTTCCTGGCTCAAGCCAAGCGCACGCCGAATGACTTTGACCTGCGGAGTACGTTTCATGCGTCCTATGTTCTCCGGCGAGACGGGTTGAGCGTCCGGATCTGCCAAAGCGGCAGCATGGCGTTGCTGATCGATCATAGCATCAAATCCTTTCCAGTCATGGTCTGGAATTTTCTTCGTGGTATTTGCGTTTTTCATAGGGTACGGATTTCTATCCCGAATCGAAGCTCTCCCGCCAGTTTGTTATTAAGCTCCGACAGACAGTCAGATCATTTTGTGGTAAAAAGCGTCATTCCCATTTGCAAACAAGGTGGAATCGGATTCGAAGGCGCCAGAAAGGGTTGAGTCTGTCTCGGGGCCTTGAACTAAAGGAGCGGCAGTGAACGGCTTCAACGACAAGGTAAGCTTCATTTGGTCGGTCGCGGATCTTCTCCGGGGACCGTAACGGCCCAACCAATATAAAGATGTTATGCTTCCATTGACCGTCCTTCGGCGGCTGGACTGCGTACTGGAGCCGACGAAAGACGCGGTCCTGAATAGGCTCAAGGAGCTTGAGAATGGCGTGACAAAGAATATCGAGCCATTTCTCAATAAGGTCGCCGGGCAGGATTTCCACAACACGAACCGGTTTACGTTCGATAAGCTCAAGGGCGATCCGAACAATATCGACGCAAACCTGATTCAATACATAAAAGGCTTTTCGATCCGCGCTCGCGAAATCATCGATCATTTCGGATTCGAGCAGCATATCGATAAACTCGATAAATCGGACCGCCTTTTTCTTGTCGTCTCGTATTTCTGCGAGATCGACCTGCACCCGGATACAGTCTCCAATATCGAAATGGGCTATATTTTTGAAGACCTTATCAGGCGATTCAATGAAGCCAGCAATGAAGAGGCAGGCGACCACTTCACGCCCCGCGAAGTTATCCGCCTCATGGTCGATCTTTTATTCGCGCCGGACAGCGATGTTTTGACAACGAAAGGGATAATAAAGACCATATACGACCCGGCATGCGGGACCGGCGGGATGTTCTCCGTTTCCGAAGAATACAAACCCGGATGCACGACTCGCGGTATTCGGGCAGGACTATAATGACCAGGCGTATGCGATCTGCGGTTCGGACATGATGATAAAGGGACAGAGCCTCGATAACATCCGGTTCGGGGATAGTTTTACCGAAGACCAT
>JAJYTC010000196.1 GCA_021793275.1 Deltaproteobacteria bacterium | reverse complement strand
TTGCTTGACGATCTGCGCGAAGCACAATCGGCGCTCGAGGCATCAGCATAACAAAAGGAGCCGGCCCGGATGGACCTTCAAATCAATCGCAATATTCTGATCGCTGCGGATGAATCCGAGAATTCCGAACGCGCCGTCGTTTATGTCGGAAAACTTCTCGGGGGCGTCAAAGGCTTTAAGGTAACTGTGCTGCACGTCATTCGCGAGCCTGAAGAGGACTTTTTCTTGCACCAGGCCGATAAAGACCGATGGTACGGCGAACATCGTCAAAGTGTGGCCAGGATGCTCGATAAGTATAGAAATATTTTAATCGATGCGGGATTTGCCCCCGAAGACGTATCGACCCGTTCGACCACGCGATATTGCCCTTCGATGGCGGAATGTATTCTGGCCGAAAGGGACAGTACGGAATACAGCACGCTGGTTGTTGGCAGAAAGGGGCTAAGCCATAAGGAAGAATTCCTGTTTGGAAGCATCTCGGGAAGAATCGTACGGACTGCCAGAAATTGCACCGTATGGGTGGTTGAGTGATCGGGCACGGAGTGAAGAGTGTTGAAAAGCTATGGTGCAACCTCGGGCGCCGCTTCGCGCTTTTTCCGAAATTAGGGTTTGCCCCCATATTCGTCCTTCCTGGCGGATGATATAAAATAATTTAGGGGCACATCGTTATGCTCTTTAGAAGGAGGGAAACATGAGTGCCGAAAAATCCAAACGACGGCCTTTCGCGAGCGACAGAGTCAATCCCCATGAGCGCAATGAAATAAAATTTTGGTGCCACAAATTTGCTTGCTCGGAGATGGAACTGAAGAATGCAGTCATGGCGGTTGGTACTTCTGCAAAAGCGGTGCGGGATTTTTTGAGCGGGAAAAAAGCGAGGGGCGAGTCGACCTCATCGAAGGAACGGGGGGGATAGTGTTGCGTTGCGCCGACAGGTACGGGCGAAGCCGCCTCGGCGATCGAATCTGCGGACCCGCCTGTCGTTTTTGCGGAGGAGAAGGGGGATTTTTCATTTAACATATCACATAATATGTAATATGCTGTTTCCATGTTGCCAGAAAAAGCTAACAGAAAAGATGCACAGGCAGAGGAGACCCGCATCAAAATCGTTCGGGCGGCGGTCAAGCTCTTCGCCCGGCAGGGCTATCACAAGACGACCATAACCGATCTTGCCCAGGCCATCGGTTTGACCTCCGGAGCTATCTTCCACCATTTTGCCAATAAAGAGGCCATTCTGAATGGCGTTGTCGATTGGGTGGAGCGCGGCATGCATGTCTATTCGGATATTACCGACAATGCCGAGCATGGATCGCTGGCCATGATCGAGGAGGTGCTGCGAGTAATGTGCAGCCATTTCAACCGCAATCCGGAAGCGACAATATGCCTTGCAGCTCTGGCTACCGAATTTGCCGGCAGCGGCCACCCTATGGAGACTAGGCTGAAGCAGATCTATAAGATTTTCGTCGACTCCCTTGCAAGCAAACTCATGGACAACAAGAGCGTCACAGACCCCGAGGCGGCGTCGATAGCCTTCATCGGCGCAGTCCAGGGAATAGCCGTGCAGGGACTACTCCGGCAAGGGGAAAGGACAGTCGATGAGCTAGCCGCAGGATTCCTTAGCCTGATGAAGAGTTGGTAGCATGGCCGGCACGACCCGCAAAGGTTTATGGGATTTAGGCGATGTCGATCGTTGCCGTCGCAATGTTGGATTTTAAAGCTGAAGAGAAGAAGCCTTTCATGCCTAATCAGCTGTCTCCACATTGGATAATCCTCAAAAACAAGGGAGCACTTTATGCAGTACGATCTGAGTGAAGAACAGATAATGTTGCAGAACATGGTCAGGCGCCTTGCCAAAAACGAGGTTGCCCCGGGCGCCGCTAAGCGTGATGAGACAGGAGAGTTCGACTGGGCAATGGTCGAGCTGATGCGTGAAAACGGGCTCTACGGCATCGACTTCCCCGAGGAGTTCGGCGGCTCTCACGCCGGTATACTCGCGTTGGCCATCGCCGTCGAGGAACTGGCAAAGGTAGACGCTTCCTGCTCTTTGCTGATTGCCGATCATGAACTCGGAGCACTGCCCGTTCTTTTGGCGGCAAATAAAGAGCAGCGCCAAAAGTATCTTCCGAAGCTTTCAACCGGTGAGCACATCGCCGCTTTCGGCCTTACGGAGGCTTCGGCCGGCTCCGATGTCGCAAGGCTTCGCTGCCGCGCCAAAAAGGAGGGCGACTCCTATGTCCTAAATGGGACCAAGACCTTTATCACTAATGGCGGTGTGGCGGATATCGTCACGGTTTACGCGGTCATCGACCCGGAAAAGCCCGCTCACAAAAATGCCGGGGTCTTTATTGTCGAAAAAGGTACGCCCGGTTTCAGCATCGGGAAAAAAGAACACAAGATGGGTATCAGGTGGTCTGAAACGGTGGAACTGGTTTTCGAGGATTGCCGCATCCCGGCTGCAAATCTTCTGGGCAACGAGGGGGACGGTTTCCACATAATGATGAAAACGCTCGATTTTTCCCGTACCGCAGTTGCCGCCCAGGCGCTGGGGATTGCTGCCGGGGCGCTGGAGTATGCAACAGCGTATGCCAAGGAGCGGATAACTTTTGGAAAACCGATAATCGAACACCAGGGTATCGGATTCAAGCTGGCCGATATGGCTATGCGAACAGAGGCGGCGCGGCAGTTGCTTTATAAAACCTGCTGTTTGCTGCAGGAGCAGCCCAAGGATATGAGCCGTCTTAGCCCCGAACTGATCCGCATGAGTTCGATGTCCAAGTGCTTCTGCTCCGATGTGGCGATGTGGGTAACCACGGAAGCGGTTCAGGTGCTGGGCGGATACGGATATATCCAGGAGTACCCGGTGGAGAGGATGATGCGGGATGCGAAGATCACCCAAATCTATGAGGGAAGTAACGAAGTGCAGCGCATTGTTATCTCCAAAACCCTCTGATATAGGGAGCAACGGTTGTGAATCGAAATAAAGACATTGTGATAGTCAGCGCCGTGCGAACAGCGATTGGAAAGTTCGGAGGAACGCTAAAAGAAGTCAAGGCATCGAGACTTGCCGCCCATGTGATGAAGGAAGCCTTGAGGCGCGCAAACAATCCCGATCCGCTTTTAATCGATGAGATCATCGTTGGAGATTGCGTCCAATGCTTCGATGAGGCCAACACTGCACGCACAGCCGCCCTTATGGCGGGCCTGCCGTTTCAAGTCCCCGCTTATACCGTCCAGCGTCAGTGCTCTTCTTCGATGCAGGCGCTTGCTTCAGGAGTGCAGCAGATACAAACCGGCAATGCGGAGATTGTTCTTGTAGGCGGTGTGGAATCGATGAGTTCGGCCCCCTATTACATGGACAATGCGCGCTGGGGGATGCGCCTCCAAAACCGGGAGGTGACCGATGCAGTCTGGGAGATGCTCCATTCGGGCAGCCGCCTGTTGGGTGAGCCGATGATAATGGGAATCACCGCCGAAAACCTCGCGGCCAAATACTCCATCTCGCGCCGGGACCAGGACGAGGTGGCCGTGCAAAGTCACAATAAGGCCGAAGCGGCCATCAAGGCAGGACGTTTCAAAGAGGAGATCGCTCCTTTCGAACTCCCGGGCAAGAAGGGGCAATCGAGCTTTTTCGATCAGGACGAACACCCCAGGTTCGGGCTGACCATGGCTGATCTCGAGAACCTCAAACCTGTGTTCAGACCGGATGGCACGGTCACGGCAGGAAACTCCTCGGGGTTGAACGACGGCGCAGCGGCAGCCCTCATCATGACTCGCGAAAAGGCAAAGGAACTGGGACTGGCCCCCATGGCGAGAATTGTCGCCCAGGCCGCTGCCGGCGTCGAACCGCACCTCATGGGGTATGGTCCTGTGCCTTCAACGGAAAAAACGCTGAAAAAAGCAGGCATGGGCCTTGAGGACATTCAGCTGATCGAGTTGAACGAGGCATTTGCGGCGCAATATATCGCATGCGAACGAGGACTGGGCCTCGACCGCGCCATAACAAACGTCAACGGCAGCGGTATCGGCCTGGGGCATCCGGTTGGCTGCACGGGTCTTCGGATAGTGATCTCGCTCGCTTACGAGATGGCTCGAAGAAATCTGGAGGTAGGAATGGCCACACTTTGCGTTGGCGGCGGCATGGGCATGACCACGATTATCGCCAGGGATTGATCAGGGATTGATCGTGCTGGGCCATTTAAAGGGCTAAGGGCGGAAGCGCGGGGAGCCGTGCCCCCCGCTAATTAAGAGGTGACCACCTTCAGCCCATCGCTATTGCAAGATTGGCCACCTTCTCACGCAGAGCCGCGGAGATAACATGCCGCAAGGGGAGAAGCAGCCGCCAACTGTCTTTTACTTTTCTCCGCGGCTCTGCGTCTCCGCGTGAGAAAAAGCTTTTAACCCAAGTCGGCTTCGCGTGAGAGGCGCTGCGGTTAAAATCTGAAAACCGGTTCTCACGCAGAGCCGCAGAGATAACATGCCCCAAGGGGAGAAGCAGCCGCCAGCAGTGTTTTACTTTTCTCTGCGTCTCTGCGTCTCCGCGTGAGAAAAAGCTTTTAACACAAGTAGGCTTCGCGTGAGAGGCGCGGCGGTTAAAACTTGAAAACCGGTTCTCACGCAGAGCCGCGGAGCCACGGAGATAAAGTGCCCCAAGGGGAGAAGCAGCCGCCAACTGTGTTTTACTTTTCTCTGCGGCTCTGCGTCTCCGCGTGAGAAAAAGCTTTTAGCCCAAGTCGGCTTAGCGTGAGAGGCGCGGCGGTTAAAATCTGAAAACCGGTTCTCACGCAGAGCCGCAGAGCCGCGGAGATAACATGCCCCAAGGGGAGAAGCAGCCGCCAACTGTGTTTTACTTTTCTCTGCGTCTCTGCGTGAGGCCGGTTTTTTTATCTCACCAGACGGTAGAGGCGCAGAGAGCCAACTTTCGTTGGCCGCGACACCGAATGGAGATATTTCTTGGGACTCGAAATTACGCTCGATTGTTCGCAAGTGGACTGGGAACTCGTTCCTCAAATCTTGAAACGAGTCGGCATGGGGTATCACGAACCGGACATTCACAAAAAAGCCTTCGAAAACAGCCACACCACCGTCTTTGTATACCGTGACGGTCAACTGATCGGGTTTGGCAGGGCGATTTCCGACGGCGCTTATCAAGCCGCCGTCTACGATATTGCGGTTGTTCCCGAATTCCAGGGACAGGGTATCGGCCGGACCATCATGACCACCATTCAGGCCCGTCTGCCGCAGTGCAACATCATCCTCTATGCCTCTCCGGGCAAGGAAGATTTCTACCGAAAGCTCGGATGGCGAAAAATGAAGACAGGCATGGCCTTGTTCAAGGACCCGGAGCAAAAGGCGAAAAAGGGATTCACCGAATGACGCCGCGACCCGGCGAGCAACAGATCATAACAACTTGCGGTCGAGTGAGCGATACTGAATGGCTTCGAGCAGGTGGCTGCGGGCTATGTCTTCCTTTCCGTCCAAATCCGCAATAGTACGGGCGACCTTGAGAATGCGGTGGTATGCGCGGGCGCTAAGCCCCAGTTGCTGCACGGCGTAATCGAGGACGCTTTGGGCGGGGGCGTCGAGTCGACAAAATTTCTTGATCTGCTTTGGCTTCATTTGAGAATTGGAGTAGATCCCCTCGCCGGAAAATCTTTTCAGCTGGACTTGCCTCGCCCGGGACACCCGCTCACGGACGGAAGTAGACTTTTCCGATTTTCCATCCTCGGCGCGCAACTGTTCGTATTTAAGGGAAGGCACTTCTATATGCAGGTCTATCCTGTCGAGGATCGGCCCCGAGATTTTTCCCCGGTATCGTATCACCGACCTCGGCGGACAAGTACAGGGCTTTACCGGATCGCCAGAATAGCCGCACGGGCAGGGGTTCATCGCACCGATAAGCATGAACCTTGCCGGATAGGTGAGCGCAACCGCAGCCCTGGCGATCGTAACCTGCCCGTCTTCGAGCGGCTGTCGCAGAAGATCGAGCACGTTTCGCCGAAACTCCGGGAATTCGTCCAAAAAAAGGACCCCGTTGTGGGCGAGGCTCACCTCACCCGGTTTGGGTATATGGCCGCCGCCGACCAGCCCGGCATCCGATATCGTGTGATGAGGCGCTCGAAACTGGCGTCTGACTATGAGCGGGTTATTATTGAGAATTCCGGCAACGCTGAATATTTTGGAGGTCTCGATCGCCTCATCGAAACTGAGCGGCGGAAGTATCCCTGAGACCCGTTGGGCCAACATTGTCTTGCCTGAGCCGGGAGGGCCTACGAGAAGAACATTGTGGTTTCCGGCCGCTGCGACCTCAAGACCCCGTTTTGCATGCTCCTGGCCTTTTACGTCTTCAAAATCCAGTTCATCGGGGGCGGTGTCATTCCATATGGAATCAAGATCGAACCTGAACGCAGGCAGGTCGGAGCGTCCGTTCAGATACTCGACCACCTCGGAGAGATGATTCACGGGCCGAACGGAGACTGAATTCAAAACGGCGGCCTCCCGTGCGTTTTCCGCCGAAAGGATGAAGTCGGAATAGCCCGAATCCCGCGCCTGGATAGCCATCGGAAGGCAGCCGGCAACCGGTTTGACTCTTCCGTCGAGTGCAAGCTCACCGCAAAAGATTATCTTCGCGGCCTTATCCGCGTTGACGATCCCCATGGCTGCAAGAATGCCGACCGCTATCGGCAGGTCGAATCCCGCACCTTCTTTCTTTAGCGCTGCCGGGGCCAGATTTACCGTAATCCGCTCGAAAGGAAACGGATACCCGGAGTTCTGGATCGCCGCTTTAACGCGGTCTTTGCTCTCTTTTACGATGTTGTCGGGAAGGCCGACGGTTGAAAAGCCGGGAAGGCCGGAGGACAGGTCCGCTTCGACCTCAACAAGAAGCGCATCAATGCCAAGAAGAGAACATGTGTAGGTTTTGGCGATCATATAGGGCCGCCCTGTTTTTGGTGTGAGGGAAGGTTTCTGTCTGATACTATTTGCATATCTGATACTATTTGCATAAAAGAAAAAAAATATCAATTATATCAGAGGGGACCAGTAAGGGGGGCCGGCAGGTTGCTACGTGTACACCGTGACCGAACATCATGTGCCGGCTGACACAGTCCGGGTCAACTCAACAATGGTCCGACTCTTTGAGCTTGAACCAGGAGATGGAACATGCCCAGAGCCCGAAGACATTTCCTGACGGGATACGCCTGGCACATAACTCACCGATGCCATGAAAAGGAATTCCTCCTCAGATTTGCCAAAGATCGGCGGTCATGGATGCACTGGCTTTTGGAGGCGAAAAGGCGCTATGGATTTCGCGTGCTTAACTATATTGCCACGTCCAACCACATTCATTTGCTTGTTCTTGACCACGGGGATGGCCAATCAATATCCAGGTCGATGCAGTTGACTGCCGGCCGGACTGCTCAGCAGTTCAATCATAGGAAGAAGCGGAAAGGAGCTTTCTGGGAAGATCGTTATCATGCGACCGCAGTGGAAACCGGTCACCATCTTTTCAGTTGTCTCACCTACATGTAAGCGGTCGGTAAACCGCACCTTCCCAGAAAGAACTTCCTGCGTCAAAATGGCTTTGAACTGATCGGGAGAATGCGGGTGTGGAATCGGAGAATTCGGGCTATACGCCGGCAGTGAGCATCTCAG
>JAJYTC010000024.1 GCA_021793275.1 Deltaproteobacteria bacterium | reverse complement strand
GGCCGCTAAGGAGCTTTTCCACGTCGTGGTTTGCCTCGAGAACCAGGGCGTGGCAGCCTTTGAGCCTGACTTTGACAAGATTTGTGGCGACTCCGAGGTCCGTGCATATCCCGAGGCGCAGCCCCTTGCTTTCGATAATAAAGCCTGCGGGTTCAGCGGCGTCGTGGGAGGTTGCGAACGGGAGAATTGCCAGATCGCCTATCTCAAAACGCTTTCCGGTCTCGAAGACCGTAACCCCGCGAAGCGCGGGTCCGATCTTGGCGGGAAGGTTGTCCAGGGTGCCCCTGGTCATGTAGACCGGCAGATCGAACCTTCTGGTCAGGGTCCCCGCAGCGCTGACATGGTCGGTGTGTTCATGGGTTATGAGGAGTGCGTCGAGGTCCCCGGCCTCTACGGGCGTCTTTGCCAGACGTCGGACCAGTTCTTTGCAGGTAGTTCCTGCATCGACAAGGAGCCGAGTCTTAGCGCTGCACACAAGGATCGAGTTTCCCTTTGAACCGCTTGCAAGCACCTGAAAGAAAAGAGACATCAGTCCACTATCCCGGTTGGACGTTTACATCCTAGAATCCACCGCAGCCCTTAACGATGAAAACCCCGCAGTGCGGGCGTGGCAAACTCTGCTGGCGATCCCACCGCCCTCTATCCCCGGTGCAAAATGGCTTTCGGGTCTTCGAGTTCCTCTTCCACGGGCCCGTAGAGCATTACGGCCATCTTTTCCGGGCTGTAGACGCTTCTAAACCAGGCGCGTATGTCTTCAGAGGTAACCGCATTTATTTTTTTTTCGATTTCTTCGAACGAAATATAGTCGCCGAACAGGAATTCGTTTTTGGCAAGCCGGTTCATCCGGTAATCGTTACTCTCCGCGTTAATGTACATATTGCCCTTAACGTATTCTCTGGCGGAATTGAGTTCGGCTTCCGGAATGTGTTCCCGGGCGAGTTTGGATAGCTGTTCGTTAATGAGCGCCAAAACTTCCCGCACGTTTTCGGGAGAGACCCCGGCATAGATGCCGGTCATCCCGGAATCTTCATGGCTGTGGGAAAAGGAGTAGACGGAATAGGCAAGGCCTCGTTTTTCCCTGATTTCCTGAAAAAGACGGCTGCTCATGCTGCTTCCCAAAATGACGTTCAGCAGATGCGATGCAAACCTGGTTTCATCCCTCTGCGATGTGCCGTGCATCCCGATGAGCAAGTGGACCTGCTCGAGATCCTTTTTCTGGGCTCTGTAGAAAAAATGGGAATTCGGAGGCAATCGCTCCGGCTGGTTGTTTGCATTGCCGACCTTTTCCATCGAAGGGCCTATCAGGTCGATAAAGTGCTGATGTTCGAGGTTCCCGGCCGCCGATATGACGATTTTCGATGGGCTGAAGCGTCCGGCTATAAAGTCGAGCATCTCCTTTCTGCCGGCTTTTTCGACGGTTTCAACCGTCCCGTAGATGGGCAGGCCAAGGGGGTTTTGTTTCCAGAACTCTTCCTGGAAAAGCACATGGATAAATTCGTCGGGCGTATCTTCGACCATGCGGATTTCCTGTACGATTACGCTTTGTTCGCGCGCGATTTCCGCGGGATCGAAGACCGATTCGAGAAAAAGGTCCGTGAGAAGGTCGGTCAACAATGGAAGATGGGCGGCCAGTACTTTGGCGTGAAAACAGATATGCTCTTTGGAAGTGAACGCATTGGCAAAACCGCCTACGGAATCGAATTCCTTGGCGATGTCCAAAGCGCTTCGGCGCTTGGTTCCCTTAAAGAGCATATGTTCGATGAAATGGGTGATCCCCCGCTCATGGGGTTTTTCATCGCGGGAGCCGGTATTTACCCATATTCCGGTGGAAACCGAATGAGCGAAAGGAATTTTTTCCGTTACCACCCTGATCCCATTGCCGAGAACCGTTTTTTGGTACAATTTTCCCCCTTATGCAAAGCCGAAGGATTTAACCGCCCCTGCCGGCTTCCGGTGAAATTACAGTTTAATAAATGAGACAGGAGTTAATAAATGAGACAGGAGCAATTTCCAGCCGGTCAAGGGGGGGTAGCGTTGAGATCGACCACATCTTAATAGTCGATCCCGGGCCACACATGAAAAGGGATAAAAAGCGCCATCCCCCGGTCAGGGAGGGGTGGAACACCCGATTGTCCCCAAGGGACACCGGGCTTCCCCGCCATAACTGCATCAAACCGGTAACCGCCCATGTCCCTCCGAGGTATCGGATGGACGGGCGCATGATTCTCGGGTGGGTGGAACGCCCCTTTTCCACAGACCCCAAAGCAGAGGGAAAATCAGTTAGATTCCTTTTGCTCCGGGGGCAGGGCGGCTTTTCGACTGAGTCGAATCCGGCCGTCCTTGTCGATATCGATCACCTTTACCAGTACCTCATCACCCTCGTTGACGACATCGGTAACTTTGCGCACCCGCCTGTGTTCGAGCTGCGAGATATGAATCAGGCCTTCGGTGTTTGGCAGTATTTCGGCAAACGCCCCGAAATCGGTGACCCGGACAATTTTTGCCATATAGAGCTGGCCGATTTCAGGCTCCGCAGTGATATTCCTGATCTTCTCTATCGCCCTGTCGCATGCCTCTGCATCAGGGCTCATTACAACGACTCGACCACTGTCGTCAATGTCGATTTTAGCCCCGGTTTCAGCGACGATAGCACGGATAACTTTGCCTCCCGGACCGATAACGTCACGAATTTTATCGGGATTGATCTGAATCGTCACAACTCTTGGGGCATAGGGAGAAAGTTGGAGCCTTGGTACTTCGATGGCATTCTTCATTTTTTCCAGGATGTGAAGCCGGCCGCTCCTGGCTTGATCGAGGGCCTTTTTCAAAATTTCCCTGTTTATGCCGGATATCTTCACGTCCATCTGGAAGGCGGTGATGCCGCGATCGTTTCCGGTTACTTTGAAATCCATGTCTCCGAGGTGATCCTCGTCACCCAAAATGTCGGAAAGAACTATAAACTGATCGCCTTCTTTTACGAGCCCCATGGCGATGCCCGCCACCGGGCCGCTAAGCGGCACTCCTCCGTCCATCAGGGCCAGGGATGAACCGCAGACCGTGGCCATCGAACTGGACCCGTTCGATTCGAGCACTTCGGAAACGACCCGGATGGTATAAGGGAATTGGCCGTTTTTAGGCAGAGAAGGCTTTATGGCCCGTTCGGCCAGCGCTCCATGACCGATTTCCCTGCGTCCGGGGCCCCTTAGCGGTTTCACTTCGCCAACCGAAAAGGGCGGAAAGTTGTAATGGAGCATAAAGGACTTGAAGGTCTCGCCGGCAAGGGCCTCGATTTTTTGCTCGTCGGAGGATGAGCCCAGGGTTACAACGGCGATCACCTGCGTTTCGCCCCGGGTAAAAAGGGCTGAACCGTGGGTTCGGGGCAGCTTTCCCACCTCGATCGTAATGGGCCTGATCTCATCGAAAGCGCGTCCGTCGATCCTTCGGCGTTCTTTGACCATCATGGCGCGGACCACTTTCTTTTCAAGGTCGTCGAGGGCCGCGTCGATTTCTTTTTCCCTGCCCTCATATTCAACAGCCAGTTCTTCCCTGACGCGAGTTTTGAGGGCCTTTTTGCGGTCACGCCTGACGAGTTTATCCGCCGTTGTCATGACTTCGCCCATCTCGACCAGGGCCATATCGGAAATCCTCTCAACCAGGGTCTGGTCGCTGGCGGCCTCGGGTGCGGCTTCTTTCACGTTTCCCACCAGCTTCTGCAGTTCGTCCTGGGCGTCGATTAGAGGCACTATGGCCTGGTGAGCGAACATGACGGCATCGGCAATGTCTTCCTCAGGGACAAATTCGGCGCCGCCTTCAACCATAACGACGGCTTCCCTGCTGCCTGCCACAACGATGTTCATATCGCTTTGCTCCAGCAGGGCCGCCGAAGGATTTATAACGAATTCGCCGTTAACCCTGCCCACACGCACGGCGGCAACCGGCCCGGCGAATGGAATCGATGAGATGTGCAAGGCAGCCGAGGCGCCGGTTAGAGCTACCACATCAGGTTCGTTTTCCATGTCCACCGACATGACCGTGGCGATTACCTGGGTTTCAAAGGCCCATTTTTTAGGAAACAGGGGGCGAACGGGTCGGTCGATCAGGCGGGAGGTCAAGGTCTCCTTTTCGCTCGGGCGGCCAATTTCCCGGCGAAAAAAACCTCCCGGAATCCGTCCGGCGGCATAGCTCATTTCCTGATAATCCACCGAAAGCGGAACAAAATCGATTCCTTCCCTTAGCCGGTCCTCCCTTGTCGCAGTGACAATTACGACCGTATCCCCGTATCTCATCAAGACGGAACCGCCGGCCTGCCTGGCCACCTCTCCGGTCTCGAACCGGAGGATGCGTCCGCCAACCTGGACTTCTACTGTATGTTTCATCTATTTTCCTTTATATCGAAAGATATTTGCCCGACTCCATCCGGAAGCGGGCGCCCTGGCACGGGTGCTACCGGCGCAATCCGAGCCGTTCTATCACGGTATTATAGCGTTCGACGTTTTTTCGCTTCAGATAGTTCAGCAGTTGCCTGCGCTGTCCGACCAGTTTCAAGAGCCCCCTGCGCGAATGATGGTCTTTCTGGTGGCTTTTGAAGTGCTCGGTCAAATAAGAGATTCTCTCACTGAGAAGAGCAATCTGCACTTCGGGAGAACCCGTATCGGTCGGGTGAACTCGAAAACCATCGATAATTTCTTTTTTCTTCTCTGGGGTCATTACCACGGCTGTATTCCTCCTTGATGTTTCACCAGTTCTTCAGCTCGCTCCTTTGAGGAGCGAGAAGTAAAAAGTCAAAAGTAAAAAGGAAAAAGTTCAGAAATAGTTCTATTATTTGCCTTTTTACTTTTGCCTTCGTAAAGCATGCGTCTCAGAAAGGGAACACACGCAGGCGGCGAGCTGCGCCCGGTGACGAATTCGGCCACCACAAAGCCGCGAGCCGATCCGTGCCGGTTACGATCCGCACAGCGTTGGTAGAGGTGTTATAAATCCCTTTCTGTTTTGTTTCCCATTCAGGGTCGAGCTGCCCGTTTCTAAGCAGGCCGAGAGACCGGCCATCGATCATCGAGGCAGCCGGCAGATGAGAAAGGGCCACATTGAGAGGTATAATCCATCCCTCGGCGAATGCGGCGGAAAAATCTTCCTCCAGCCGCAGCGCCCGATCCAAAGTAAAAGGTCCGACCCTCGTGCGCCTGAGGGCCGACAGGTGCGCTCGGCTTCCCAGCCTCGATCCGATGTCGGAGGCGAGCTGCCGGATGTAGGTGCCCTTCGAACAGCAGACTTCGACCACGGCCTCAGGCCATTTGAAAGATTGCAGCGCTATCGAGTGAATGCATATCTCACGTTCGGGCTGCTCGACCTCGATGCCCCTGCGGCTGAGTTCATAGAGCCTGTGGCCATCGACTCTTACCGCCGAAAACCTGGGAACAGTTTGCACGCAAACACCGGAAAAAGTGCCCAGCACCTCGAGCAAATCCTTCTCGGAGAAAGTGAGATCACTTCGCCCGATAACTTTTCCGGTTTTATCCAGGGTGTCAGTTTCAACCCCGAAATAGATGGTCGCCCTGTAGACCTTATCGAGCCCGACAATCTGATCGGAGGCGCGGGTCGCCTCATCGAGGCACAGAACGAGCACGCCCGTGGCAAACGGATCGAGAGTGCCGGTATGGCCGATCTTGCGGGGCTTGAGCAATTTCTTAACCTTGGCGGCAGCCTTTGCCGAGGTTATTCCCTCGGGCTTGTCCAAAATTAGAACGCCGCCTACGGAAGTCGGATGTCGGTTGTCGGACATCGGAGGTCGGAGCTCGGAAGAAAAGGAGGCGCAGAAAGGTTCTCGCCCGTTCCGTATTTCTTCCTCAGTCATCTGTTTTCTGTCTTCCCTCATACGACCTGCGACCTCCGATCTCCGTCAATATAGCTGACCGCCTCTGCGATAAACATGGAGCGGACCGTACCGAGGTCGCCTTGAATTCTGCACGCCGCCGCCTGCTTGTGTCCGCCTCCTCCATGGCGTTGCGCAAGCCTGGCCACATTGATGTCTCCCCTGGACCTCATGCTGACGTGTATCAATCCGTCACCGGTTTCCTTGAAAAGTATGGCCATTTCCGCCGATTTGACCGAACGCAGGTGATTGATGAATCCCTCGCTTTCAATGTGGGTGGACGGGGAGTCTGAAAGCATCGATCTGCTCAGCTCGGCGCTCACTATCCTCGATGATGCATGGAATTCCATGGTTTCGAGCACCCTGGCAAGCAGCCTGAGTTTTTCCGGGGTCGCGGAATCGTATACGTTGCTCGCTATACGAGCCGGGTCAGCCCCGAAGGCGACCAGCGCGGAGATTATTTCGAAAACGCGCGCGTTCGTGTTTGAGTATCTGAACGAACCGGTGTCGGTAAGAATCCCGGTGTAGAGCGCGGTTGACAAAGCCTTGTCGGGGGCAAGCGACAGGCTCATGCAAAGGTCGAAGAGCATCTCGCATGTGCTGCTTGCCGTCGTTTCCACCCAGTTTACGTTTCCAAACGGATTGCTTACGAGATGGTGATCGATATTTATGAGAAAAGGCGTTGCCTTCACGGCATCGAGGAATTTTTCTCCCACTCTTTCGAGATCGCCGCAGTCAACGAGAATCGCCGCTTCATATTCTATGGATTCCGGAGGCTTGTTGCGGATTTGCTGCACATTGGGCAGGAACCGGTATTCGGGAGGACAGGGGTCCTGCGTAAATGCATCGACTCTTTTGCCGAGCCAGCGGACAATGAGTTGCATGGCAACAAGGGCGCCCATCGCGTCACCGTCCGGATGGACGTGAGTGAGGACCATAAACCGCTCGTAATTTCGGATGGCAGAGATCACTTCCCTGATTTTCAGGGTTTTCAGGTCACTCATCTTTGTGCAGATCTTTCAGCAGTCTTTCCATTTTATCTCCGTATTCGAAAGACGTATCGTATTCGAACTCGAGCTGAGGAACATACCTGAGGCTCAGCCTGCGGCCCAGCTCCTGCCGCATGAAACCCTTGGCCTTATCGAGGCCCGACAGTGCGCTTTTTCTTGCGGCTTCGTCGGCATCCCGCCCCATGATGCAAAAAAAAACCCTGGCGTGCCTGAGATCTCCCGTAACTTTAACTCCGCTTATGGTAATGTTTGCAACACGAGGGTCTTTCAAGCGCCGAAATACAAGTTCGGCTATTTCCCGGTGAAGCAGGTCGGCCACCCTGTCAGAGCGTTTATATTCCATTGTCATAAATCACGGGTCCCTTTTTTACGGGCTAAAAGCCGAGCGTCTTCAGATGCTTATCAATTCCATTTCCCGGCTTATCAGTTCAGCCAAGCCGAGCGAGTCCATGAAATCGATTATCCGGTCCAGCAGCGAATTCAATACGCGTCCGTCGTTTCCGATGACGGCAATGCCGATGGACGCCTGCTGGTGGAGGTCCTGGTCCGAGACTTCGGCAACGCTCACATTGAAGCGGCTGCGGCTCTTTTCGACCAGGCTTTTGACGATTCTCCGCTTGTCCTTTAGAGAGTGAATGTCGTGCAGTCTGAAAACCACGAGGGCCACACCGACGGTCATGATCGCCTCACGAACCAGCCCTGCGTTCATGCTCGGGTTCATAGACCTGTTTTATTTCCTGGATCTCGTAAGCTTCGAGGATGTCCCTTTCCTTGATATCGTTAAAGTTTTCGATCCCGATGCCGCATTCGAACCCGGCCTTGACTTCCTTTACGTCGTCCTTGAACCGTTTTAGAGAACTTATCTTTCCGTCATAGACTACTACATTGTCGCGCAAAACTCTTGCCCTGGCGTTTCTTTCCACGTGGCCATCGAGAACCGAACAGCCCGCGATCATTCCGATTTTGGGAACATGGAAAGTCTGCCTGACTTCCGCCCTGCCAATGACGTTTTCCTTGTAAATGGGTTTGAGCATTCCGACTATGGCGCTCCTGATGTCATCGAGCAGCTGATAGATAACATCATAGAAGCGAATATCCACGGTTTCCTGGTCGGCCAACTCCTGCACCTTGGCGTCCGATCTGATATTGAAACCGATAACGATTGCGTTGGAGGCCGAAGCGAGCATAACGTCGGTTTCGGTGATCGCTCCGGTGCCGTTGTGGATGATGTTGATCTTGACCTCCGAAGTCGAAAGCTTGAGCAGTGAATCGATGATTGCCTCCAAAGAGCCCTGGACGTCGGTTTTGACGATGAGTTTGAGTTCCTTGACCTCGCCTTCCTGAATTTGAGTAAACAGGTTTTCGAGGGTGATTTTGCTCGATCTGGAGAGTTCTTTTTCCCTGAGCTTGAGGAGCCTGTGCTCGGCAACGGTCCTGGCCTGCTTTTCATCGGCTAGAACGATAAAGTCGTCACCGGCATTGGGAACACCCGAGAAACCGAGAACTTCTACCGGAATGGACGGCGAGGCGGCATCCACACGGTGGCCTCGTCCATCGAACATATTTCGGACCCGGCCCGAATAAATTCCGCAGACATAGACGTCACCCGCCTTGAGCGTTCCCTCCTGGACCAGGACAGTGGCAACCGGTCCCCGGCCCTTGTCCAGCTTGGCCTCGATGACTCTGCCCCTGGCCATCTTGTTGGGGTTGGCCTTGAGCTCGAGCAGTTCGGCCTGCAGGAGCACCATCTCAAGGAGTTCTTCTATCCCGATGCGCTTCTTTGCCGATATCTCGACCATGGTGGTCTGGCCGCCCCATTCTTCAGGAACCAGCCCATGTTCGGAGAGTTCGCGCTTAACTCTGTCGACATTCGCGTTAGGTTTGTCGATCTTGTTTATGGCGACAATGATGGGGACCTCGGCAGCCTTAGCGTGATTTATCGCTTCCACGGTTTGCTGCATTACGCCGTCGTCGGCCGCAACTACGAGGATAACCGTATCGGTAACCTTGGCGCCCCTGGCCCGCATCGAAGTAAAGGCCTCATGGCCGGGAGTATCGAGAAATACGATGTCTCCTTTATCCAGTCTTACGTGGTAGGCCCCTATATGCTGGGTAATGCCTCCGGCTTCGCCTTCGATCACCTTTGTATCCCGGATAGCATCGAGTAGGGAAGTCTTGCCGTGATCGACATGGCCCATCACGGTGACGACCGGGGGTCTTAGGAGCAACTCTTCGGCCCGGTCTTCCTTGACCTGGAGAACTTCATCTTCTTCAAAAGCTGTCTTCTCCACTTCATACTCGAAATCGGAAGCAACGAGCGCCGCCGTGTCGAAGTCGAGGGCCTGATTTATGTTGGCCTGCAGCCCGAGCAGCAGCAATTTCTTTAAAACTTCGCCCGCCTTCATGCCCATCTGCCGGGCAAGGTTGGCTACCGTAATGGCCTCATCGATCTTTATGCGCTTGCGGCCAACCTTCTGCACGACCGGCTCAGGTTTGGGCGGCTCCTTAAACACCTGTTTGCCCGCTTTGGCCCTGCCACGGTCGTCCTGCGCGGCAAGCTCTTTTTTCGTGTAAAGGTCCTCTTTCTGAAAGACTTCCTTGCGGCGGCCCGTTTTGGCCTTTTCCGCCTCCTCGGGTTTTTTGCGTTTCTGTTCTTTTAAGGCGGGCTCGACAATTTCAGTCCCTCTAGCCATAAAACGAGCGGCCAGTTCGGTGAGGTCCGGTTCCTGCTCCTCTTCGGCCTCCTCGCCCATCAATTCAGGAAGCTTAATGATCCTTGCAGGCTCTTCCCTTTTGGCCTTCTTGCGCCTTCTTTTCTTGCCTCTTTTCCGTCCCTTGTCTTCCTCTTCCTCTTCCTCCTCAGTGGTCGCACCGGCCTTGGGCAAGACCACTTTGGCCGCCTTTGTCTCAGGCAGGGGAGCGGCGGCGGCCGGAGGCGGCGCGACGGGCGTCCCAACAGGTTGGACCGGTTCGAGCTTTGCCGCGGGTTTCAGCTCTTCCTGCGGAACAGGCGGCGGTACAACCGGTTCCACCTTGACAGGCGCCGGCCTGATGATCCTTGCCGCTTCGAATTTGCGCTCAGGATGAACAAGGGGTTTCACTTTCTCCGGGATTTCTTTTGTCTCAACCGGCTCAGGAGCCTCAGCAGCCTCGACCGATACAACCGGCTCGGGCACAGGTAGAGCTGTTTCTGTGGGGGCTTCCTGAGGCTCTTCTGGAGCGCCGAGTTGGACGTCAACAGCGGGAAAAACTTCGACGGGCGGCTTTTCAAGGGCTTCGGCTATCGTTTCAGCAGGGATTTCTTCAGCCGCCGGCGCCCGGGGTGCTTCAGGCTCAGGCTGCGCATCAATTTTCTTTCGTCTTCGGATTACTTCCCGGCCAATGCGTTTTTCTTCAACCTTTTCGGCCCCAAGCCTCGCCTCGGAGAATTGCTGCCTGATCTTGAGCACCGCGCTTTCGGACAGCGGGCTCATATGATTTTTCACCGGGAAGCCCAATTTTTCGATTCGCTCAATCAGGCCTTTGTTGTCAATGTTTAACTCTTTTGCGAGTTCATGCACCCTAAGTCTCGTCATTAAAGATTCCCCCTCTGAAACGCTTCTTTCTTCTATATTCATTTACCAGCCGGCCCGATGCGACCGGCCTCGGAGATCGGAGACGGGGTATCGGAGAAACATATTCCGACTTCCGACCTCAGTCGTCCGACCTCCGGTCTAACTTATTATTTTAAAAGCGGGACCTCCAGCACGCAAATTTCTCGTGCCCTGTTTCGGAAAGCGCGCTGCATTCGCCTGTCAAGGCGCAGACCGGGCAGACACTCGCGGCAGGCATAAGCGCCCCTTCCCTTCATTTTTCCGCGGCTGTCCTCCAAAATCCGCCCGCTTTCCACATCCAGGCCAAGTCGCGCCAGTTCCTCCTTAGGCCTTTTGCGCATGCAGACGAGGCAGGTTCGCACAGGTATATGGCCGCGCTTCAATGGTCCTGCCTATCCTTCCTGACTCTGATCGGAGTCGGCATGGATTTGCTGTCGCTCCGCGGCTTCCCGGGCGACTTCCTCCGCGGGGTGCGAACCGGCTTCCAACTCCTCGGGTTGCCCCTCGGCTTCGGGCGCCCCTTCAACATCGGGGCGTCGCTGATCGTCTCTTTTGAGCAGCGCCCGGGCCTCGGTCCTCATCGTTTCCAGGGTCGAAGCGGAAAGGCGGGTCGTGTCCTCCAGTTCGAGCAGCGAAATTTCGAGAAACTCCTCAAGAGAACCAATCCCCGCTTCATAGAGCTTATCGGCCATTTCAGAGGAAAGCCCCGGGATTCGCAGAAGCGCCTGGTAGCCCGCCTGCTTCTGCCGTTCGTAACGGCTTTCGCTCTTCACGTCTATGCGCCAGTTGGTCAGCTTGGAGGCAAGCCTTACATTCTGTCCTCTTTTGCCAATGGCAAGAGAAAGCTGATCGTCGGGCACGATGACTTCCATGCTCCGGTTGGCCTGGTCTACTATCACTTTGGAAATGATGGCCGGAGCGAGAGCATTTACCACGAATTTGGCAGGGTCCATGTTCCAGGGGATGATATCAATTTTTTCGCCGCGAAGCTCCTGGACAACGTTCTGGACCCTGGTTCCCTTCATTCCCACGCAGGCGCCCACAGGATCGACGTCGGAATCTTTGGATATGACGGCGATCTTTGCCCTGGCCCCCGGTTCGCGCGCCGCGCTGATAATGCTGACGATGCCCTCGGTTATCTCGGGCACCTCGGCATGGAAGAGCTGGATCAAAAAATGGGGATGGGTCCGGCTAAGGACGATCTGGGGGCCTTTGCTGATCTTTTTTACCTCAAGGACATACGACCTGATGCGGTCTCCCTGTCGAAAAACTTCCCGCGGGATCTGCTCCTTCTGGGGCAGAATCGCTTCGGCCTGGGCTATATTTACCAGGATGGCGCCCTTATCCACCCGCTGGACAATGCCGTTTACGATCTCACCCTTGCGGCCTTTGAACTCGTCATAGACCACTTCCCGCTCGGCATCCTTCATCTTCTGGATAATGACCTGCTTGGCGGACTGCGCCGCAATCCTGCCCAGCATCTCCGTATCCATCCGGATACCCAGTTCGTCCCCGACCTCGCTCTCGCTGTCGAGTTTGAGCGCCTCGGCAAGAAGCACCTGCTTATCCGGATCGCTCACCTCTTCGACGACTTCCTTGAACTGAAAGGCCTCTATTTCGCCGTATTCCTCGTTAAAGGTGACATCCAGGTCCAACTTGGCGCCGTACCTTTTCCTGATGGCCGACTTAATGGCCTCTTCAAGAGTTTGTATCAGGGTTTGCCGGTCAATGCCCTTTTCTCTGCTGACCTGCTCGATCAACCGTTTGAGTTCACTGGCCATAGATAGAAAATACCTCCATCAATTCAAGATAATCCTTATCTGACGCCGCCGGTCAGCGCGATTTACGCTCCAATGATTCAAAATATAACAGCCTGGCCCGCTCGATAAGCGGCATCCCTATGGAGTAGTCTTGCGAATCGCATTGGACTGTCACACCCTCCGGGGAAACCTCCTTTAACGCGCCTCGGAAATTGCGGCGGTTTTGCACCGGAGATATCGTCCTGACTTCAATTATATCGCCAATGTGCTTTTGAAAGTGCTCCAGCTTTCGTAACGGCCGATCTATACCCGGCGAGGAAACCTCCAGATTGTACGCAATCGGGATCAAATCTGCTGCATCAAGCATCTCACCCACTACCCGGCTGATTTCGGCACAGTCCTCTACCCTTATTCCCCGTTGGCTGTCGAGAAAGATTCGCAGAACCCACCCGAGCGATTCACGGCGATATTCGATGTCGAGGACCTCCATGTCCCTTGCGGCGACCACGGGTTCAACAAGATTCCATATCCGCCCGATCAGTTCGCCTTCCTCTTGTTTCAACTCCTGAGCCAACTTGCAGCCTCTTCCAGTCAAGGGCGCATGCCAAAAAAAAAGTGGGTCACTGAACCCACTTCTCCTAGCAGACCGACAATGTTCAAATTCCAGTTAGGAAACAACTTTAACTCAGAATCCAGAATAGTTGTCATCCACTCATCGAAGCGGGCCTGGACTTCCAAGCCCCCTCAAAAAGGGAAACCCTTCCTTCATGAAGGGAACATTTCGACCTGGAGCGGGCGACGGGATTCGAACCCGCGACCCCAAGCTTGGGAAGCTTGTGCTCTACCAACTGAGCTACACCCGCAAGTGAGTCAGAATATGTTATTTTACCGGATGCCCGCCAACAGGGTCAAGCGAAATTAAAGACCTTGCCCTAAAAGCGATCCCGAGCGCAAAAGGGACAGGTGCGCCGGATGCAAGGGGCATCTCTTTTTGCCCACCTTTTTAATTATACTACGGCGCCCGTCCCCCCTCAACAGATAAGAACA
The DNA here is from genome assembly GCA_021793275.1 of Deltaproteobacteria bacterium. GTDB lineage: Bacteria > Desulfobacterota > Syntrophobacteria > Syntrophobacterales > Syntrophobacteraceae > SbD1. Next base: position 25,276 of record JAJYTC010000024.1, on the reverse strand, counting down.
GTGCAGGGAGCACGGCAGACGTGGCTAGTAGGGGGTAACCGGCTTCCCGATACGTCACGGGTTATTTAGAATTGACAGCAGCCTCTGAAAGAAAGACCGGGACGTTGAAGTTATCGCGACCGCCTTGTCGTTCGAGCCTGAAAGATGCGGCGCCGGAACGATGAACTCGTAGAGCGCGACCCACACGCCAGGATGAGGAAAACTTCCGCCTCTTTCACCATTACGGGTTGCCTTTGGTCTTTGGCAGGGCCGCGCCTGCAATCTCCTTCACGCCTTCTACCGCATTAGTAAGAACCTCCCTTACATTTTTAACAGCGTTATTGCCGATGCTTCCGGCCGCGTCAATGGCGCCGTTTACGGTCACCTTAGCCATTTCTTCGACGTTTGCGCCCGTCTGCTTCGCCGCTTCGATCACTCCGTCCAACACTGTGCGAGCAACCTGCCCGATGTCGGCCCCGATCGCAGCACTCTCCCTTACGGTTCCAACGGCTAGCTGCTTCGCAACGCCCAGCACGTCGCCACCAACGTCGCTCACCCCCAATATGAGCCCCTTGGCGACACTGCCGGCGCTTAGCAAAAGACCGTTGCCCACCTCCTCGGCCGCTTTGAAGGTCCCTGTCAGGACGCCTTTTGTGACGTTGACGGTTTCATCGGCTACGGCCCCGGTGGCTTTGAGGGTGTCGGAAACGGTATTCCTTATGAGGCTCACCATCTGGGCTTCGATCTCGTTGATCCCCTTGAGGCTGTTGATGATTCCTTCTTTCACTGCAGTCCCGGCCCTGGCAGGGGACGGAGTAATTTCCCGGGGTATTTCTTCATGCTTTTCTTCGGGACCCATCTTGGACTCCTTCTCTTAACGAACTACGAATCGAAAACCGGCGGCCTTTCGCACATTCAGGCGCGCCGGCGTTTGCCGCTTCAAGATGCTCCAATCGATAACTTAAGGATTTTGTGTGCTTTGTCACTCTTTATAAGACCCGCCCTCTGTACATGCATCTTCCTTTGCAGGGCTTGAGAAGGCCGGCCAGGGTCCTCAATGGGTGGCGATTTTTTCGACAGGAGCCGAATAAAGGCGAATAGCTTCTTCGCCTATCATGCGGGCAGCCGCTGAAGCAGTTATTCCCCCGACAGGCAGAGGCAGGAGCGTGTGAATATCGAGTGCGCCGGAGAGAAGTGAAACACCGGCGGCAAGGCCGGTGGCGGCAACAACCGAGAGCATTTCTGGAACGCGCGCCTCGTCGTCTATATTTTTACCGTAAAGGAGGGCGATTTCGAGAATGAGATAAAGGTGCATGCGGCTGAGGACGGAAGCTCCTCCCACAACGCCTAGAAACTCGAATGCGTACCCGAGTCCCGGAATCAGCCTCGGCAGGTGCATGAGAGTGCCGCTGAGAAAGGACATGGGCGTCTGGACCGATATAAGCCTGCGAGCTTTTTGTTCCGTACTTTCGCCGGGATAACGCGCGTTCACCGCCTCCACCACTGATCGGATGCGATCCTTGCGCAGGCGGAGGAAAAAGTAAAGGAACTGGTCTGCGAGGATGCCCTGCCGGGAGGCTGCGTCATGCGCAGGCATATTATTGGGCCTCATCGGGTTGCGGGCTCGGGGCCGGGCCTTTGCGCTCGGCTATCAGCTCGGCCTTTACTTCAGCGGTGATGTCTTCGAGCGATTCCATGGCTTCCGATATGAGTTCTCTTCCCTTCTGAGCGAAAAGCATTCCGCTTTTGACCGTTGCTTTGATCAAAGGCCTTACGACGGCCCCTGCCGCGGGAAGAACCACCGGGGCGAGAAGCAGCGCCCCGATCCCGATCAGAACGGGGGTCCCGATTTTCAGTCCATCCTCAACGAGCGCCATGTTCTCCTCCTCGTTTGGAAATAGTCGGTGTCCATCCGGAAACTTCCCGGGGGCACGATAAGGCTTATGCCCACCCTACCTGGAGCCGCACCCGGCGAAGGGTGCGAGTATCATTGCGCCTGACACCCTCCCAACTCGGCTTTCCGGGTGGAAAACAGAAGATAATTCATTTGAACGCAGCACTTTACAGGTAAAAGTTCCCAACGCGCATGTCAATGGGAGTGGAGGGATTTTTTATTCTCTGCCCGGAGAAGAGGCCGGAGGAGGGAAAAATCTATGAGATTGTGGAAGCCTAAAGACAACAGGAGTTTCCACGCGGGATTGACATTCGGTGGCTTTTCCCTTTTATTATAATGTCAGGTTATTAAAACCATAAATTTAAATGAGTTGACTATTGCTTTTCGTTGAAGCATTAGTGTCTCCGGTACGATAAGTTCAGTGCTGAAAATAATGCATCTTTTCAAGTTCGCAACCCTTTAATTAGTTCAGCTCAATATCAAACCAGCCTAACGCGCCGCCGGTACAAAAGCCATTCCGCTCCATACGCTGAGATCATTGTTCATTAGATCTATAAGCCAAAATATTGGACTTGGGGTCTTTGATTCCTTGATTTAAGGCATGTAGTTTAATTGTTCGGACTCAAACAAAGGAGAAATGCAATGGAGCAATCGTCTCAGACAACTGGATGGTCGATAGGCCAACCGTGGCGGGGGCTGTTTGGTACAGCAGTCGTGCTGGCTTATGTCCTGACCATGACATCGCTTTTCGGCGCCAACTATTTCAACGGCTTCTACACGCTGCTCATTATGGCCATGGTGCCTCTTTTGGTGATGGTGGGCCTGGGTTGGAAGGCGCAATATCCGGCGACGCAGGGGGTGGCCCAACCGTGGCGCGGCCTCCTTCTCGTGGGTTTTATCGTACTGATCGGGACCATGATAGCTTTTGCCGCCAAGAACTTCCTCGCTGACGGCGTTGCCCAGCCATTTATTATTCTGTACCTGATCTCCACGGTCATTACTACATTCTTTCTTATAATCGCCTTCGGGATGTGGCCGTATAACAAGCTTCCAGCCGGTCTTGCAGGGTGGCTTACCCTTCTTACCGCCTTTATTTTGACCTGGTTTCTATTCAAGCTTTTCAATTTCAGCCTGCTCTCCTTTCCCTCGGGAACCAATCCTTCGGCTGTGGCTCCCGTTGCCTTCTACGCAAAAGGCGGGCCCTTGGCCGCGTTCGCAGGGCTTGCTCCTCACGGCCCGTTCCCGTGGGAAGAGGCGATCTCCTTTTGGATCTGGGCGGTCACATTCCTTTTTGTATTTGCCAACCTGGGGATGTGGCCCTTCTGCAAGTCGCCGGGCTTGATGAGGCAGCCGGTTTTCGGCTTCGTTCTGACCGCAGTTTGCGTCATACTCGCGCTGGTCGCCGTCTATATCGGCATAGCGGTCTTGAGTATGGAGCCCTTGATGTTCCTGCTCCTGGCTGTATGCTGGCTCTTCGGTGTCCTGGTGATCATGACCATGTTCCAGATGTGGCCGGGGCGTCTTTTCAAACAACCCCTGTGGGGAGTGGTCAACATCGTTCTTGCCGTAGGCCTTGGCTTTATCGCATACTATGGTTACCGCGCATTTGCATTCCGGCACTTCGGCGGCGCCATGCAGAAATATCCGGTTGATATCTTCACACTTGCCACCATGATGCTCGGAATTACCTTTCCTGCGTTGGCCGCGTATTCCGATTTCTTCGACTTCTGGCCGCTGCCGCCAACGCCTGCACCCCCGGCACAATCATAGACCGGCGCCCCCGGGAGGAGGCCGCGACACGGTTGCCGCCTCCCCCCTACATGGGGGAAAGCAGCCTTCCCGCCGGTCCGCCTACATCCCCAGGCGTACGGTCGTTCGCGCGGAATTGTTCCAACATTTCCACGAAGGCCCTGGCGGGAAGCGAAAGATGCTGGTTTTTGAGATATGCGATATTTACATCCAATGAAACCTCGAATCCCTTGAGCTGGAGCTTTGCCAGTTTGCCCGCTGAAATCTCCTCGGCAACGGCGGAATTGACCAGGAACGAAAGCCCCTTTCCCTGCATTGCAAGTTGCTTGATGAGTTCGATATTGCCGCTTTCCATGAGGATGTGTGGCAGACGCCCGTGGGTTTCGAAGAGGGCTTCGACCTCCTTACGGGTCCCCGATCCCGGTTCCTTCATGATGATAGGTTCGTTTGCAAGCTGCTCGAAGGTTATCCACCCGGAGGCGGCCAGCCGATGAGCAGGCGATAGGATCAGCACAATGGGCTCCCGCCTGAACGGCGTGAAAGTCAACTCTTCCCGGGCTATGACCTTGCTCATTACCGCGACGTCGTTTCTGAACTCGAGAAGATCCAGGATCATCTCCTGCGCACTGCCTTCGTTTACAGTTATTTTGATTTCGGGATGGACTTTGAAAAAATATGACAAAAGAGAAGGCATGAGGTGGCGGGCGTAGGTTTTTGTCGTTCCAATCCGCAGCATCCCCACGGACAGATTCCTCATGTCCTTGATGGTTTTTTCTATCGTTTTTTCATATTCGAAGATTTTGCTGACCTGTTCGAACAGTATGCGTCCTTCGCTGGTGAGATAGAGCTTTCGCCCCTTTCGCCTGAACAGTGTCAGGTTGAACATATTTTCCAGGGATTTTATCTGGGCGGTAACAGCCGGCTGGCTTATGAAGAGCTCTTTTGCGGCCTGGGTGAAATGCTGCGATTTGCCGGCGTGATAGAAGGCTCTGAGTTGATTGAAGTTAAGCATGATAACTCCTCGCGAGTTCCGGGATCAGAACCGGGATACTCGAAAAACCGTCTTTTCCTCGGGACCGGCATCCCGCTAATGCCTTGGCTTCTCCCCTCTGTGTGGCCTTGTGCACCCGCAAAGGGCCCGGCCTGCTCTTAAGGAGCCGCGCGGCGAGCCATGATGTCCGGTCCTGCGACGATTTATGCGATTAAAACAAATTCGAACTATCGCATAACATAATTCCAGCTCGATAGGCTTATTTTTTGACAGCGGCCCCCCTATTTTGTCTTAGTCCATAAGCGTTCAGACATCCGTCGACTCGAGGCGAAAGAGCGGATTTTTCTCGACCGGTTCCGTGCAGCCGCCTTGAGAGGCTGACGGAGGGCCGATACGCACCGGGATCACTCTAAAATATCTCTTGAATGTCCGATCTTAAAATCGTAGGTTTTTTCTGCTACAGTGAATCCGGAAAAGCAGTTCCCCAACCCCCGCCCCCCGCGCATGGTCGTCAACTTGGCAGCCTGATACGCCGTTTCAGCCCCGGGTTCCATTTCTCGGTTTTCTTCGTCTTCTTTTCTCGTGGATGCGATATTTCAACCACGAAGCGCGCGAAGAATCCCGGAGCAGCATGGGCGCAACCAAAGACCTGTATCAACGGGCGATCGGTTGCGCCCGGCGGGGATGATACACACGAGCGTGATTTTATTACCGCAGAGGACGCGAAGATCCCGAGGGAATACAGAAAAGGCATTCGATGCCATCGATTCATTCTCGATCCACACATTTTGCCTTCGTGGCCCTTCTTCCTCGTGGTGAGAACGGTCCTGCCCGGTAGTTGGGCAAAGCGAAGCCGCAGTAAACGCACGAAGAAATGAAGGCCCGGAACGTCTTCAGGTAGACGGCTATGCGCACACCCGCGGGGTCCGGACCGCGGGGCGGCCGTGCCGCACAGGACGCGCCTCGCGACCGGGAGGCCGGCACCGTTGGCGCCAAAACCTTTCCCCCTATGCTCTTGGTCTTTCTATGTTACATTTACCGGAAGCCCGGCCATGCTGTTATCTCTGTTAATACAGCGGTTTTTTATTTTTGATTTTCCATATTATGTTGATTTAATTGATATTTCAGGATTTGGGGGTCGAAAATAACAGCCAATAACAGCATGCGACAACAGCGAGGGAACAGCAGTGATAAGAGCGGTGAACAGTGAGCAGTGAAGAGTGAAGATGGTGGAGTGAAGAGAAGAGCTGGGCTATTCTGTATGCGGTTTTCAAAGAGCGGCGTTACCGAGTGAGGCGGGCGATACGCCTGTCCCTCGATTCCGCTTGAATCCACAAAGCTTATACCACGCAGGTTTTTTTAGCCGCAAAGCGGCAACGTGAAACGGAAACGAGAAGCGGCAATAGAAGCGGCAACGAGAAAAGGCAAACGCTTCGCGAAGGCAAAAGTTTGAGGTAAAAGGCAGAAAGGAAAAGGCAGCCGGAAGCGGTCCGGATCGGGGAATCCGGGTTGCCCTTGTATCAAGATTGACGGGGCACGGTAAGTTGAGGTCTATGCGCACCCCCACGGGGGCCGGATCGCGGAGACGTGCCCCGCGACCGGGACGCAGGCGCCGCTGGCGCCAAGGTCCGTCCTCGCATGCTACAACCACATTGCCCACCGCTGTGGTGTGCCTGGAGAAGTCTATGGATGTCTGCCTTCCGTACCGGTGATCCTCCGTATGAACCATCGCTTTAGTTTGCTCGTTATGCGACCCGGCCCGGCAAAAGCTATTTTTAGCCCGGGCTGGTTATGGAAGGTGATGTTGCGGCCAGAAAATTTTCACTCCCGCGGGCGTTCGATCACGCTTTTTTTTCCGCATTTCCTATTCCGGACAACAATAAGGAATAACAAAGAATTCGATGCAAGCGCGCGTAATAGTGTTTCCATTCGAAACCGAAAGTGATTACCGAACATAGAAGGAACCGTTGGTATTCTATCAAGTCGAGTATAAAGAACAGGCTGCCGGTCTATTCCTACTATAACGGTATGGATTATTTCCGACTGACTCACGATGGCGCATTTAACAATACGGCTATTGTTACTCTAGACGTCGAGTGGAAAGAACAGGCTGTCCATATTGTCTACCGAAGCGGTAGGATTAAATCGGACCAGCCAAAACAGGTTGAGGAGACTGGATGCTATCGATGGGAGAGCATCTGCAGTGATGAGGTGGCATGTTTATTTAAAATATCTACTGGAATTGTGTCAATGATGTATGATGGCTTCAAATAGTGATCGTGTTGTGGCGGAAGTGTGTTAGCGAAGCTATATCGTAGCTATGCAAATACTAGAGTGCGGCACTAGATAATTTAAGGCGGTTTCCGTCACAAAAAAGCTTGACCCCCTTAGTCTTTTTCTATATAAGAAGTAATGTTTTATTTCCTCCATGTCACTCATTGTGATCATTATGTTGACTATCCATCTCAAGCTGGCGAATTTTCCCCGATTGCGGTTCCAGTCGGAGTGATGCGCTGGAAGAATCCAAGGTTGGTCCTGTTGTTACAGTAAAAGCGGTAGGGGTGACATGTTTAGCGAATGCTGCTTGTGGAAAGGGAGACCTATGTTCTCAGCAAGCGAGGGATTGAATCCGGTGGTCAGCCTGATGCCCGGGTTCCGCAATACGGAATCGCGGCGGCTTTTGCTCGAAAAGGGCATAAACGTCGATCTTTGCTTCCAATGCCGGAAATGCGCTTCAGGATGCTGGGCGAGCGATTTGATGGATCTCAATCCGACTCAGATCGTCCATGCTGTGCGGCTCGGTCTCGATGATTTGGCTCTCGGTTCGAAATCCATCTGGCTTTGCACCAAATGCGCCACCTGCACCGCCCGCTGCCCCCAGGGGGTGGACATCGCCAAGGTCAGCTTCGTGCTAAGGTCCCTGGCCCATCGGCGCGGCATACCCTCCAAATTGCCCAGTGTAACAGCCTTCGACAGGGCGTTTGCCCGGAACATGACGATCTTCGGCCGTGTGTACGAATTCGGGTTGATCAATCAGCTGAGGATGGCGACACGGAATTTCCGGCAGGACAGTGAGCTCGCCATGCCCATGATCTTCAAGGGGAAAATCAAGTTTTTGCCCTCGCTGGCGGGTTTTTTCGGCATGCGCCGTTTGAAGTCCCGTGCGAAGGCGTGTGGGAAGGCCGGTGAGCGGCAGGCGAAAGAAGGGCTGGACTCCTGATCGTCGACCGGTTTGAAAGCGGGGCAGAGGTTTTTTCCTATTGCGGTTTGGGTGGAAACGAGCTTGCCCGGGGCCGGGCGGAGCGAAGAAACTCAGGAGGGCATGGATCATGGCAGACCTATACGCGTACTACCCCGGCTGTTCGCTGCACGCGAGCGCCAAAGAATACGACCGTTCGCTCAAAGCCGTTTTCGCCAAGTTAAACATTGAACTCGAGGAGCCAAAGGGGTGGGTATGCTGCGGGGCTTCAGCGACCTACTGTATCGATGAGAGCCTTGCCGTATCCCTGCCCGTGCAGAACCTGCGCAGCATCGAGAAAATGGGACTCGGTGAAGTCGTGGTCCCGTGCGCAGCATGTTTCCAGCGTCTTAAAACGGCGGTCCACGAGATGAAAGAATCCGCCGAAACCGAGCGGCGCGTGGAACAGATCCTCGGTGGCAAGTACGGATATTCGGTCGCAGTAAGACATCCCCTGGAAATAGTGGAGAAGCTGGTTTCGGGCGGTGCGGCAAAGGATATGCTTATCGGAAATCTGGGCCAGATGCGGGTGGCGTGCTACTATGGCTGCATGCTTGTTCGTCCTCCCAAGATCATGGGGTTCGATCAACCCGAAGACCCCTTGACCATGGATAGACTCATCAGCGCCATCGGGGGCTCTCCGGTGCAGTGGTCTTACAAGGTGGACTGCTGCGGGGCGTCTTTGACCCTGAACGAACCGGATATCGTGGTCAAGCTGGCAAAAGACATTATCGAAGACGCGGTAGAGTCGGGCGCGGAAGTGATAGCCGTTGGTTGTCAGCTCTGCCAGGCCAATCTGGACATGAGACAGGCCCGGATCAACGCGCAGTATTCCACGGACTTTCATATCCCGATTCTTTATTTCAGCCAGCTTTTAGGCCTCACGCTGGGAATTGGCGCAAAAAAACTCGGCCTGCGCAAGCACATCGTGGACCCGATGCCCGTTCTGGCACGCTACGGACTGGCATGAGCGCGGGGTTAAGAGGCATGGGAGCCTTTTTCCCGTCTCTATAACAAGCGCAATAGCATTGGCCTCAACAGGCGAAAACGATCGAAGCGTTTTGATCGACTCAACCGGTAGGTCCGTTCGGACTGAAACTCTATCAATTTCGAGGTATGTATGGGTACCGACAATGCAGCTAAAGGAAACCCGATCGGCGCGGCCCTGGTGGTAGGCGGGGGCGTTGGGGGCATGCAGGCGGCCCTGGACCTTGCCGAAAACGGAATCATGGTCTATCTCGTCGAAAGCAGGCCGAGCATCGGGGGTGTGATGCCTCAATTGGATAAGACCTTCCCGACCGGCGACTGCTCAATGTGCACGCTCGCCCCCAGGCTGGTGGAAGTGGGCAGACACCCTAACATTGAGCTTATAAGCTATGCGGAGGTAAAGAGTTTTGCGGGTGAGCCCGGCAAATTCAAAGCGATTGTCAGAAAAAAAGCGCGCTACGTGGACGAAAAGAAATGCGTGGGGTGCGGAGACTGCTGGGGAAAATGTCCCCAGAAAAAGCATGGGCCGCCCTCGGAGTTCGACGCCGGGCTTGTAAGGCGCAGCGCGATCTACAGGCCCTACCCGCAGGCCATTCCGAACATTGCGACCCTGGACAGGGAGAGCTGCCTTTATTTCCAGACCGGGAAGTGCAGGATTTGTGAAAAATTATGCAAGGCCAAGGCCATCGATTTCGACATGAAGGACGAAGAAATCACCCTCGATGTGGGGGCAGCAATTCTAGCCCCCGGCTATGAGATTTTCGACGCCAGAGAGCGGCAGGAATTGGGCTACGGGCGCTTCCCCAACGTGGTGACGGCCCTGGAATTCGAAAGATTTCTCAGTCCTTCGGGCCCGACCGGAGGCGAAGTCGTAAGGCCATCGGACGGGGAGCATCCCAAAAAGCTTGCCTACATTCAGTGCGTGGGATCAAGGGACGAAGAGAGAAACTACTGTTCCTCGGTGTGCTGCATGTACGCGACCAAAGGGGCCCTTGTAGCAAAAGAGCACGATCCCGACCTTCACGCCACCATTTTCTACATCGACATCAGGGCCTTCGGGAAGTCTTTCGGCATTTATTACGAACGAGCCCGCAGGCTTGGAGTCCGGTACGTGCGATGCCGCCCCTCGTCCATAAAGCAAGTCCCCGGGACCAAGAACCTCAAGATAAGGTATTTCGCCGAAAACGGCGATATTTTGAGCGAGGAATTCGATATGGTCGTGCTCTCCGTTGGCCTTCGCCCGCCCAAGGATGCCGGCAGGCTCATGGAGGTCTTTGGAGTCGATAGTAACGAATACGGCTTTTGCGCCGTTTCCGTCTTTTCGCCCGTGGAATCCAGCCGCGAGGGGGTTTTTGTGTGCGGGACTTTTTCCGAGCCCAGGGACATCTCCGAGACGGTGACGCAGGCGAGCGGTGCGGCTTCAAAAGCCCTCGGGATCCTTTCGGAAGCGCGCAATACAAGGCTGCCTGCGCCCCGCGAGATTCCTCCCGAGTTGGACGTGAAGGGCGCTGCGCCCCGCGTTGGCGTCTTTGTCTGCCATTGCGGCACCAACATCGCGGGAGTGGTGAACGTCCCGGAAGTGGTGGAATATGCACAGGGTCTTTCGGATGTAGTGCATGCGGAAAACTTCGCATACGCGTGCTCGAACGATGCGATGGAAGCGATCAAAAGCAGTATCCAAGAGCACGGCCTTAACCGTGTTGTCGTTGCTTCCTGCACTCCGCGTACGCACGAAAACCTGTTCCGTAAAACTCTTCCTGAACGGGGGCTTAATCCTTTCCTGTTCGAAATGGCCAACATCCGCGACCAGTGTTCGTGGGTTCACAAAGAAGAGCCTCTGCTGGCAACGCGCAAGGCCAAGGACCTGGTTCGGATGGCCGTTGCCAAAGCGCGTCTTCTCGAGCCGCTCGAACGACAGTCGATCGAAGTGACCGGCAACGCCCTGGTCATAGGGGGCGGAGTCAGCGGCATGGCCGCTTCTCTTGCCATCGCCGCCCAGGGCTTCGATGTTCATCTGGTTGAAAAGGAGCCCCTGCTGGGCGGCAACTTTCGCAGGGTCAGCTCGCTTTTGGGTGCCGATGACCCCAGAAGCAAGCTCAAGGACATGGTTGAAAAGGTGCACCGAAACGACAGGATAAGTGTGTATACGGGCAGTTTTGTTTCCTCGCTGGATGGCTTCGTTGGCAACTTCAAGAGCACAATCACGGGGCCGAACGGGCAAAGAGAGCTGAGCCACGGCGCTGTGGTAGTCGCCACGGGAGCTGTCGAGCATTCGCCGAAACAATATCTCTACGGGGAGAGCGGGTTGGTGGCGACTCAGCTCGAACTGGAGGCGATCCTGGAGGATGAGCAACGGGTGCGGGGTCTTAAGAGCGTCGTCATGATCCAGTGCGTCGGGTCCAGAACGAAAGATCGCCCCTACTGCAGCCGCATGTGCTGTGCCGTTGCGGTCAAAAACGCACTGAGGATCAAGGAGATTTCGCCTGTAACCGAGGTTTTCGTGCTCTATCAGGACATGCGGACCTATGGCTTCAAGGAGGCCTATTACAAGAAGGCAAGAGAAAAGGGTGTTATTTTCCTTAGATACGAGCAGGAGGAGGAACCGTCGGTTGTCGTCGGCAACGGGGCCTTGTCGGTATCCATGCGGGATCTTGTGCTCGACATGCCTGTTTCCATTCCCGCCGACCTCCTGGTGCTTTCGGCCGCCATCGATCCCAGGCCGGAGAGTAAGGCAGTGATGGAGATGCTTAAACTCCCTATTGCCCCGGACGGTTTTTTCCTCGAAGCCCACTTAAAAATGAGGCCGGTCGATTTCGCCGTGGACGGCGTATTTGTTTGCGGCCTGGCGCATCTGCCCAAGCTGGCGCAAAGCTGCATCGCCCAGGCGGAAGCAGTTGGCGCGCGCGTCGGAGCCATTCTTAGCCGCAAGCGGATCGCACTGGATGCAAACATTTCTCAGGTTGTAGATGAAAACTGCGACGGCTGCGCCTTCTGTGTGGATACCTGTCCGTTCAAGGCGATCCATGTTTTGGAATACAAGTTTAAAGGGGGAATCAAGAAGACCGTCGAGACCAATGAAGCGGTGTGCAAGGGCTGCGGCAATTGTCAGGCAACCTGCCCGAAGAAGGGAATCTATGTAAAGGGATTCACCATGGACCAGTTGAATGCGGTAATCGAGGCGGCCCTGGTGCGTGAGACTGCCGACGTGCAGACCCGAGCGACGTTGTGATCTCAAGATTATATGAGGTGAGCGCTATGTCGGAATCAACCGTATGTCAAGCCGGGGTCGAGCAGGATGCGATGGTACAAAACCCCGACCCACTCGTGCTGGCGTTTTGCTGCAACTGGTGCGCCTATACTGCTGCGGACCTGGCCGGAACTTCCCGCCTCCAGTATCCTCCGTTTGTAAGAATCGTAAGGTTCATGTGTACAGGCATGATTCATCCCAATCTGATCATCGATGCTTTGACCAAAGGTGCTGATGGGGTAATCGTCTGTGGTTGTCACCCCGGCGATTGCCACTACATCGAGGGCAATGTGAGGATGAAAAGCCGGGCCGAAGCGATTGAGCTGATGCTCGAAGACTTCGGACTCGAACCCGAGAGGTTCAGGCTCGAATGGGTCGGGGCTTCCGAAGGCGTTAAGTTTGCCCACGTGATGCGGGATATGACCAGGCAGATCCAGGATCTGCCTCCCAGCCCGTATAGAACGGACTGAGGCCTTGAAAGTCATTGCAAAGCCGGGCGCGGGGATTTTCCCGGCCCGGGCGATGGATTTCTGAAAAGTGGGGGGGCAGAAAAGAGGGGAGCAGAAAATGGAGCCGGCTTTATCAAAAAAATGTCATGGGAAAAAATTCATGTGGGACGGGCAGAGCTACGAAACAGGCGAGGCGGCCCTGGAGGCGGCTGAAACCTATAAGAAGGAAGGCTTTGAGATTGAAACGGTGGCCGAGGGTGACCGGTACCTGGTTTATACGAGGAGGGTATCGGCCGTGCATTCGCAGAATTGAACCTGAACATGTCGTGGAGAGGGGACAAAGATGCCGGTAAAAGTGGTCGAAGATTGGTTGAATGCCTGCTCCGGCTGTGAGATCTCCATTCTAAATATTGGAGATCCTCTGCTGGACTTGCTGCCGAACTTGGAATTTGTCCACATGACCGCACTGGTTGATCACAAGTTCTACGGGCAATTGGGTGAGAAACCGGTCACGGAGATGGAGATACCCGAGGCGACGGTCGGCATTGTTTCGGGAGGAGTCCGCAACGAGGAGCAAAAACATGAACTGGAACAAATACGAAAGCACGTCAAAGTGCTGATTGCTCTGGGAAGTTGTGCGACGTACGGCGGAATTCCGGCTCACGCCAACATGTGGAAGAATGACGAGGTATTCGAAAAGATTAATCGCCATTGCAGTTCAACGACCCCCGCACCAGACCAGCAGGACCTGAACGTTCCGCCGTGGATCCCGACCTGTACGGCAGTCGATGAGGTGGTGAATGTGGATATCAGGATCCCGGGCTGCCCGCCGCATCCCGACTGGATTGTCGAGGCCCTCACGGCAGTGCTGAACGGCCAGACTTCCTGGAGTCTGCCCGAACGCAGTGTTTGTGACACATGCCCGGTGATTCGTGAGCAGAAGTCGGGCGGCGGTGCGGTAAAGCGATGCTTCGAGAACCTCGAATTCAACCCCGAAGAAGGCCTGGACAAGATGCGCTGCATCAACGAACAGGGCGTTCTGTGTCTCGGGCCGGTCACCCTGGCGGGTTGCGCGGGCAAGAGCGGCGTGCCGCGCTGCATCCAGGCCCGCACTCCTTGCCGGGGCTGTTTCGGACCGATCCGTAAAGGTGCGCGGCCGATGGTGGACATGATGGGATCGTTGACTTCGGTGGGCCTCGACCCCAAAACCGTGGTCGACCGTCGGGCCATAATGAACCGTTACATAGGCGGACATGGTTTTCTTACGCCCCTTCCGGCCAGGCCGGCAAGATAAGGAGGTGAGGTTGATGGAAAACGTAATCAATATTCAGCCGGTTACCCGGATCGAAGGTCATTGCAGGGTGGCCATTCATCTGGACGATGCTGGAAATGTGGCCGACACGAAGCTGCACATACAAAGCTTAAGGGGCTTCGAAAAGTTCTGTGAAGGTCGGCCGGCGGAAGAAATGCCCCGGATTGTCTGTCATATATGCGGCATCTGCCCCTGGGCGCATCACCTGGCCTCATCGAAAGCCGCCGATGCGGTTTTCGGCGTAACGCCGCCCCCGGCCGCAGTAAAGCTGCGGCGTTTGATGCAAAATATTGCTTATGTCAGTGACAAAATCTTGCATTTTTACTTTTTGGCAGCCCCGGATTTTGTAATTGGCCCGGACGCCGATTACTCGGTGCGCAACGTCATCGGCATTGTCAACGCAGCGCCTGAGATCGCCAAGCAGGTGGTGCACATGCGCCATCTGGGGGCCAAGCTGCTGGAAGGTTTTTCCGGCCGCGCCATCCACCCCACTTTTTCTCTTCCCGGCGGTGTGAGCAAGCCGATGACCGAAACCGAGCGTCAGGCGATGCTGCCATCGGCCAAAGAGCTACTCGAATTCTCCAAATTCTCTCTCAAGTTCGCAAAAGAAAATGTGTTTCCCAAATACATGGACGCGATCAAAAATATCGGGGTAATCAGGGTAGGGTACCTGGGGACGGTGGCCGAGGATGGCGCCCTTGACTTTTACGACGGCAAGTTGAGGCTGATGCAGCCCGACGGCGCATATGAAGACTTCAGTGCGGCCGATTATCTGGACTACATCGGTGAACGGGTAGAGCCCTGGTCTTACCAGAAGTTCCCTTATGCGAAAAGGTGGGGTAATGGCGAGGGGCCGTCGATGGATCTCGCCAATCCCTCCGGAGTGTACAGGACCAACGCCCTGGCCCGCATCAACGTGGTGGACAAAATGGCTACTCCGCTTGCGCAGGCCGAGTTGGAAGAATTCCGGGGGGCTTTCGGGCGGCCCGCACATTATACCCTGCTCTATCACTATGCCAGGCTGATCGAAATGCTGCAGTGCGCCGAGCAGACCGTGGAGCTGTTGGAAGACCCGGAGATCACCAGCAGGGATGTGAGGGAGAAGATCGCACCGAGAGCGGCTCGCGGAGTCGGTTGTGTCGAGGCGCCGCGCGGCACTTTGATTCACGATTATGAGAGCGATGGCGAGGGCCTCATCAAGAGCCTCAACCTGATTGTAGGCACCACTCATAACAATGCGGCCATGAACCTTTCGGTCAAGCAGGCTGCGAGCGAACTGATCAAGGGAGGCAAATATGACCAGGGAATCCTGAACAAGGTGGAAATGGCCATACGCGCCTACGACCCCTGACTGGCCTGCGCCACTCACCGCCTGGATGGCGGTTTGTCCGTTGAATGCTCCATTTACGATTCCGATTCGCATATAATCGAACGGTTAACCAAGTAACCGCAATTTCGATCCGCCCCGCCGCCGCTCTCACGGCGGCAGGGCGGATCGATTTCCGCCGAAAGCGGCTTTACCGGAAAACATATGCTGCAAAATCTCTTCGACAAATCCGTTCTTATTTTTGGGTGCGGCAATATCCTGTTTGGCGATGACGGCTTCGGACCGGCAGTCGCCGATCACCTGCAACAAAACTGCAGCCTTCCGCCCCATGTGCTGGTAATGGATGTTGGCACAAGCATCAGAGAGATACTGTTCGATCTGGCTTTGAGCGACACGAAGCCGGAAAAACTCATCGTCATAGATGCCGTTGACTATCCGAACCGCAGGCCGGGGGAGCTTTTTGAAATACCGGTGGAAGGAATACCGGCCGAAAAGGTCGCGGATTTTTCCCTTCATCAGTTCCCGACAGTAAACATATTAAAGGAACTTAGGGACCACACCGGTATAGAGATAAAAATCCTGGCGGCGCAGGTCGAAGCGATGCCGACCGAAGTAAGGCCGGGGCTCTCCGGGCCTATTCGAGAAGCGGTTGGAGAGGCTTGTCGGCTCATCATGGAAAACCTGCAGAGTGGTAAAAACGGGGGGAGTTATGCCGCCCCTGCGGCGTAATTGCAAAAGTTTTCGCACTAACACATCAACTGCGCTGCCGACTCAGGCACATGCCTTCTTTGGCAAAAGGGTGTCGCCATTTAATCAGGGTGTTTGGGCGTAGATGCAGAAGTTTTGCGATCTGATGGGCCAGGTCGTCCCGCAGGCACTTGAGGATGATCCTTGCCCGCCAAACCATGCGAAACTCCCCGGTCCGGCTGAGCACCGTCTGCTCCGGAGATTCCTTTTATGAGTCTCGGACCAGGATGCGTCTCCATCTTTTATCCTTCTCGCATAACGCCATGCTTGCGAAACCAGCCGGCCAATTCCTCGCGGCCGTCGTTGTTTATGGCATTCACGTATTCGGGAGTGTTTTCGAATGTTGGACCGGAAAGACCACCGTTGCGTCCCTAGGTCTGGTATCCTTTGTCGATTGGAAATTTTTTTGACTTTCGGGCGCGGCCGCTGGAGGTGGCTGCGGATTCTTACAAAAGAGGCTGCGGAAAAAAGCGGAGAAGAAGTTAGAGAAGTTTGCGTCTCGGAAAGAAAGGAACCCCGCATCCAACCCTGCGGCTGGGGAGGAGTTGGACTATGACCTGTGAAACTACCTCGCAAATTCTTGCATACAGTTTCAGTGTGATTGGCGTTATTGGCCTTGCATACTGCTATATCTTCCTATATCCGGACACAGTTGCAGATTTTTTCAAGTACAGAATCGACGACCTGCGTGCAGAACTTGAGGAGCGCGTTGAAAGGCTTAGAATCCCCGAAGATGAACGAACAGTCAAATACTTGAGAGGATTTTTTGAGATATTGATCACAAATGCTTCCAAGATCAGCATATTACGGATGGTTTTTACTATGCCGCTTATCCCGGAAAGGGACTTTAAGCGTTGGAATGCGGCTGCTAGCAGACTGTGGGAGGAGGCGGCTCATTCTTTGCCCCAGGAGCAATTCGATGCATTGTACTCCCTTAAATGCCAAAGCCGGCGGGCTCTGCTGAAATATTCTCTTTTGAGGTGTCCGATATTCAGCGTGGTGTTTATTTTTGCCTCCGGCTTGGCAACTCTCAGCAACTGCCTGCCGCAAGTTTTAAAGGCCCTGCGGCGGAATGCGCTTGGTGTCTTGCGCGAATCTTGCAGTAGGAAATTAGACAGGCTCGAAGTTCTCCAAACCATGGAGGAATTGGAGGGGATGGACGATACTATCCTACCTGCAGCACATGCCATTAGCTAAATTTGGTTTCTGAGAATTGTCCACCGGGATTCCACGGGCGGCTACTGTAGGACATTACCTTTTAGGAAAGGTCGATCCCGACCAGTCCGGGCTTTTTGTTTTCAGTCGTGCACGCAAAATAATTTCAATTCCCGCCCATGCACGCAAGAAAAAAGACCCGCAGAGTAATCTCCGCAATCCTTTGGAATTATTGGCGCGCCTGGGGCGATTCGAACGCTAGACCTACGGATTATAAGTCCGTCAAAATATCTTTTCCTAATTTTCCCTTCCTTAAGATAATTCTTGACAGGGCAACGGTTTTCGGGTAATCATGATGTTGCTCGCCAGGACGGTTTTTGATAACTTTTTCTGTTTTCGTGGACAGGACGTGGACAGGGAAAATCACAGGAAAGGGAAGCTATGGCAATCGAAATTCACTGCTCGAGCTGCTACACGAGTAACGGCTTGGACGCTAAGAAATGCTCGAAGTGCGGGGCCGCATTCACCAGAGATAAGAAATACCGCGTCCGCGTCCAGGTTAAAGGCAAGCGCATTAGCCGGGTAGTGGACAACTTGACCATTGCGCGGGAAGTGGAAGCGGCGCTCAAAGGCGACTTAGTGCGGGACGAATTCGAAATTGCCGACCACAAGCCACAGGAAAGGCCGCTCACTCTGGCGGACGTTTGGGAAAAGTACCTTCCCTGGGCCAAGGAACACAAGAAGTCATGGCGGGACGACGAGTACTATTACCGGGCGCATATCGAACCGCGCTTCGGCGCGAAGCCCCTTGCAGACATTACCGCTTTCGACATTGAAAAAATGAAAACCGAAATGAAGAAGGGCAAGAACGCACGCGGTAAGCCCTTCGCGGCGCAGACGATAAAGCACCAGCTTGTAATTATTCGGCGACTGTTCAACCTTGCCCGGAAATGGAACCTGTATGACGGTAAGAACCCGGTTGACTCGGTATCCATGCCGAAAGTCGATAACCAGAAAACCGAAATGCTCACCGACGAAGAAGCCCGAAGGTTGCTCGATACCCTGGACTCGTGGCCGAACAAAGAGTCAGCGGCTTTTATCAAATTCGCCATGTTCACAGGAATGCGGCGCGGCGAGCTTATGCGCCTTGCGTGGAATGACGTTGACTTCGAGCGCGGCGCGGTAACTCTCAGGAACCCGAAAGGCGGGAAGACAACGACAATCTCTGTGAGCACACAGGCACTCGATACAGTCCGGGACTTGCCGGTAACTTCGGAACTGGTTTTCCCCGGCAAAGGCGGAATGACCCGGTATGATTTCAAGGGACCGTGGCAAAGGATACGCAAGGCGGCGGGACTTCCGGTGGACTTCCGGTTTCATGGCCTGAGACACCATTTCGCGTCAACCCTTGTGAGCAATGGCGTTGACATGGCCGTAGTTTCAAAAATGCTCACCCATAAAGACTTGAGCACAACCCAAAGATACGCGCACCTTTCACCCGGCGCACTGAAGGAAGCGGCGAGAATGTCCGGCGAACTGCTCACACCGAAGCAGGGACAGGTATTGAAAATCGTAAAATAATTATGGACGTTCCATGACACAGCGCGAAAAGAGACATGAAAGAATAGTCAACAATTCGGCGAATGTTGATTTCGACGATGTTAAACCGTGGCTGCGTGACTTCGGCTTCCAGTTGGAGCGTATAGCAGGGAGTCACCACGTTTTCAGACATCCGGCGACGAAAGCTAAATTGAACTTTCAGCCGGAGCGCTCGGGCAAGGCCAAGGCATACCAGGTAAAACAAGCAATCAGGCTCATCGAGTCACTAAACTCAGGGAGCAAATGAAATGGACCGATACACGGTTACTATCTTTTGGAGCGATGAAGACCATGCCTATATTGCCGTGGTTGATGAACTCGAAGGTTGTTCCGCATGGGGGGAAACTCGGGAAGAAGCCCTTAAGGAATTAAAGACCGCGATGGAACTATGGCTTCAGGTTGCACGAGAGCACGGAGACCCTATCCCCAAGCCCAAAAGATACAAGGACGTTGCGTAACTCAATTTGACAGATAAGCCGGTTTCCGGGGATAGAGCGGGCGTCATGAACCTGCTTGAAAAGTCCGTTTCCTGTGACGGACCTTCCCGGACTCACCGAACACGGGACGCCAGACAGGAGGCGCACGTATAATGAAACTCACCGGCAAGCAAATCATAGAGACTCGAAAACTTCAACCCTTCGAACTGAAAGACAAAGTGGCGGATGGGTCTCTGAAGCCTCTCGATCCAGATACGGGGGACTACGTGCCCATACAGTATGAGTGGCACTTGCACAGCAAAAAAATGGCGCACTTTAAACATCTTCGGGAGAGTTATCCGGGAAATCTTTCGGAGCATCCTGAATCCGTGAAAGACCATTTTGCTGGCCTAGAGCGAGAGCTGCATGAATTAACACCTCGCTTGGGCGATTGGCGCTGTTTGGTAATGCCTGATTCAAAAGAGGAACGGCAAGAAGTTATCCGCCGGCTCAAAGAATGTGTTTTTGAAGAGGAAGAAGTAAACGCGGCCTTCCCTGGACCACATTCAGGAAGCGCAAAGGAAGGGCGCGTGATATCTCACAAACTTCGGACAATTCCGGGAAGTGACCTATTCGAAAGCTTCAAGATTTCGCCAGAAGCATTTATCCATCTTTTGGCCGGGGAGTGCCTTCGCGGCGATCTTCAGATATTCGACCCCTTCGACTGCGAAGTAACAAAAGAAGACTTCATGCCGCTCTTTGAAGAATTAGAAAAGACGGGCGCTATTCTCAAATTTGCTGTGACGGAGGGCGAGGCAAAACCGTGGCGGGGAAAAAATGACCGCGTGACTACCCTTGCGCTGGAACAGTTCAAAGAGTGGCGCTATCTCGAAGACGATTTCAAAAACCTGGCCAAGAGATACCCGAACCTTGCCGGGACACCGCCGACCGAAGCTCAGAAACGAGATCCCGCGAAGGCTGAAAAGGGCGCGGGCAAGAAAGCAACCGCTCTCACCAGGCAAGCCCAAAAACGGCTGGAAGAAATTGTCCCTGTCGTCAAAAACTTTTGCCAGACGCTCAGCGCATCGATAAAACAGGAACACGGGACGGTAACGCATGCCGAAGCCAAAGACTGGCAAAAAGAAGCGCTTACTTTGGCCGAAGAACAGGGCGCATGGAATGAAGTCGTAAAGCCTGAGGACGTGCAAGCGGTGGACTTCGCGGCGCATGCTGTTTCCGAGCACAAGGAAAGACTCAAGGGCCGACTCGCTCAACTTGTCTTGGCAAGAGAAGGTTTCGGGACGAAAAGTCAAAAAGCACTCAACAAATTCTTTCGATAACCTTTACGCCACGCCACGCCACTTTTAATTACGTGGCGTAAATGGCAGGAAAACTTTTCCGAGTTTTGAAAACATGAGGCCATGACCTAACGGTTGTGGCTTTTTTTTATTCGTTCAGAACAGGAAAGGAAAACAGCAATGGCGAACCTGCTAAGACTCGCAAAAGTCAATGAAACACCCGGATTCCCGCTTCGAGCCAGTACCCTTTACAAATGGAAGCACCTTGGAAAGCACAAGGAATTGTTTGTCCAGCTTGGCGGCGGTGTGTTCGTGAACCTGGACAAGCTCGATGCGGTCATTGCAAAGGGCGGGACCAAGTGAGCGCGGCTCAAACAAAAAAGCCGCTGGCGGCAACCAAGCGGCGGCAACACATGGGAGTTGATACGCATGGAAGGTACCAAAATAACACAGAAAAAGCAAGCCTTACCTGTTGACGACCAGCAGGGCGTTGAACTGTGCCTGACGCCCGTTTTCGCCATGTTTCGCATCGAGGAAATGGTTGACCGGCTTCGGGTCTATTCCGAGCAGGCTCGACTCGACCTGCGGCAGGCGATGCACCTGCGCAAGTTGACCTTCGAAGCCCTGTCTTGTTTTTTGGAAGAGTCCAGCGAATCAGCCCGGAAGCTTTCACTCGAAAGAATCAAAAATTTATCCGAAAAGGAAGTCGGCCCGTGGTTCTGGCGGCGACCAAGAGGAAACTTGACGGCTGCGCTGCGGAACCGGCGGGATCACCTCCGGGACATGGGATATTCAGATGATTGGCAGTGGGACATGCTGGCCGATGCTCTGAGGGACTGGACCGGCGAAGCCGACGAAACGTTGCTCCGCGCCGTATTCGAGGAGGCCGACAATGCCGTTGCCTAGCGACCTGCGCGAAAAATTGAAGAACAAGGAGCCGGAGCAGACCAGCGTGGGGACTGGCCCCGACTGGCCGGACCCCACTGAGCTACCCGATGAACTGCCCTCAGTGAAAAAACTTGAACAGGGAATGATTCCTGCGCCTTTGCGCGGGTGGTTGATGGATATCTCGGACCGAATGCAGATACCACCGGACTTTTCGGCGGCTGCGGCTGTCGTCGCGCTTGGAAGCGTCATTGGTCGAGGCAGCGGCATCCATCCAAAACGGCACGACGATTGGTTGGTTATCCCGAATCTATGGGGCATGGTGGTTGGGCGACCCTCTCTGATGAAAACCCCTGCCATCACCGAGGCGCAGCGCCCGCTTGCCAGATTGGAGGCTGAGGCGCGGGAAGCGCACCAGGCGAAAGCGCAGGACTACGAATTTGACAAAGAGGTGATGAAGGCCACAAAGACCGCCATTGGCGAAGAGCTTAAGCGCGCCGTCAAGAACGGGACGCCTACCGACGATGCGCGAGCGAAGATGCAAGCGTTGCAGCTGGAGGAAGCTGTCAGGCGGCGATTCTATACCCAAGACGGCACAACGGAAAAAATCGGGGAACTGTTGAACCAAAACCCCCGTGGTTTTCTGGTGAACCGCGATGAGTTGATAGGTTGGTTCCGGTCCCTGGACCGCGACGGCCGGGAAGGCGACCGGGCCTTTTACCTGGAGGCATGGAACGGCACTCGGGGCTTCACCTATGACCGCATAGGGCGCGGGACGTTGGATATACCGGCGCTTTGCCTGGGGGTTTTCGGCGCGATGACGCCGGGACGGCTGTCCGACTACGCATATCAGGCACAACGAGGCGGCAATGGTGATGACGGACTGTTGCAGCGGTTCCAGGTTCTCGTGTGGCCGGATAATTCCGACGAATGGGTAAACATCGACCGTTTCCCCGACACCTCAGAGAAAAAGAGAACATGGGCGATATTCAAAGCTCTGTCAGGTGCGATACCGGGCGCAACGGTCCAAGAGGGTGACGATCTCCCGTCTCTGCGTTTTTCACCCTCGGCGCAAGAAATATTCGACGACTGGCGCGGAGAACTTGAAATCAGGCTAAGGGGTGAACACGGGATGCCCCCGGAGATGGAGAGCCACCTGGCAAAATATCGGTCCCTTATGCCCACTCTTGCCCTGATATTCCATCTTGTCGAGGTGGTAGACGGTACGACGGAGCCTGGGCCGGTATCAGAACGCGCGGCGGTTATGGCGGCTGCATGGTGTGACTACCTGGAAAGCCACGCCCACAGGCTGTATGCCGGGGCAACTATGCCGGGTGTGCAGGCAGCGCGGGAAATCATCAAGCATATCCGGCGGGGCGACATAAAGGACAGTTGCAGCGTCCGGGAGTTGTGGAGGCCACAATGGTCGAAGCTGGCGACGTCGGATGAGGTCAAAGCGGGCCTGGAAGTTTTGGAGCAATACGACTGGTTGAATCTCGAAAAATCGGCGACGGGTGAACGCGGTGGTCGTCCGTCCGAAATCGTCCGTCTGAACCCCAAAATATTTTCAGATTCCTAAGACGGGGCACTGTCAAAACTGCCAAAACCCCCTTTTCTATAGTTTTGACAGTTTTGACAGTTCGTAATCTTACACATCCAAAAATATTTCGAGGCCGTTATGGACTGGTTGGACAGGCTGAAAAAGATGGATGCAGTTCAAACTACTCAGGCGGTGGACGGTGATCCTGTTAGGTCCGATGCCCCAAGCGACATTCCTGACTGTAACGGAAAATGCCGGACATGCAGGACGCCATGTGTCCCACGAACGCCACAAGAACAGGCCACCGTGGATCCACTGATAGGGGGAAGTAAATGAGTAGACCGAAGATCAAAAAGAGGTCCATTTCCATGGAAGAAAGGCAAAGGATGGTGAAGGCGCTGGCGGCATTCGCTCATGCGGCTCGAGATACCTGCATTCTGTGCGGCGGTCCTCCCGAAGCCCTGGGCGTTTTCACACCGAAAGAACAGGAAGCCTACAACGCCCCTGATGGCCGGCGGCTCTCTTTCCCGTACTATGTTTGCGTCGAGTGTGCGGAAAAGCGTTGGTCCGAGGTAATGCGGACTATCGAAGAAGAAGCCGCAAAGCAGGCAGCCGGATTCACTTTGCGAACGCTCGACATAGACCCGGACGGAGATATTCACGGAAGGACATATAGCCTGGCGCCTCAACCGGGGATGAATTGAGTTGGGGAGACGGTATTATCAAAATCTTATTTGGCGAGGTTCCCGGGCCGGAATTGAATACAAAAAGCCTCAAAAACGAGGTCCTTTGATTACAAACCATCAACTTTTGGAGTTTGGCACGATGGCGAGGCGATTGAAGACAATAGCAGATGTGAGACGATACCTGTCAACACTGATTAACCGTCTCGAAGAGAGCGCAGGCGACGAACTTGACCCGGCGGTTGCCGGACGCCTGGCGTACATTTCAAACATTCTCCTGGGCGCGATCAAAGACGCTGATATCGAGCAGCGAGTACGTGCCCTTGGGGAAAAACTACTGAACAGGAGATAAAACCATGTCATCCTCGCTCGAGAACCGACTTCACAAAATCGAAATCATGAGCAATTCAAAGAACCGTTTGCATGTGGTCGTAGTTCGGGATTATCCGGCAGACGGGGCCGAAGTCGACAAAAAGACGGTCGTTGATGCGGCGATCCACGACTACGAACAGTCGCACGGGAAGATCGGAGAAAATGACGTGATAGTAACCGTGATCGACCGCTTCACGGGGGAGTCTTCCGATGGAACCAGTTAACGGGAATCGGGGCCGACCGGATAGACCCGGCGAAGGGCGGCAGAATGGCTCATATCGCATCGATCATGGTCCGGGCGGTAGAGGGTAGTGAACTTGAAAAGCGTGTTGCAGCGCTTGAGGCAGCACTTACGAAAGGGATGAAATGAAAGGTATAGAAAGGCGCATTGAAGCCCTGGAAAAACAGTCGAGCGAGCAGAAGAAAACATCCGTCGTGCTTCGATTTTACGATGTTGACGGAGGCGATATTCCGGAGCTTAACGAGATCCACGGCGGCGATGCGGTGATATTCTCCATTCCGCGCAATGGGCGAGACCCGGAGTTGGAGGCCGTCAATGTGCGCTTTGTGAAGTCCGACGGGAATGGAGGCCGGCTCCAATGCGATGGATCACACAGGAGGACTTGAGAAGACGGATTCTAATGCCATTGTAGAGCCTCAGAATTTAAAGCGTTCTCCCTGTCTGAGATGCAATGAGGGATGGCACGCGGGGGCGCGGTTGTTCCTGTGCGGATTGCTGCTCGAAGCTTCGGGCCTAGCGCGAACGAAGGGAAGCCGCATTTCACCGGACGTGTCTGATATGGGTTGACCTGAGAAAATCGATTGTAGGCCATCCTGGCGCGTCAGATAACACAATGCGCCCGGCTCCCACCGTGGGGCCGGGTTTTTTGTTTTTTCGCTGTAGCGATTCAAAGCCCTTTCTCTTCGATCCGCTCCCAAACCGAGGCCGCCAGAAGATAAAGAACCCATGTCAACAAGGTGAATCCTACTGCAGCAAAGATTTGAAAATAGATAACACAGGCAACCACTGTGAAAAACGAAGCCAAAGCGCTCAGGGAAAGCACGATAAGCCGGAACCAGAGCTTCGTGCAAAGCCAAATGATGAGGACAAGAAAGGCTGCCGCCGCAATCTCTAATCAGTCCATGTTCTTTGCCCTTTTTGGTTGCAAAAGAACAATCCACTAAAGGTCTATGCGGGAAACTGTGCTTTTCAGTAAAGCCAAATTTGCCAGCTATCATGCCGTTCAGGCTCTGTGCAACATTAATCGTGACCCTGATTTTTCCGCTCATGCAGTGAAGGATGCTAAGCCTTAGAAAAACATTGCTTCTTCCGGTTGCTTTGATCAGAATATTCTTATTTATCCTGTTGCCCTAATGGTGTGATGAAACTGTCTGACCTGGGTTACCC
>JAJYTC010000195.1 GCA_021793275.1 Deltaproteobacteria bacterium | reverse complement strand
GCTTCATTGGCGGCCTCGCCGGAGCGGACATCACCATCGAGCACTTCGGCAGGGTCATAGAGATGACTGGAAAGGCCCTCAAGGGGAATGTCCCCGACGAGACCGTCTGGCTCAATGAAAACGACTAGAACCAATCGAGGGAGCGATCATGTCCCGGACGAAATATCTCATTATCGGAAGCAGCCATGCGGGCCTTTCCGCCGCGGAAGCTATTCGCCTGTATGACCAGGATGGGGCCCTTACGATGATCTCCGCTGAGAAGGCTTATCCTTATTCCCCCACTATTCTCCCTTACGTGGTGTCCGGGAAGGTCCATGAGGACCGCATTTTTTTAAGGGACCAAGCCTGGTTCGACAAGCGAAATATTCGTTTTCTAAATGGCGCCACGGTGACCGGGGTCCATGCGGAGAAAAAAAGCGTCTCCCTGGAGTCCGGCAGGGAAATGTCATACGAGAAGCTTCTTATTGCGACCGGGGCCGAGCCTGAGCTGCCCCCTGTCGCGGGGCTCAAAGAATGCCCGCATTACAAACTCAGGACGGTCGATGACGCCATTAACATTCGCGGCGCCCTGAAAAAAGGCGGGTCGGCCATCGTGCTTGGGGGAGGACTTATCGGCATGCACGCGGCCGAGAACATGGCCAGGGCCGGGTTGAAAGTTACGGTGGTGGAAATGCTTCGGCAGGTCCTGCCGGGGTATTTCGACCCGCAGGCAGCCGGTCTAATCCAGAAAGTCTTCACGGAAAATGGCGTGAAGATACTCACGGGAAACCCCGCAACCAATGTGACCTCCGCCCATGGCGCCTGCGCGGTATCGCTCAGAAACGGCCTTGACCTCTCCGCCCATGTCCTCCTGGTGGCCGCAGGTGTTCGCCCCAGGATATCCTTTCTGGCGGGCTCTCCTGTGGGGACCGATGCGGGGATCCTGGTGGACGAGCGAATGCGCACGAGCGCGCAGGATATATGGGCGGCGGGCGACGTGGCCCAGGCGGGGAGTTTTCTCGGCCCGGAAAAAATTCTGAACGGCATAGTGCCCGACGCGGTTGAGCAGGGCCGGATCGCCGGTATGGATATGGCGGGGGACCCTTCCCTCAAGCCTTATTCGGGCGGGATTGCCATGAACACTTACTCCTTTTTCGGGAACCGTTCGTTCTCGGTTGGATTGAGCCTGGCCGAAGCATCGGAAGAAGACCTGGAGGTCGACACGATCTATTCACCTGCAGGCCTGAAGTATCAGAAGCTCGTCTTTCGAGAAGACAGGCTCATAGGAGCGTCGGCAATCAATGCGGCGCTTGATCCGGGAGTCATTTGCCAGACGATCCGCCGCAAGGTTCAGATGGGTGAAATGAAACGCGGGTTCGCCGCTTCTCCGCTCGAATACGGACGTCTGTTCATGTCCAGGCTCTGGCGATAATCGAAGGAGCCCCCGGGGCGCCTTGGCTATAAGGAGAGATTGTTTTGGGCAAAAGCTACCATACCATTGCGTTTTATCCGGAGAGATGCGACGGCTGCGGAGATTGCGTCAAGGCCTGCTCCCGGGCTAAAAGCGGGACCCAAGACCCTGTCCATTCGCGCATACAGGTTGCGAGGGACCCCGGCGGCGCGTCCTTCGGCCTTGCCCTGTGCAGACAGTGCGGTGAACCGCAGTGCGTCATGAACTGCCCTGCGGGAGCGCTGAAAAAGGATGAGGAGACGGGAATCGTCCGGCTGGACGATACAAACTGCGTCGGCTGTCATCTGTGTACGCTCGCCTGCGGCTATGGGGGGATTACTTATAACTCCGAAACCGGGCAGCTGATGAAATGCGACATGTGCGGCGGAGACCCCGTCTGTGTCAAAAGCTGCAGGGCCGGCGCCCTCGAACTCAAGACCGGCGCCGATCTCTACAATGCCTGGGGAGATTACGAAGATCTCTTTGTCCCGGGCATCTCCGCCTGCCTTGGCTGCAATTCCGAACTCCTGATAAGACATACCCTCAGGAGAGTGGGACCCAACACGGTAGTCGCCACTCCGCCGGGCTGCATAGCCGGGGTCGGGGCAGTCGGATATAACGGGCTTACTGCCACAAAAACACCGGTCTTCCATCCTCTTTTGACCAACACAGCATCCATGCTTGCCGGAGCGCGCCGCTATTACAACAGGATCGGCAGGGACGTGACCATGCTCGCTTTTGCAGGAGACGGAGGCGCCGCAGACGTGGGTTTCCAGTCTCTTTCAGGCGCTGCTGAACGAGGGGAGCAGATGATATTCATCTGCGTGGACAACGAAGGATATATGAACACAGGCGTTCAGCGCTCTTCGACGACCCCTTTCGGCGCCTGGACTTCGACGACCCCCGTGGGGACCGTCCTGCGAGGAAAAACAAGAGACGCAAAGCCGCTGCCCGTCATCATGATGATGCACAACTGCGAGTATGTGGCCACCGCGTCAACGGCCTTCATGCAGGATTACTATGAAAAACTCGAAAAGGCCATTATCGCTGCTAAACGTGGCATGGCCTACATCCATGTCTTCTCCCCCTGCCCGACGGGATGGCGCTTTCTTCCATCGCAATTGATCGAGGTGGGGAGAAAGGCGGTTGAGTCCAACATGGTCCC
This sequence comes from Deltaproteobacteria bacterium, assembly GCA_021793275.1. GTDB lineage: Bacteria > Desulfobacterota > Syntrophobacteria > Syntrophobacterales > Syntrophobacteraceae > SbD1. Next base: position 5,185 of record JAJYTC010000195.1, on the reverse strand, counting down.
GCTTTGGGAATATGACCACCGGGAAAGCCGCCTCCGATTTACCCACCCGGTGCAAAATCCTTTACCGGTTACCCAATACCTTCGCCTTATCGGAAAATACCGTCACTTGAGCCAGGAACAGATCGATCGCATTCAGAAAGTTGCGGAGGCCGGGATCCGAATGCTTAGGCATTTTTCAGATGAAAAGGACGAGAGGAGTGCGGCCGTATAAGGGTCGAACGCCTCTATCCCCAAACCTGATGCAATTAAAGTTGGAGGAGCATAAATGAACAATCACCCGGTCCAAAATTCCATGAAAGAAGGAAAGTGGGTTACTTCTACGTGCAAGATGTGCCTTCACTCCTGCAATACTTTGGTTCACGTGACCAGGGAGGGTATTGTAAACAAGGTGGAAGGAAACCCTTCCAGTGTGAGCAACAAAGGGCGCCTGTGCCCAAAAGGCAACTGCGCGCTCTTGCGCCTTTACGACCCCCAGCGGATAAAGTCGCCTCTTAAGCGGACCAATCCGAAGAAGGGGCCTAAAGAGGATCCCGGGTGGGTCCCCATAAGTTGGGAGGAAGCTTTCGATATCGTCGGCCGGGAGCTCAAAAAAACACTCCAGGAAGATCCCCGCAAACTCCTGCCGGCCATAAATGATTTCCAAAAACTCTTCCTTTGGGCCTGGCCGGCGGCTTTCGGGATGAATGCGAACTATTTTACGGTGGTGGGGACTTACTGCGGCGGAGGTTATCACCCGATGAACGGCATGGTTCATTCCACCTTTGCCGCGGCCAACGACGTGGATTACTGCAACTACTGGATGAATGTGGGCTCCGGCGACGGTTTTTCTTCCCACCTCCACGTGGCCTCGGCCGCCAATTATATGGCCAATGCCCGCGTGGAGCGGGGAATGCGCGTGGTGGTGGTCGAACCAAGGCTCTCTATCGGCGGCGCCAAGGCCGAGGAATGGATTCCGATCAGGCCGGCTACCGACCGGCAATTTGCTTTGGGACTGTGCCATGTGTTGGTCAAAGAAAAGCTCTACGACGTGGAGTTTCTAAAAAAAGACACCAATGCCGTCTATCTGGTCGGTCCGAACGGCTACTTCCTCCGGAGAAAAGAAGATAACAAGTGCATGGTCTGGGACCCTGTGGACCAGAAAGCGAAGGCGTGGGATGATGAATCCATAAAGGATTATGCGCTTGAAGGAAACTACAGGGTCGACGGGGTGACGGCACGGCCGGCTTTTCAAATCTTTAAGGATACTTTGAACGATTGCACGCCTGAGAAGATGTCCGAAATAACGACGGTGCCGACTGAAACAATAGAGCGCATTGCGCGGGAATTTGCAACTGCCGCCCAGATTGGCTCAACCATCAGGATCGATGGGCGTTCCATGCCATTCCGGCCCGCTGCGTTCAATTACTATCGTGGCGCCCAGGGGCACAAAAACGGGAGCTTAACAAACCACTGTTTCAAGCTGGTCAATATGCTCGTGGGTAACATCGACACTCCCGGCGGTCATATTGGCTGCACCTTGGATGATCAGTGGGTGGATAAGGGACACGTCGCGCCGGGTGATGACGGGATGCTCAAACCGATGCCCCATCAACTCCACCCCGAAATACCCTTCGCCTACCCTCCCAATACCACTCATCTACAGGACTATTTCCCTCTCGGGGTGGACCCCGGTCATCTCAACAACATTACACTCACCAATCCTGAGCGTTTCGGTTTCAACTTCTACCCCGACACGATGCTCATCTGCCACTCAAACCCGCTTTGGAACATGCCCGGAGATCAGGCGAAGTGGTTTGAGATCATGCGGAAGATGCGGTTCATAGTGGCCATCGATATCGTCTTGAACGAATCGACTGTTTGGGCCGATGTGGTCCTGCCGGCGGACGATACGCTGGAGTCCTGGAACATGACCATGATAGAGCCGACCAACACGGAAGGGATGTGCCTGCGACAGCCTGTCATACCTCGTCTTTACGACTCGAAAAGTGAGGAGGAGATCTTCAACGAGATTTCCGAACGCATCGGCATCCTCGACGTCTGGAATCAGATACAGAATTTTGTCTGCGGTTTTCCTCAGAAACCGGAACTCATGCTGGAGCCGGGCAAGAAGTACAACGACCGGGATATCGCGGAAAGAAAAGGCCTTCTGTGGAATGATAAACCGATCGAATGGTACCAGGAGCAGGGTCACGCCGTCACCAAACGCAGAAGCGATAAGTGGTATCGACCCTGGGAGGGAATGAGACTCCATTTCTATATCGAGTACATCCTTCAGCGGCGTGACGAGCTAAAGGAGAATATGGAAAAGGCCGATGTGCCGTTCAGACACGAGTGGTCCTGGGGCGACTACCAGGCCCTGCCCGACGCGCGGCTCGACCCTGTGCACCAGGAACCGCGCGAGTATGACATGTATGCTATTACGTTCAAAGACATACAGATAAACTTCACTGAAAACCTTAGCATCCCCTGGATATCGGACATCGTCTACAAGGACCCGGTCCACATGGGAATTCTGATCAATCCGAAGGCCGCAGCGGCCAGAGGCATACAGAATGGCGACGTCATTCGGCTTACCTCGCCCTATGGCAAGATCACCGGCCTGGCAAAGGTAACCGAAGGGATTCATCCCGAAACTGTAGGGGTTTCCAACGCTCTGACTCGCTGGGTCGATTATCATATGGTGATCAAGCCGGGTGGAGGCAACTTCAACCGGCTTCTTCCGGCTGATCTCAGGAACACCGACGCATGCAGCGGACAGATGGAGACGGTCGCCAGGGTGAAGGTGACCAAAGTGCGCTCCAGGCCCGCGAACGCGGACGAGTTCATAAAAAGTCAATTTTACGCGGACTAGGAGGATAGAGATGCCAAGATGGGGGATGGTTTTTGACTTGAAGCGGTGTATAGGGTGCAATGCCTGCACAATCGCCTGCAAGCAGGAAAACACTACGCCCGACAGGGTGCTTTGGACCAAGACCGTGAGTGAGGAAATCGGCACCTATCCCAACGTCACTCGTGCCTATATCCCTCTTATCTGCAACCACTGTGAAGACGCCCCATGTGAGAGGGTTTGTCCGACAAAGGCTACCTACACTCGAGAAGACGGCATTGTGATGGTCGATGAGAACAAGTGTATCGGATGCGGTGCCTGCGCGACGGCCTGCCCGTATAAGAACCGGTACAAACTCCATCAGGAGCAGTTCGATCGGGGTCTTTACAGAAGCGGTCAATTGACCCCATTTGAAAAACAGGGGTACGGCCGGTTCGTGGCAGGCACCACCGTCAAATGCACCTTTTGCCATGAACGGGTGGATGCGGGTCTGGAGCCGGCCTGTGTGATCACCTGCCCGACAGAGGCGAGAATATTCGGTGATCTCGACAATCCCTCCAGCAAGGCGAGGAGAATCATTCAGGCGCGTAAGGGATACCAGCCCCTTGCCCAGCATAACACGAAGCCGAAGGTCTTCTACGTAGAATGAGCCTGACTTTAAGCTACATGCCAAAGGGTGAAAATTATGCATTCCAAAATATATGAACTGGTTGGAGATGAGTTTGAACTGGGCTACCGGCGCCAGGAATTCTGGGGATGGAAGATCGCCTTTGCGTTTTTCTTTGGTGAGGTGGGCGCAGGGCTCTTCTTTATCTCGGCCTTTTACAGTTTCCTGCTGGGCATGGTTGTCGGATGGATCATGGTCACAGTGTTTAAACCCGCGGCACTGTTCATGCACCTCGGGAAGCCGCTCAGGGCCTGGCGCGCCATCATGGGGCTCGGGCATTCGTGGATCAGCAGAGGGCTGCTTGCGAGCATACTTTTTACGGGTTTTGGCGGGATATATCTCCTGAATCTCTACTTTAAAATCCTCTCGCAACCCCTTTCCACCGTCGTCTTCGTGGTGGCCATGCTGGCATGCATCGTCGTGATGATTTATCTGGGTTTCGTGCTCTCCTACTCCCCATCGATTCCCCTGTGGGAGTCGGGTCTGATGCCGATCATCAGTCTGACTTACGGGCTGCTCGGCGGGGTCACTCTGGTGCTGCTTTTCGGCTACCAAACCTTTTTGACCGCAAACCCGGAGACCTTCAAACTGCTCAAGGCCCTGGAACTGGGACTGGTGATCTTTTGCGCGGTCCTCCTGGCCAGCTTTCTCCACGGCGCTGCGTATGCAAGCGATGCCGGAAGGAAATCGGTTTCATGCCTGCTCAAGGAAGACCTGGCCAAGTGGTTCATTCCGTCGGTGATCCTTGTCGGCATGGTCTTGACGCTTTTGCTCATCAATATGGCGCCTGTCTCTGTTGCCGTGCTCGTGGCCATCGCCGTAGCCGAACTGATCGGGGATGTGGGGCTCAAGATCCTCTTGTTCAAAGCGGCCATCTATCAGCCTTCATTGTCCCATTCCCGTTTCTAAGAGGTAGCGGTGGGGGAAGGCGTCAGGCAGCCCGTGGCGATTTCCACCTTTTTGTTTACTCGCACCCATAGATTGAAATCCGACAAGAGGGAAGAACAGGTGGATCTTAAGGAAGTGCTGAAAAAAATACACCGGCTAAGCTATGATGCCGTGCGCATCGACGGAAGTACGATTGTTATGATCGACCCATACGAGATTTCGGTAACAAAGCCCGCTGACCTCATCTTTATCAGCCGAGATCGCGTCGAACATAATTTACACGAAGAAGTGGCCAGGGTCCTTAAGGAGGATTCCGTCATAGTGACCGACGCGGCTACAGCCAAAAAACTCCAGAGCGAGGTGAAAGTAGTAAACCTCGGTTATGGCAGTGGCTGGGTGTATTCGAAAAGACTCAAAGGTGAGGTAAAGGCGGTGACCCACGGCGACAAGCTGAACGTCAAGGGGGTCGAGATCGAAATTGGGCCGCCTTCCGGCGTTAAAAAGGATTTCCACCCTGAAGCCGGAGGCATGCTCTCTTTTAGCTTTTTACTGGATGGCGTCCGCTATCACCACGCAGGTGACAGTGATTTTATCCCGGAGATGAACCAGCTTGACGTTGACATCGCTTTCCTGCCTGTATCGGGGACTAATGGCATGACCGCCGTAAAGAAGGCAATGGCCCACCAACCCGGGATCGCGATTCCTGTGCATTATGGTGCGCCTGTCGGTTCAAAAGAGGATGCCGAAAAGTTCAAAAAGGCCCTCGAGGGCCGCATCGAGGTCGCGATTTTGCCGCCCGAGAT
>JAJYTC010000023.1 GCA_021793275.1 Deltaproteobacteria bacterium | reverse complement strand
TAATTTTTCAGCAACTTAAATTCATATTTATGATAAAAAGGTAGGGTCTTACGTGTTGGCTGGACTTAACTGATTGACTTTACAATGGAAATACGCTTCCAGATACAAGAAGTCTTAAACTCCTGTCAAAGAAATGAACCTCGCGCCGGTTTCATGCGGTGTGCCCGCCTGAAGGCTGAACCGGAAGCCCTCCGGCTCGAAACGAATATTATCGCTCTTTTTCAAGAAACCTGTAAAGTGTTGCGCGGCCGACTCCGAGGAGTTTTGCGGCTTTGGAGCGGTTTCCGCCCGCCTGGGTGATGGCTGCTGAAACCGTCTCGGAGGTAAGCAACGGCTTGGGTCCCGGTTTGAAAGACGAACAGTCCGTCTGGCGGATTTCGAGAGGAAGGTGTTCGACCTCGATATCGGGGCCGCGTGACTTGACCAGGGCGAAATGGAGTGCGTTTTGCAATTCGCGTACGTTACCCGGCCAACTGTAGTCCATCATAAGAGACAGGGCCGCTTTGGAAAGCCTTGCGACCTTCTGTCCCTGTTCGGCGGCCTGTTTGAGAAAATAGGAGGCCAGGAGCGGAATGTCGTTCTTGCGCATGCGCAAGGGGGGAATCCTGATCGGGACAACGCTCAGCCGGTAATAGAGGTCCTCCCGGAAATCCTGCCGCTCCATCATCCGTTTGAGGTCCCGGTTGGTGGCGCTGATTATGCGCACATCGACCGAAATCGTTTTTTCCCCGCCAACCCTTTCGAACGTGCCTGACTGCAGCACCCGCAGGAGCTTCACCTGCATGTGTTTGGGAAGCTCCGCCACCTCGTCGAGGAATAGAGTGCCTCCGTCGGCAAGTTCGAATCGGCCTTTTTTATCCCGAATGGCCCCTGAGAAGGCGCCCTTGACATGTCCGAACAGTTCGCTTTCGAGAAGTCCTTCGGGGAGGGCGCCGCAGTTCACGGGCACGAACGGTCCGCCGGCCCTGGAGCTTTCGTTGTGAACCGCGGCGGCCACCAGCTCCTTTCCGGTCCCGGTCTCCCCGGTTATATGCACGGGGTAATCGGTGGCCGAGAGGTTCCTGATCTGGTCGTAGACCTCCAGCATTTTCCGGTCTTTACCCACAATGCCCGAAAAGCTGGTAAGCTCGCCGAGGCGCAACTGGAGGCTGATAATTTCGGTCAGGTCGCGGAAAGCGGCAAGAACGCCGACAAAGGCCCCGTCGTCTTCATACATTCCGGTAACCGACATCTCCAGTTGGCGCAGGTCGCCCGAGCGGGTAGAGACGTTTAGCGTGTAAGAGTGATGTTCCAGCGCCTCCATGGGCCGGCCGCAAAACGAACACTTTTTCCCGCAAAAAGGAGAGCCGAAAACGTGATGACAGTCGCGCCCGAGCACTTCTTCCCGAGAATACCCCGTGATCTTTTCGGCCGCGCGGTTGAAAAACAAAATCCGCCGGTTGAGATCGTGGGCTATTATCCCTTCAAGCATATTATCGAGAATGCTTTGTAGGTTCTTTTGCTGAGCCACGAGATTTTCAAGGCTGACAGCTCTCATCGATGCGCCCGGCCTCCACTAAATCGGCATCATTTAGTATTCGCTTCCCTTTTTGTGCTTACTCCCTTTTGGGCGTTCGCTCCTTTCTTTTCGGGCGCAGCACTTTCGGTCGGGCTCATCCGGGCAAGCGACTCGCCTATGCGCTGGATGTCCTGGCGTTTTACCTGCACCTGCATGACCAAACCGTTCTTTTCCAGCCAGGCATCCACGGGGCCGGTCGTCTTGGGGTCGGGAGCATTCCAGGTGAGCGAAGTCTTTTTGCCGAACGCATTGACGAACTGGAGCGAGTTCGGCGCGCCTTGCGGCGGAGTGCCCGCCGAGCCGGCGGTCCCGATATATTGCGTGTTATGCATGAAGGCCAGGAAAGTTTCGACCTGCCAGGAATTTTTGAGGGTTTTCGGGGCCGCTTTGCCCTCGACGCTTCCCCAGTTATCAGTGCCTTTTCGAACCAGGTCCCCGCTGCCGTTCGGCGTTTTCCACGTGATCTTGTTTATCTCCGAAGGCACCGACGAGACAAGAGCGCGGTCGACGAGCGCATCCGCCGAGTGCGGGATGGAGGAAAGAAAGTAGGTGGAAAGCAGCACCGGGCTCTGGAGCTCGGAGGAAGTGGCGATAGCCTGCTTTTGCCCCGGCGCGGGGAGTGCAACCTTCAGCTCGGCTGTTTTCCCGTCTTTAAGCTGGACCTTGACATCCACGTCTGGCGTAGCCGGCATGGCGCCTTTTGCGAGAAAATCCGAGGCTCGCAGCCAGTGCAGACCTTCGAGCAGATTAGCGACCTTGTCGATACTGAGCTCAAGTTTGGGCTGACTCTTAGATTTCCATAAACCTGTGTCGCCCTGGCGCACAATGTCGACCTCGTCACCGTTGCGCCATGAGATCTCAAAGGCTTTAACCTGGCCGGGCTTCCATGAGAAAAGTTCCTTTCTGCGCAGATCCGTCAGGTTCTTGTTCAAATCGTCATAGGCCTGGCTGGATATCAGGAAGACCTCGCCATTTTTGTCCGCCATCGCATACCTGTCGGTTGCAACGGGGTTTTTTGCGCCGGTCTCGAGTTCGTGCCATTTGTCGCCAGTCAAAAAACGCACTACAAGAGAGGGCTTATCGAGGCCGAAGGCCTTCAGGTTTCCGGACTCTTTGCCAATTTTACGTTCCATCCGGACATGATGGAGGCTCGAAAGAAGACCGGTCAATTGCATATTGTCGACTTGGGAAACAATGGGACTGGAGATTGCCCATTTGCTGGTTTTTTTGAGGCATATGGCCTTATTCTGCGCCGACTCGATTTCGATTTGCTTCACGCTCTTCGGGGCGAAGGTGAAAACACGGCTGGCCTGCTCTTTTTTCCTGGCCGCCTTTTGCTTTTCCACTCTCATCCCGGCATAGACCGCACCGATCACGAGCAGGATGAGCAAATATACGGCAGTGGACCGAAATTTCATCTTTGAGACCTCCTGATCCTGTAGACGGCTATCCCTGAAAGCAGGACCGCGAGCGGGATCATGATAAGAACTATCCAGAAAATCGAGGTTGCCTGGTAGTTTGTAAGCATCAGGGGTTTGCTCACGTCGGGTCTTTGGATGGTTATGAGATTGGTCTTATTGGCAAGATAACTCACGATATTTAGAAAGAAGTCCCCGTTTCCCAACTGATTGAAGTATGAATCGGCGGCGAATAGCGAGTTGCCCGCAACGACAAGTTTGCCCGTCTTTGCCTTCGGCCCGGCCGCAATTTCCTTTCCCGCCGCCAGCGGCTTTTGCGTATCCTTGATGGAGGCCATCACTACAAGCGGAACGGGACCACGCAGGTCCTTGGTTTTATCGAAAACAGCCTCGCCTTTTTTCAAATCGCTGAGATCGCGGTCCGCCCATGCGTTGGGAGAAGTGGCTGCGAGAATTTGCAGCCGGACGCCTTGGGGCGGGTTTTTCATCGGGACCACGGACCTCGCGTACGGATAGAAAGTTGACTCGTTGAAACCTCGAGTAATCTGGCTCTGCCCATATTGCATTACCACGGGAATTGTCGGGCCCCCTCCAAACAAACGGCTGAGGGGATCAACCACTATGTCCTTGCAGATTTGAATGCCGTAGCCCTGGAGAAAATTCGTCATGCCGGTATCGGTGAGAGGATCGAGCATCAGGAAGACGCTGCCTCCACGGGCGAGGTAGTTTGTCAGTATCTGCTGTTCCTGCGGAAGAATCTGTTTCTGTGGTCCGGGGATAATTACAGCGGCGGCGTCGGCGGGGATAGCGTTTTCCTGCAGCAGGTTGAGCTCGCCGACCTTGTAGAAGTCTTTTTCCAGCGCCGATTTGGCGACCGAATAGCCCTCGCGCCCAGCGGCGGTAATGGAATGTTCCCCATGGCCGGTCAGGAAGTAGACCTTCTCCTCAACTTTGCTTTCCAGTTTTAAAAGCGCGTTCGTAATGTTTTGCTCATCGGCCGTCTGGATGGTCTGTCTTTTTCCGTACCCTTCCATGACAATGGTCCCATAGGTTTTTACGCCGTAGTTGCGGGTCATTTGCGGATGGGCATCCGGGTCCACGAACTGGTATTTGATCTCCTTGCTGTAATAGCAGTACGTATTGAGAAGATCCTTTATCTTGGCCCTGCCCTGGGCGCCGGGACCGCTTTCCGCAATAAAAACCTTGATCGATATGGGCGATTTTATCGTGTTGAGGATCTTTCGGGTTTGCTGCGAAAGGGTGAAAGCGCCCGTGCCGGTCATGTCCAGCCGCCAGGGATTTTGTTGCGCGATAAGAATGATGAAAACCAGAATCGTGAAGAAAATTACAGTCGAGGCTATGGTGTTTGTGCCATAAGCCCATTTGAGTTTGCGGCCGCTTTTTGCCGGCATTTTCATATCTCCGTCATTCTTTGGTTTCTATTAGATGATCCAGGCGCATGGAGGCGAGCCCGGCCGATAGGAGATCGACTTCGAGCATTCCTCGATCTGCCCGGTTAACCCCTCCAGCGATAAGAACTCATCTGCCTTAGCGTAAGGAAAAGGAAAAAGGCAGAGAATACGACATAGAAAACAATATCTCTGGAATCGAGCAAACCTTTGGCCAGTCCTTCGAAATGATCGGATACGGAAAGGTAGCCGAAGATGCTTCCCACAAGCGGACTCGCTGACGATTTAGCCTGTCCTATGAACCAAAGCACGAGCAGGATGCCAAAGGTGATTATTGCGGCCACGATCTGATTGCGGGTGAGCGTAGACGCGAACGTTCCCAGGGAGATAAAAGAGCATCCCAGCAAAAAAAGCCCGCCGTATCCGCAAACAATCGGCTTCCAGGACGATCCGGCAATCGAAGACAACATGATGACGCCCGGAAGGGTAGCGGCGATGAGGATGGTGAACGTCGTCATGCATGCTGCGAATTTAGCCGCAACGGTCGCAAGGTCCGTCACCGGGTAAGTATAGAGCAGCTCGATCGTGCCGCTTTTGAGTTCTTCTGCATAGAGTCTCATGGTCAGAAGAGGCGCGACAAAAAGCATGACGACGCTGATGTTCCAGAGGAAAGAACGCATGAACAAGTCCGGCATGCTGATGTTTTGAGCCAGCTCCGGGTTTTGCGCCACCTGGTAGCTGACCATAATGACCTGTCTAAGGATGTAGTTGAAAAAAATACCGCAGATAAGGAGGAAAAAGAAAGCCACCACGTAGAAGATGGGCGACATGAACATCCCGTAAAGCTCTTTTTTATAAATGGGCCAAAAACCTTTCATGATTCGGCTCCCTCCACGGTGGACTCTTCGGTCACAAGCTGCATGAATACATCCTCCAGGCTGAGTTGCATCTTTTTCAATTCGAGCAGGCCACATCCCTTCTGCATGGCCAGCGCCGCAATCTCGGGGCGAATATCGACGGAAGGGTCGGTCTCTATTTCAAACTTGCTCGTTCCATTGCTCTCCATCGAGATCTTCTGCACGCCGGACATATTTTCGAGCGCCTGTGCGAACTCTGCGCTCGGCCCGCTTACCTCCAGCACGATGGTCGCCGTTTTCTGCAGTTGGCTGGTAAGGTTTGCCGGACTGTCGGTGGCAACGATCTCCCCCTTGTTGATGATGATCACCCGGCGACAAATCTGGGCCACTTCCGGCAAAATATGGCTGCTCAGAAGTATCGTGCGATCCTCGCGCAATTCCTCGATGATGCGCCTTATTTCGATAATCTGCGTAGGATCGAGACCGATGGTGGGCTCGTCCAGGATCAGAACCGAAGGGTTGTTCAAAAGCGCCTGGGCCAGCCCGACCCTCTGCTTGAAACCCTTCGAGAGATTGCCGATCTCCCTGTTGGCTGTCTTTTCCAGTCCGCAGGCAGAAATTACACGGCTGACCTCCGAGCGTATCTTTTTTGCCTCCACTCCCTTGGAACCGGCGGCAAAACGAAGAAATCGTCTGACGGTCAGCTCTTTGTAGAGAGGAACGCTTTCGGGCAGGTAACCGATTTTTTCCCTGATCCGCAGCGAGTCCTCGATAATGTCGAGACCCTCCACTCTCGCCGTACCCGACGATGGAGGCATGTAGCAGGTCAGGATGCGGATTGTAGTCGATTTCCCGGCCCCGTTCGGACCCAGAAAGCCAACCACTTCGCCTTTGTCGATTTCAAAAGAAACATTCCGGATGGCCCCCCTGGGACCATAGAATTTTGTCAGTCCTTCGGCTTCGATCATTTTAATTTAACCTCGTCCAACAGCAGCATCACATGTCCCGACCGGGACCACACAAGGTCTCTTCCTGGCAGGAAGAATACCGACCAGCTTCTTATCTCCATTTCAGCTTTTTGGCTAGTCTTTCATTGCTTTTACTGTATTTACAATGTGTTACAACAGCCTGGAATCAAATCCGGCCGCATCGGCTCCGGAATACTCAGCAGCCGAGCGGAGTGCCGAGCAAAACCCGTAGATGTAAAGATTTATAGGCTGTTCTGGCTGTTTTTATGGAGAAGTTTCCATTTTGCGTGCTCACGGAAGGATAATTCGGCCCTGCTGGCTGTCACGAACAGTCCTTGTCCCAAGAGAGCTCATGCATGCCTGACACAGATACTCATGCAGTTCTCCGTCCGGAAGGACGAGCAGAAGCCTGCTGCGAACCGGCATGGCCCGCCTGCACCTGGGACAGTAGAGGGCCGATGCCCTGAATTCTTCGAATTGTTTTTGAGTGGCGGCAGGTGACATGCTACTCCTAGGAAGGGTTGAGTTCCTGTTGAACGCTCGACATCGTTTCCTTTTCGTGCTCTTTATGCCGGTTCCAGGGCCACCTTTTACCCTTGTGCTTTTCTTTTTCCTTCTCGAGTTCCATGAACTCCTTCAGAAGTTCTTCCTGACGGGGCGTAACTTGTTTCGGAATTCTTACCTCGACCTCGACAAAAAGATCGCCTCGGCCGTAACCTCTCAATTTGGTTACCCTCTCGCCGGAAAAACGCACCACTTCACCCGGCTGAGTCCCCGGCGCAACATTGAGTGTCTTCTCTCCATCCAGGGTGGGCATCTCGACTTTATCTCCGAGGATGGCCTGCAGGAATGAAATGGATATCTTGGTGTAGAGATTGTCGCCGTCGCGCTCGATATGAGGATGGGGCGCAACCTCGATTCTCACGTACAGGTCGCCCGAGGCGCCGCCGCGATAGCCGCTTTCGCCTTCCCCCCTCAACCTCAGTCGAGTCCCCGAATCCACGCCGGCCGGCACTTTTACCTGAACGCGTTTTTTTTGCCGCACTCGCCCCTGGCCCTGGCATTGCTTGCAGGGAGACACAAGCACCCTGCCGGTTCCCTGGCAGCGCGCACAGCTCGTGCTGATTCGGAAAAATCCCTGCGACTGCACCACCTGGCCAGAACCCTGGCAAGCCGGGCAAGTGGTCTGCTTTGTGCCCGGTTCGGCCCCGCTTCCGCCACACTGGCTACACGCAACCAGGGTATTTATATCGACATCTTTCTGCGTTCCGTAAACAGCCTCTTCGAAACTGAGATTGAGAGTTACCAGAAGATCGTCGCCCGGCCTCTCGGCGGTACGCTGACGAGCCTGCCCTCCAAAGCCGCCGCCGAAGGCGAAGAAATCCTGGAAAATATCTCCAAACGAGCTGAAGATGTCTTCAAAACCTCTGAATCCGCTGAACCCGGTGCCGCGCAGGCCTTCATGGCCATATGCATCATAGAGCTGTCTCTTTTGAGTATCGTGCAACACCTCGTAGGCTTCGGCGGCTTCCTTGAATTTCTCTTCAGCTTCCTTGTCGCCGGGATTTCGGTCAGGATGGTATTTGAGCGCAAGCTGCCGATAAGATTTTTTGATATCATCCTCGCCCGCCTGCCGCGGCACGCCTAAAACATCGTAGTAATCTCTTTTACCCATCAAGACCGATTGCCTCCTGGAGTCGAAATACTTTCCTACAGGGAATTGATTATACAGAAGCAGCTAATTCGTAAACACGATTTGCGCTCTTGTCAACCTGGATCAGCCTCCGGCCCCCGTACCGGACCTGCTCACCCATAAAAGACCCGCCATAAATCTATTCTTCCCCGGGACTCTGCGGCGGTTGATCTTCCTCCAGATATTGATCCGAAGCACCGTATTCGACGGAAGCGGCCAACGAACCGGCCTCCTCGATGATCTCCTGGAGTTCGGACCTCTTCGCTTCAGCTTCCGGCAAGGCCTCTTCGGCGGCAATCGGCCTGGATTCTTCGAACTCACGGATGTTGTCCGGAGTAATTCCGCCGGCAGCTATCTCCCTCAACGCCAGTACGACTTCCTTATTGCCTTTTTGGTTTTCAAGCGTCGGCGGCGCATCATGGCGCAACTGCAATACTCGGCGAACTGCAAGGTGAACAAGCGTAAAGCGGCTGTCCACATTAGTCAGACAATCCTCAACAGATACCCGGGCCATAGGCGGTTCTCCCCTCTAACATTGAGCCTTTCGGGATGACAACGAAAACTGTCCGTGTCGATGAATCTTATGTCGAGCATAGCCAACCGGCCGGACAGTCTGAAATCTCAAATATTTTAAAAAAGTAAATATAAACCTGCCGCGGCGCGATTAGCAACTCAAAAATCCGTAGTTGCTTCTTTTCCCCTTTAAAGATAACCATATGGAGTCTGAGGTCAAATATAAGCGGGGCAAGAAAATCGCTACGCCTGCACTGACCGCTATGGCGGCCCATCGCCCCGTGGGGGCGTCGATCAATGAATGCATATGGAAGATGAATCAATTATAATTACCGGGACGGCGTCGAAACCGTTGCGGCCAAGACTCCCCGAAGATGGGATTTGGAATATGGAAAAAGGTATACGAATCGCCGATTTGTTTAGAGACGAGCAGAAATGGCTGGGCAAAACGGTGCTTGTCCAGGGTTGGGTTAAAACCAAGCGGGATTCCAAGGCGGGTGTAGGTTTCATTGAGCTAAACGACGGTTCCAGCCTCAAGGGCCTTCAGATAATAACCGAACAGCAAGGCCGGGGTTACAGCGAGCTGCTCGGGAAAATCACCACTGGAAGCGCAATCCTTGTGGAAGGAATCGTGTCCGTTTCGCCGGGCAAAGGTCAGAGCATCGAAGTTCGAGCCGAACGAATCCACCTCTATGGCCGGGCCGACCCTGCGGCATATCCGCTCCAGAAAAAGAGGCATTCCTTCGAGTATCTGCGCCAGATCGCGCATCTGCGGCCAAGGACCAACACGATAGGAGCGGCGGCAAGAGTTCGAAGCCGGCTCAGCTTCGCGATTCACCAGTTCTTCCAGGACCGTGGCTTCCATTACGTTCATACGCCTATAATCACATCGAGCGATTGCGAAGGGGCGGGGGAAATTTTTCGCGTCACTACGCTCGACCCCGCACAACCTCTAATAAGCGCTGAGGCCGAAGACCCTTACAAGGCTGACTTTTTCGCAAAACCCGCATTTCTCACCGTAAGCGGGCAACTCCAGGCCGAAATCTATGCGCTCGCGCTCGGTAAAGTCTATACTTTCGGCCCGACTTTCAGGGCGGAAAATTCCAACACCAGCCGCCATCTGGCGGAGTTTTGGATGGTCGAGCCGGAAATGGCCTTCTATGATCTCGAAGACGACCTTAATACGGCCCTCGAATTCATTAAATACCTGATCGGAGTGGTTCTTGGCGAGTGCCCGGAAGAAGTGGAGTTTTTCGGCCGCTACATAGAACCTGAACTTATGAAGCGCCTCGAAAACGCGGCGCAATCCTCTTTTGAGGTCATCACTTACACCGAAGCGGTCGATATCCTCACCAGATCCAAAGAACGATTCGTTTTCCCCGTAGAGTGGGGCCTCGACCTTCAGGCCGAACACGAACGCTATCTTACCGAAAAGGTATTTGGAAGACCCGTTGGCATCCTCAATTTCCCGAGGGCTCTCAAGCCTTTTTATATGCGCGTAAACGACGATGAAAAAACCGTGGCGGCCATGGACATACTGGTTCCCGGGACCGGCGAAATAATCGGAGGCTCACAGAGGGAAGAGCGGCTCGATGTGCTGCTCGAACAGATGCGCTTAAAAGGGATTCCGACAGACGACTACCATTGGTACATAGAGTTGCGCGAATTCGGCTCGGCCCCACATTCGGGCTTCGGCCTGGGACTCGAACGTCTCGTGCAGTTCGTCACCGGCATCCCCAACATTCGCGAAGCAATTCCGTTTCCGAGAACGCCCGGACACGCGGAGTTCTAGAGCAGTGAAGAGCAAAGAGCGAGTGACCCAGGGATTTGCCGCGGGAATCCCATGCCCCGCTCACTCGTCACTCCTCACTGCTGTTTACTTCCTTTTTAAAACGAAAACCTGCTTTACCGGCAAGGCTCCGAGGACCTCGTGGGCGTTTGAAAGCCGGGAAGGCTCCGACTCCAGTTCTTCCCAGGAATTCAAAAGCACACATTCTCCATCTCTGCCTACCAGGATGGGCACGGTCTTTTTGGAAGGTTTTTTGCCCTCGAAAAGCATGCTGCCCGGTTCTTCAGGTTTTACCAGTCTGCACTCCACGCTGAATGAGTCCACTGTCCGGTACAGAGTGGATGCCGTGTATGAATCCGCGGAAACCGGCTCTATTCTGCCGTTATCCAGAATAAATACACCGTTGTCAGTTTTCTGTTCCTCGGTTTCCAGGACCTGTTCTTTCTGGTCTTTTTCCAAAAAGGAGAGCTGTCCATCACTTATCTTACCGCCGTCCTTGCGCCTCATGACAAAATGCTCCTTGAATTTACCGGAATTCCTCAATATTTCGAAGGTTCTGCCCAGTGCGTCCTCCGGGCTGCGCACACGCATTTCATAGCAGTCCGAGCGGCACAACATGCATCGGAATGCAGGAATCCTGCACTCGTCATTTTTGCACCAGACGTATTGGGTCATCTAATTCACTCTTTTGCGGGGGTTATTTATGACACCGGCCATTCTAACCCATTAGATTGCTGAATAATACTGAAATGGAACGGCGCGGGCATATTTAAAGAGAAAAATTCATCTGAATTCGCTTGATCGCAAACACCGTTCTGTATGAAAATAGCCCAATACGATCAACCTGGTCTGGAGACGTTATGAAACGGACGACGAGAACCGGGGGCCCGATAGTCAGGCTCTGCGTCTTATTCTTTTTTGCGCTGGTTACCGCATCCTGCGCCACTGCGGGTCATAGGGCCCAAAAGATCAAAGAGTCTTTGAAAGCTCCGCTCGATGCATTCAACAGCGACATAAGGTGGCAGGATTTTGAGCATGCGGAGATTTTCGTTCCAAAGACCCGAGTAGAACATTACTGGGCGGAAATGGACAGGCTGAAACGCAATATCCGGCTCACCGACTACGAAGTGAGAGACATCGAGTTTTCCGAAAATAACCGGTTCGCCACGGTGACTTTGCACTGTGAATACTGGTTGCTCAATTCCCCGATTCTTAGAAATGTCAACGTGACCCAAACATGGCGCTTTAACGATCTCAAGGAAATGTGGCAAGTGAGGGATACCGGCTTTAAAAAGATTATAGAGGCTTCCCTGGGATTCTAGCTGCACAGGGGCAATCGGCTGTGCTCCTAACGTTTCGTCAGCTTGATCTCGTAGAGAAAAGGCCAGAGCTTTCCGGTAATGAAAATCCTGTCTTTTTCGGGATCGTAGGCGATCCCGTTCAAATCCTTCGCGCTGGGCGGCAATTGGCTGCGCAAAGCCCTAAGATCCAGCCACCCGGTAACTTCGCCGGTTTTCGGAGATATTCTCGCAATGTAGTCCTCGTGCCATACGTTGGCGAAAACCTGGCCGTTTATGTACTCGAGTTCATTCAGCAGTCGGACCGGCCTCCCCATGTCCAGGACGCGCACCGAACGCTGCACGGTAAAGGTAGCGGGATCGATAAACAGAAGCTTCGAGCTGCCGTTGCTCATTATCAGGCTTTTTTTGTCGTTCGTCAGGCCCCAACCCTGCCCGGGGTACCGGAATTCACGCTCGAGCGCAAAACTGTGCAGGTTGTATTCGAATGCTATTCCGTTCAGCCATGTGAGTTGGATGAGCGATCCGTCCCACAGCGCCAAGCCTTCTCCGAAGTATTGAGGCGGCAGATCGTATTCTTTGAGGACACGGCCGGTTTTGAGTGCAACCTTCCGCAGGCTCGACCTGCCGTTAAGACCTGTGCTTTCGTAGAGAAATCCGTTGGTAAAAAGCAGCCCCTGCGTAAATGCCTCCGGATCATGCGGGTATTTCCTGATGATCTTGAACTTGAGCAAAGGAGCGAAATGGTGTGTGGCGCAGGCTGGAGAAACTCCCGGCGCCTCGGCAGCTACGGCAGGTTTGTTGTGCGTCGCGTAAAAGGCGACGCACAACCAGATAGCGAAAAAGAAAAACCACGGGGGAAAAAACCCGTCGGGCCCTTTAAACCGAGGCTGTGTTGCCATTTACCGTGACTCTGCCAACGCTGAAGTAGTTGAAGCCCAGTTGCCGCATCGCCGCCGGCCTGTAAACGTTTCTCAGGTCTATGAACAGGGGGGCCTTGAGCAGTCCTTTGATGCGATCCAGGTCGAGCGCCCGGTATTCGTTCCATTCGGTCATCAACACAAGAGCATCGGCCCCCTCGCATGCCTCGTAGGGATTGGAGCAAAATCTAACGCCTGCGAGCAGTTTGGCCGCCTCATCCATTGCCTGCGGGTCGTGCGCGCGAACCGAAGCTCCGTGTTCGACCAGCTTCGAAATAATGGTTATGGCGGGAGAATCCCTCACATCGTCGGTTTCGGGCTTGAACGCAAGGCCCAGAACGGCGATGGTTTTGCCTCCTTCAGACCCGCCAAGGGCCTGCCTGATCTTTCGAGTCATGCGGGCCTTTTGAGCGGCATTGACTTCTATGGCCGCCTCGATTATGCGAAAAGCCACCCCGTTTTCCTGGGCTATTCTGAGCAGTGCCTGGGTGTCTTTGGGAAAACACGAACCTCCGTAGCCCGGACCGGCGTGGAGAAATTTTTTCCCGATCCTGCCGTCAAGGCCTATACCTTTTGCTACGTCCTGGACATTGCCCCCGATTTCCTCGCAGAGGTTTGCGACCTCGTTTATGAAACTGATCTTGGTGGCTAGAAAGGCATTGGCCGCGTACTTTGTAAGCTCCGCCGTCTCGATGGTGGTTATAACGAAAGGGGTTTCGATCAAATAGAGTGGTCGGTAGACCGATCTAAGAACTTCTTCGGCCCTTTTCGAATCAACCCCCAGCACGATGCGGTCCGGACGCATGAAATCGTTTATGGCCGCCCCTTCCCGCAAGAATTCAGGGTTGCTCGCAACATCGAAAGAGGCATCAGGGTTGGTTTCGGAGATAATCCTCCTGACCTGTGCGGCAGTGCCGACAGGCACCGTACTTTTGTTTATCACCACCGTGTAATCGTGCAGAAAGGGCGCCATCTGACGGGCCGCCTCGTAGACGTACGAAAGATCGGCGTAGCCGTCGCCCCGCCGCGAGGCCGGAGTTCCCACGGCAACGAAAATCACCTCGGCCTCCGGAACGCAGGGGGTGTATTGGGTTGAGAAAATGAGGCGACCCGCCTGAGTGTTCTTCTTGATCATCGTTTCAAGGCCCGGCTCATAAATGGGGATTTCCCCATTGCGCAGCCGAAGGATTTTGGATTCATCATTATCAACGCACGTGACCTCGTGGCCGAATTCGGCAAGGCAGGCCCCACTGACCAGTCCAACGTAACCAGCGCCTATGACTGCTATTTTCATAAAATGACCAATTTAGAAGGGTTGATTAAACGCGGGCAAGCCGAAAAAGCCAAGGCCTGCGCCGCCCTTTTCTTCAGCCGGTGATTATCTCTTTCTGTCTTATAAGTCGCGCTACATAGCAGTTTTGTGAAAGAAAAGCAACTGTCTGATGGATCGGGACAGAGCAAGGCCTTTCGACCTGCCTTCGTGCTCTTCACGGCCTTCGTGGTGTCATCACAAGCTGTGGGGGTAAGACTATTTTTCACCACGAAGAGCTCGAAAGACCATCGAGGCGATCCGCGCTTCCCATTTGAGCCAGAGCGTCCTTTGCCACTTATCAAGGCAAAAGATAAAACCCCATTATTTTCTTGCTGTGTTCTTCTATGCTTATTATTTCAACTCCGATTTTTTTACCGCGAATGTGACGAACGCAAACCACCAGATTTACAATTTGACCTTCCAGCCGGAAAATAACTCTGAGTTTCTGGTTGAGTTGAAACTTATTGTCTCCTGATGTATCGAATTGCAATCCGCAGACGGAAATGTCTGTTATTTTAACTGGTGTGCCTTCGGTCGGATCCGCGCTTTCAAAGCACAGTCCCCGTATGTCGACTTGTTTTCGGTAATATTGCCTCTTCTCGAAAGAGACGATAAAAGAGTTGCCGCAACTACATTTTACGAGACTCGATCGAGGCGCCTCTCTTTCGGAGAAACTTATCTCTCTGGCTTTTCCGCAATTGCCGCAGACTATGCAGGCGTTGCGAGTTTCGTCCAGGTAGACCTTTATCCTTTCCATTACTCACCCCGAAGGTAAAAAGAGCATTTCAAAAAACCCCCGGCCCCTTGCGAAAAACCTCACCGAGAGGCAAACCCGGGCCACAATTTATCTAACCGGCTTCCTTCACAATTCCATCATTGGCGGATATCCGCCGGTTCCTCAGTCTGGAGAACTTCGTTTGCAGTTGCAAGGATTTTTTCAGTCGAAGCCGGATTCAGTCCAATAGCTTTGATCCTATAGATAAATTCTATTTGACATATAGGAGTTAGGCAGTTATTTTCTCCCCCGCATGTCGAGATTTTCCGAAGGGAGCCCATTCATGTACCAATTTTTCGGCCATGGCTGAAACAGCGCTTTTCATCCTGCCCGTGTTCGGCAGGGCGGATGGCGTGGCCGAAGAATTGCGTTTTTTCGACTCTTCGCCATCCCTACATAGATTTGTCCACAATCTCTTTGACGGTCCCGGCGCCATTTGGCCGGTTTGAACATCTCAAGAGAACGTGAGCGCGTGGCGCGATCATCAGTGCTGTTTTCCGCTTGAATCTCAGGCGGCGTCTTCCCCTGGACAGGCCTGGCCCGCCCTGAGCGGCGGACTCCACCTTCTGGAGGGACTTCGAAGCGGTTTTGACGCAGTTTTCGTTTATGGCTGCCACTTTGGAGATTGTCATTACCTGGAGGGCAACTTCCACACTGCCAGACGTGTTTAAATGACAAGGAAGCTGCTTGAATACTCCGGTATCGGGGGTGAACGTTTACAGCTGCGCTGGGTGAGCGCGGCCGAAGGACAGGAATTTGCCCGTTCGGTTTGCGAACTCAGCGAAGTGGTCCGCGGGCTTGGGCCCGTGGACAGGAGCAGGTTCGGACTGCATCCTTCGGTTCTCGCCCAAACTTTCGGGTCTGTAAGGCTCAGGTGGCTCCTCGGAATGAAACGGCGGCTCACCGAACTGGGCAATGTATGCAATGAGAAAATAGACAAGCGGAGGTATGAAGAGATACTCGGAGCAGCCGCCCTCGAAGAGTGTCATAAAGCCCTTATCCTTGAGTGGCTCAAGAAGGGCCCTCAATCGGTAAGGGAGGTCGCAGCCGGCAGCGGCCTCCCGGTCTACACAATCTCCCGGCGACTGGGTGACGTCGAAAAAGCAGGCAAAGCCGCCTTCCATAGTTTCGAGGGCGAAACACCCAGGTTCATTCGAGTGGGTGCATATGAAAATTTCAGCGGTCCAGCGCGTTGCAGACCCGTTGGGATCGACATCTGCGAGGCAACACTTTTGTGCCAGGAAAGGCTGATGAAATGAAAGACACTCTTTTGAATCCCACAGCACTCCCCGATTCGGTTAGACAATATCTGAGTAAATTCGATTTAAATCTTTGCCTTACCTGCGGCACGTGCTCCGGCGGATGTCCGGCGACCGGCACGCCGGCCCTGGATGGCCTGGATGTCCGCAAGGTCATCCGGATGCTGGCTTTCGGCATGCTGGACGAAGTAGTTGAATCGATGTTCCCCTGGGTCTGCACGGGTTGCGGCCGGTGCGTTCACGCCTGTCCCATGGAAATCGACATCGTGGGTATAATGGGATACATGAAATCCATGCGTCCGCGCGACAACGTGCCGGGAATTCTGCATAAAGGCGTCTTGAACGTGCTGGCTACCGGCAACAATATGGCCATTCCCCGGGAAGACTACTTTTTCCTCATGTCAGACATGGGCCGTGAGCTTGCCGATGAGCAATGCCCCGGTTTTTACGTCCCCATTGACAAGGACAACGCGGACATTCTCTTTTTTCCCAACTCTAAGGAGGTCTTTTCCGATAACGACGACATGCTCTGGTGGTGGAAAATTTTTTACGCAGCCAGGGAGAACTGGACCGTCCCTTCGGAAAACTGGGAGGCCGTAGACTGGGGGTTATTTACGGGAGACGCTGCAACCACCAGGGAACTGGCCGGGAGAAAGATTGGTTTGATGAAAAAGCATAAGATCGGCCGGATGATCATGCCGGACTGCGGCGGCGGGTCTTATGGCTGCAGGAAGGGAATGAAAGAGTGCGTGCTGGAGGACCCCAACAATAAGATTAATCATATCTACCTCTATGACTATCTCAAAGAGATCATTGAGAGCGGCAGGATCACGCTGGACAAGAGCCGTAGTGCAGGCAAAATCTTCACCTGGCACGACTCCTGTAAACACGGCCGGGAGCTGGAACGTAACTTCGGCGAGGGCTACTTCGAAGAGCCGCGATGGATCCTGGAGCAGTGCGTGGACCGGTTTGTAGAGTTGCAACCCAATCGCATGAACAATTTCTGCTGCGGAGCCGGAGGCGGCAACTGGCCGATGCCCTACGAGAAGGAATCCGCCTACCATGCCCGCTACAAGTATGAGCAGATCAAGAACAGCGGGGCGAACGTGGTCGTTGTGGGCTGTTCCAACTGCCGCGATCAGATCATGAAAAGAATCCCCAAATTCTATCCGGATTGCAACTACGAGGTGAAATACATCTGGCAGGTCGTGGCCGAGAGCCTGGTTCTCGAGCCATGGAGCGATGAGGAAGTCAAAAGGGCGGAAGAGGAGGCGAAGGCCCAATGGGAGCGCCTCGGGTTCACGCCCGAAGAGGAAGAATAGTTACTTTTGCGGGAACAGGCAAAAACATCATCGGCAATAAACGGCCGAAGCCTGTTCCCACGGTTTTCTAATAGCCGCAACAGGGGAGATATCCAGATGGAAGGGAGCTTCTTGGTATATCAGGACGCCAAGCAGACCAAACAGCTCAAGACCCTTCTCAAAGGAGGAGCGAATGCCGCAGCAGCCGCCAGGCACGCCCAGGCGATAATCGATCAGCTCGTTGATGGAGGGACTCGCGATCCAAAGCTTATGGGACGGCTTACCCGATACGGGGAAGCCCGGATCAAGAACTGCGTCAAGTTCGACCTGGTGCGGGGCTACCGTCTCGTGGGCGTAATGCGGAACGAGAAAATCGCATTTTTATATGTTGGCAGCCATGACGAATGCGATCACTGGATTAAAAATAACGCCGGTCTGGAGCCTGTGCTGGATAAGAGGAGAAACACCGTAGTGGAGGTTAAGGAGACAGCAGCCGAGCAAACGCCGGGTGAAAGCGACGCCGGAATGGACGAGCCCGAACCCGACTATTACGAACTGTTGCTCAAAAATCTTACCGAGCAGGACCTGATGAAGATTTTTCCCGGACTGTGCAGCAGGAAATGAAACCGGGTAACGAAAATCCCGGCAAGAAACTTCCCGGGAAACATTGGGCCCTCTATAAAATGGGCCGAAGCAACCTTGCGAGGCGATAGAAGTGGCAAAAGAACTGGAAATGATTAGCGAGCAGATTCTTAAAGGCGTTCCGGTCGGCAATTTCGGGGATGTCATGGTCGTCGGTGGAGGGATAAGCGGCATTCAGGCAGCCCTTGACCTCGGCGCCGCGGGCTTCAAGGTTTACCTGGTCGAAAAATCGCCCACCATCGGCGGCCACATGGCGCAACTCGACAAGACGTTCCCCACCAACGACTGCTCCATGTGCATTGAATCCCCCAAGTTCAATGAATGCAGCAGACACCCTAACATCGAGATCCTTACCTATACCGACCTGGACGGCGTAGAAGGAAAAGCCGGGGACTTCACGGTAACCATTTTAAAAAAGCCTCGGTACATCATTGAGGAAAAGTGTACGGGCTGCACCACCTGCGTGGAATACTGTCCGGTCACTTACCCCGACCGGTTCAACCAGGAAATATCGAAGAACAAAGCCGTCCACATATACTTCGCGCAGGCTACCCCCTTAGTCACCTACATAGACGACAGCTGCCTCTACCTGAAAGAGAAAAAGTGCCGTATCTGTTCGGCCGTCTGTAAGACCGGGGCCATAGACTTCAATCAAATGGCGGAAAAAGTGGAAGTAAAAGTGGGGGCGATAATCCTCGCCCCGGGCTTCAAGCCTTTCGACGCAAAGCTAAGGGACGAATTCGGTTACGGAAGGATGGAAAACGTCGTAACCAGCCTCGACTACGAACGGCTTCTGTGCGCTACCGGCCCGTATGGGGGCGAGATAAGGCGTGCTTCGGACGGGAAACACCCCCGCAAGATAGCCTGGATCCAGTGCATCGGTTCGAGGCAGGTCCTTGCGGGCGCAAACAGCTACTGTTCGGCTGTATGCTGCACCTACACGCAAAAGCAGGTTATCCTGACAAAAGACCATGACGCCGACGCCGAGTGCACCATATTCCACAACGATATCCGTTCCTACGGTAAAGACTTCGAGCGGTTCTACCAAAGAACGGCGAACCTTTCCGGGGTCCGGTTCATCCGGAGCTACGTGTCGATAGGCAAAGAAATTCCGGAAAGCAAGAACGTAACGATCAGGTACTCGACTCCCGACTATGGGGTGAAGGAAGAAGAATTCGACATGGTGGTGCTTTCCGTCGGCCTCACCCCTCCCGCCGATTTCAAGGACATCGCGGCCAAATGCGGCATCGAGCTCAATTCGCACGGGTTCTGCAGGACCAACCCGGTAAATCCCATGCAGACCACGCGTCCGGGAGTTTTCATAAGCGGCGCTTTCCAGGGCCCGGTGGATATCCCCGAGTCGGTGGTGACCGCGAGCGGGGCCGGTTCCCAGTGCGGCGAACTCCTTTCCTACCGGCGCTGGAAATTGTCCAAAGAAAGAATATATCCCGAAGAAAGGGATGTTTCCAGGGAGGAGCCCAGAGTGGGGGTCTATGTGTGCCACTGCGGGGCAAATATTGGAAGGATAGTGGATGTGCCCTCGACGGTCGATTACGCCTTGAGCCTGCCGAGCGTGGTGCACGCCGAGGAAAGCCTTTTTATATGCTCCACCGAGGCCGCGCAGAAACTCTCGAAATCGATCCGGGAAAAAGGGCTTAACCGCGTGGTGGTAGCCGCCTGCACCCCGAGAACGCATGAGCCTCTTTTCCGGGACACGCTCCGGGAGGCGGGAATCAATCAATACTTCTACGACATGGCGAACATCCGTGAACACTGTTCCTGGGTGCACTCCAAAGAGCAGGAGAAGGCGACCGAAAAGGCGAAGGACATAATACGGATGTCGGTTGCAAGGGCTTGCCGCCTGGAGCCCCTGAGGGAATACGATCTTCCGGTCGACAAGGCGGCGCTGGTGGTCGGAGGGGGCGTGGCAGGAATGACGTGCGCTCTGTCCATAGCCAAACAGGGACACCAGGTTCACCTGGTGGAAAGGGAAAAAGAGCTCGGGGGGACGGCCCGGAGGATTCACTACACCCTGGAGGGTCTGGATGTTCAGGCCTTCCTCGGCGACCTCATAGGCAAGGTTTACCGGCATCCCGGAATTCATGTCTACACGGAGGCCACAATATTTGAAGTCGCGGGTTTTGTCGGAAACTTCACGACCAGGATCAAGTCCCGAAGGGGGTTTTCGGAGATAAAACACGGCGCGGCGGTCATCGCCACAGGGGCCGAGGAATACAAGCCTTCCGAATACCTCTTCGGGGAAGACGAAAGGGTCATGACCCAGCTCGCGCTCGAGGAGAAGATAGCCGAGCGGGAACAAGGCACAATCAATTCCCGGAGCATGGTCATGATCCAATGCGTGGGCTGCAGGCAGGAGGACAGGAACTACTGCGCGAGAATATGCTGCAGCCACGCCGTTAAGAACGCCTTGAAACTCAAGGAAATAAACCCGGAGATGGATATCCGGATTCTTTTCCGGGACATGAGAATGTACGGATTCAGGGAGGATTATTACCGCGGGGCGGCGGGCAGAGACGTAAAGTTCATCCGTTTCGCTCCGGAGGATAAACCCCGGGTGGAACCGGTCGTCGAGGAAGGTCGGCCGGTCTTGAGAGTTACCGTCCCCGATCCCGTGTTGGGGCAGAGGCTGGCCCTGGATGCCGACCGCGTGATTTTGTCCGCGGCTGTCGTTCCTTCCGAAGGGATAAAGGAAATCGCCGGCTTGTTCAAAGTGGCCCTGGGGCCGGACGGATTTTTCCAGGAGGCCCACGTAAAACTGAGGCCCGTGGATTTCGGCGCGGAAGGCGTTTACCTGTGCGGGACCGCTCATTATCCAAAACATATATCCGAGGCGGTCAGCCAGGCTTACGGGGCTGCCGGCCGCGCTCTCACTCTTCTTTCCCACGATACCGTCGCGGCGTCGGGTTCGGTCTGCGAAGTAGACGAGAGCAGGTGTGTGTCCTGCGGGGCTTGCATCACGGTATGCAGCTACGGCGCGATAGATTTTTACCGGACTCCCAAGGGAAAAAAGGCCGTGGTGAATCCGGTTCTCTGCAAAGGAGACGGCCTTTGCAACACGGTTTGCGCAACCTCGGCCATATCGCTCAAACACTACACGGATGAAGAGATCTTCAGCCAGATTGACGCGGTTGTTCCTTCAATGCATGCCGAAGCCTGCTGACGGACAAATCCGGGGCAAGCTGAACGGGGAGGTGTAAGTATATGGGTACGGGTGGTGAATACAATCCGAAATTGCTCGGAATTATATGCAACTGGTGCTGCTACGGAGGGGCCGACCTTTGCGGGGTTTCCCGCCTTCAATACCCCCCTCACATACGGCTTATAAGGGTCATGTGTTCGGCCAGGGTCGATCTGGCGCATATATTCCGCGCTTTTTTACACGGCCTGGACGGGGTGTTTGTCGGGGGATGCCATCTCAACGACTGCCATTATATCACCAACGGAAATTACAATGCGCTGGGCATGGTGAAAATATGCAAGAAGCTGCTGGAGCACATAGGGATCAATTCCGAGAGGTTGAGGCTCGAATGGGTGTCTGCTGGTGAAGGAGTCCGTTTCGCAAACATTATGAACGAATTTGCCCCCGGGATTCAGAAGCTGGGTCCTCTCGGATCGAGCGAAGGCATAGACGAAAAGACGCTGCGGTTCAAGCTTGAAGCGGCGGCAAAGCTGATCCCGTACATCAAACTGGTGGAAAGGGAAAGGCTGAGAACTCCCCGCGAGTTGAGGGCCTCTTCGGAACCCGAGAAAGAGTACGATAAATTCTTCAACAGCGAAGAGACGAACAGGCTGTTCTACGATGCGATCGTGAGCAAGCTGGTGATAAGCCAGGTCACGTCGCTTTTGCGGGAAGGTCCTCTTTCTACCGGGGAGATCTCCGAGGCCCTGGGCCTTAGTCCGTCCGAAGTTTCAAGACAGCTCAATATTTCATCGAGGCAGGGACTTGTGCGATACGATGCAGGGCTGAAGCGTTATGTCGCAGCCTGACAGGTTTATTGTTATGCCAGAGGAAAGTCCGGCAGCGGGAACACCTGCGCTTGAGGACCCGAACTCTCGAAGGGGAAGCCAAAGCAAGGCGACGGAGGGAAGCGGCCGTACCTTGCGTTTTTCGAACCGGGAGGAACGGTTATCTCAAACCAGAAGGCTGGTCGCAGCAGAGGCCCTGTCCTGGTTGTTGGGGCCGGCATCGCCGGAAAGCAGGCGTCGCTTGATCTCGCAAATTCCGGCTACGGCGTGCATTTGGTGGATAAGTCGCCGGCGATAGGCGGCATAATCTCCCGGCTCGACAAGACGTTTCCGACCAACGACTGCGCCATGTGCATCATCTCGCCGAAACTGGTCGAGGTGGACCGAGACCCGGACGAAAGAATACCCGCTGCACCGCTCGAACAAGGTCTTGGAAACCGGTGTCATCCGTCAAGCACCAGCCGAATCTTTTCCAGGATGGTCTGTAGAGAAAAAGGTTTTTGCAAAAAGTTGATTCCTTCATCAAGAATTCCGTGATGGGCGATGACATTGGCCGTATACCCCGACATGAAAATGGTTTTAAAGCCGGGCTTTATTTCTGCGAGCCTGTCTCTAAGATCTCTACCGTTCATTTCGGGCATTACCACATCGGTAATGAGCAGATGGAGCGGACCGGCGTGGTTTTGTGCCATAGCCAAAGCTTCAGTCGGACTCTTGGTTGCAAGGACCTCATAACCATATCGCTGCAAGATAGTCTTACCCAGAGCCAGCATCGGCTCTTCGTCCTCCACCAGAAGCACTGTTTCCTTTCCTCGCAGGTCTTGGTTCGAGTGTACGGGCGGCTTCTCTGTCTTTTGCTCTTCGGCGCGTGGAATGTAGAGCTTGAACGTTGTTCCTTGTCCCGGTTCACTGTAAACATTGATAAATCCATTGTTCTGCCTGACGATGCCGTATACCGTCGCCAGTCCAAGTCCAGTTCCTTCGCCCATATTTTTGGTGGTGTAAAAGGGTTCGAAAATCTTGCTCACAGTCTCCTTATCCATGCCGCAGCCGTCGTCGCTTACGGCAAGCATTACGAACTCGCCCGGCACAAACTCCGGATGCCGGGCGCAGTAGTCGTTGTCGAAGCAGGTGGTCCCCGTTTCGATGGTAACCTTGCCTATCCCCGAAATTGCGTCTCGAGCATTGACGCATAGATTGGCCAGGACCTGATCGAGCTGGCTGGGGTCGACCTTGACCGGCCAAAGACTCTTGGCGGGAAGCCAGGCGAGATCGATGTCCTCCCCGATCAACCTCCGCAGCATTTTGAGCATCCCTTCAACTGTCTCGTTCAGATCGAGAATCTTCGGGGAGATGGTCTGCCTGCGCGCGAAGGCCAGCAACTGTCTGGTCAGCTCCGCAGAGCGCTCGGCAGCTTTGGTGATTTCCGTCAAGTCCGCAAAAAGCTGGTTCGTTTCATCAATCTGCCCCATGGCCATTTCCGCATGGCCCAGAATCACACCCAACATGTTATTAAAGTCGTGCGCCACGCCACCCGCAAGCCTTCCCACCGACTCCATCTTCTGCGCATGGTTTAACTGGGCCTGCAGCTCTTCCTTTTCTTCTTCGGCCTTCTTGCGCTCGCTGAGGTCGCGGGCCGTGGCCAAAATCATGGGAACGCCGCGAAAATCGAAGAGCCGGTTGCTAATCTCGACCGGAATGCGCTGTCCGTCCTTGGTCATATGGGCGCCTTCCCACATCGTTTGGCCATTTTGGTAGAGTTCCTCCATCACCCGAGGCAGATTGGCGAGTGTGTCCGGAGTATCGATGTCGGGGGGGCTCATCTGCAGGAACTCTTCACGCGTATAGCCCAAGCTCTTGCAGGCGACTTCATTGACCTCGATGATACGGCCAGGCATTCTTTCCGCGGTTCCCAGATAAACATAAACCGCATCTTTAATATTGTCAAAAAGTTGACGATATCTTTCCTCGCTCTCACGCAGCAGCCGTTCCGCCTCTTTGCGCTCCGTTACGTCATGGACGATAGAGTGGAGCAGTGTTTTTTCGTTAACCACGATTATACCGCTGAAGACCTCGACATCCCGAATGGAGCCGTCAGCCCGGCGATGACGAAACTCAAAACGCACCTGTTCCCGGCGTATGGCCTTGTCCATTTGCAGGCTCACTTCTTTGGCGGGGAGCGTGTTGATGTCGAGCATACTCATGCGCTTCAGTTGCTCTTCAGACCATCCATAGAAGCTTTGAGCGGCCTTGTTGGCATTTTGAATATTTCCCGTATCAGGATCGATGATCAGCTTAACGGCGGAGTGGTGCTCGAAGACGTTTCTAAACAGCTCCTCCCTCTCACGCAACGCCTCCTCGGCCAGTTTGCGATCGGTTATATCTCGCAGAAAAACGACTAATTGACCGCCTTCTTCGGCTCGATATTTAACGCTCACCTCGACATCAAAAACATATCCGTCTTTTCGTTTGTGGCGGCTTTCAAATCGGTCCTCACCCGCAAAGATGATTTTCCGGATACGGTCGGCTGTGTCCACCGGGGTTTCCAAGGCTTCCACGTCGTTGATCTTCATGGTCAGCAGTTCTTGTTCGCTGTATCCGCTCATCCGGCAGTAGGTCTCGTTGACCTCGATCAGGTTGCCCTGTAAGTCCGTAAGCCAAAATCCATCCATGGCCGTTTCAACAAGGGATCGATGCCGCAGGTATGCTGCTTCGGTCGCTTGCTCAGCCTCGCGACGCTGCGTGATGTCCTGGAAAATACAATGGGTCTGCCGGAAGTTTCCGTGATCATCCCTGCCGATTCTGCCGGTAAGAGATACCAGGACGGTCAATCCATCCTTTCTCACCATCTCGAATTCAACTCCGTGGACCTTTCCCAGGGCCTTGAATCGCTGAAAGTTTTCCTTGAAACGCTCGACCCGGTCGGAATGGAGAAAATCACCGAAATTCTTCCCGATGACTTCCTCTTTGTTGTAGCCGAGTGTATCGAGCCACGCCTTGTTTACCTCGATCAAATTGCCGTTTTCATCGAGGGACTGGTAGGGCAGAGGTGCTTCCTCGTAGAGGAGCCTGAATGTATCGGCGCTCTCCTTTTGATACGCTCCGGTTGGTTCACCCACTACATTGACCATCTCGACTGCGGCAACGTGACGGCGCAGCTCGCGCAGCTCAGATAACAGTTGTTCTTTGGTCTTGTCTTTATCCCGCATTTCCAGCTCCTGAAATAACATCCAGCCAAGGGATGTATCAAACAGAGTTTTTGCTCGGCCAAACAATATCGAATTGGTGAATAAGGGCGGGGAATAACGTTTAAGTCGGAGATAGAGAGTTCGCACAATCTCTCAGAGGAATTTATACTGAAATATACAAGGATGACAATCTTTTTTAGCAGGATGCTGAGAAATGGGCGCTTTTTGCCAGTCCGGGCGCATTGATGTATAAGTTGTTTATTGCAACCGAAAATTGTATCCTTTTACTGTTTTTTCAGGAAACCCGAGGAGGCAGAAAACATGTTCGAACATATTCTGGCCCGGTCCCAGGAACTGATAGCCCTTTACGGGCTCAACGCTGTTGCGGCCGTGCTGATCCTGCTAATCGGCCGATGGATTGCGCATTTCGTTCGCAAGCTCATTCACAATGTAATGCATAGAACGAAGGTGGACCCGACCCTTATTTCTTTTGTCGCGAGCCTTTCCTACGTGGCCATGATAGCCTTCGTAATACTCGCCGCCCTCGGGAAACTGGGTATTCAGACGACCTCTTTCATAGCCGTTCTGGGTGCGGCAGGATTGGCCGTGGGCCTGGCGCTCCAAGGCTCACTGTCAAACTTTGCCGCCGGCGTACTGATGATTGTCTTCAAACCTTTCAAGGTCGGTGACTTTATCGAAGCCGGAGGCACCAGCGGGACGGTAGAAAAAATCGAGATTTTCACCACGATTCTCAAGAGTCCCGACAACAAAACCATCATCGTTCCCAATTCCAAGGTTGGCGGGGGCAACATCATTAATTATTCCGCGGAGCCGACTCGTCTCGTGGATATCCAGGTAGCATTCAATTACAAGGATGATATCGAGAAAATCGAAACACTCCTTCGGCAGATTCTCGATGGTGATGAACGAATCCTCAAGACTCCGGCCCCGGCTATCGGTATCGCTCAATTTACCGAAACCAGCGTCAAAATTGCGCTGCGACCGTGGGTGAAGACCGAGGACTATGCCGCCGTAACGGGCTATATCCTGAGAAAAGTAAAAGAACTGTTCGACAGCAAAGAGTTGTTGTTCCCGCTCGAGGACCAACCCGTCTTTTTGGCAAGACAAGGACTCTGATGCTGAACGACATACTGCGGCGCCGGATTTGCACCCAGGCCTGCTGCTGTATAACCGACCCGTGTAACTCCGCGGCCCGCTGTCTAACTGCGCTCCCGCTACAAAACAGCCGCGCAAGGAAACGCCAATTCGCCCCTGTCTAACTTCGTATCGTTAGACAGGGGCGCCATAGAAACCACTGGAAGGAGAACAGGCCGGAAGGGCCCGACCGGGCGCAGGCGCCCAGCGCTATTGCAGCAGCGATTCATAGAAAATGCGCCAGTTTTCTCCCATTATTGCGCGAATACTTTTTTCCGGATACCCGTGTTCGCGCATTATCCGCTCCAGGTCGGTCATCTTCGTTATGTCTTCGAACCCGGCGTTTATGCCCTCAAAGCCGCAAAAGTCGGTGCCTATGCCGATGGCGTCGGCGCCGAAGGACTGGGCAATCCAGTCGATGTGATGGAAGATGTCGTCGATTGAAGCCTTGCCCGAAAGTGTGAGCATTTTCGGATCGGCGGCTATTCCGATGACCCCTTTGTGTTCGATAATGGCGGCAACCTGATTTCTGGTAAGGTTTCTCGGAATGTCTGCAAGCGCCCGCACCCCGGTGTGCGAGGATATTAGCGGTCCCTCGTGCAGCCGCACCAGGTCGCGAAAACCGGGCTCCGCCAAATGGGCTGCATCGAATGCGAAACCTTCGCGCGCGAGTTCCTTTACCAGATCCTTTCCCTGTTCGGTCAGGCCTTCGGGAAAGGGAACCGCGTTGCCGTCCCCGAGCCTGTTTCTTCCCATGTGCGTGAGGCCGGCCACCCTGACGCCGGCCTGCGCGAGCATTGTACGATCAAACTCGATCAAGCCGTCGCTGTTTTCGATGAGCAAGATCATTCCGGGTCTTTTCAACCGGATGCAATCACTCAGGTCTTGGGCGGATTTTATGTGAAAAAGCCCCTTCAGGAGACGCTCGGCGTAAGCCAGGAGATGGGCCAGAAAGTCTTTCGAGCCGCTTCCGTCATACTCATCCGGACAGTAAAGCGCAAATACCGCGGCCACGACGTCTACGCTTTTCATTTTATCCACAGTTACGGCCAGGTCGGGCAAATTATCGAAAGAGACATCACTGTGCGCTTCAAGCATTTCATACAGCACATCGACATGTCCGTCGATTCGGACAACCGCCTCAGTCCGGGCAGGTTCAAAGTTGGGATTTACCGTCATTTGGTCAAACAAACCTCGCGTAGTCCATGATTGAATGGAATTGCCCAAAAGAATCGGGGAGCACATTTCTGCGCCCCCCGAATATTAAGCAGGTTCAAGGTTTCTTATCTCCGGACCGGAGATTCCGATGGGGCATGTCAGGTCGGTACGACAAAGGTTGTCGGCGCCTCATCGACTGCCGCTACAAGGATCTTTTTCTCGATATCCTTCACCTGGAGCATCCGTTTCACCTCCTTTCTTTTCGTGATAAGGCTTTTCCTCCTGCGCAAGAAGCTCGATACCGGCAAGCGTTGCGGCAGCTTCCGCGCATTCGGCGGCGAATTCGCCGCGCTCTTTATCTGCTCCGTATTTCAGGTAAAGTCTGTCTGCAATATCCTTTAAGGTGATCTGCCCGTCACACAACCCGAGAAAATCGACCCCGAATTCGTTAATTTCTCGAACCTTCGTACCGCCCGGCGCCCGGGAGAAGGCGAGAAAAACCGGCCTTTGCCGGCACGAATCCGGGAAATGGCCGCATCTGAAGTGCAAGATAAGACCTGGGATATCATATGTGAACCGCTCGATTGAAACCTTCCGGTTACGCAACGGTTTCAAGCTGTGTATCCCGCCGGGGTCGATGACAAACGGCGAAGCCGGCCCTGCGGTTTCACCGGCCCTGAAAAGGCACGTTTCATACTTTATGAGTTCGGGGATGAACTCACGCACAACCACGTCACGCCGGGCAAGGCATTGGGCGGCAAAATCTTCGAAATGCGCCAGGCAGGCCAGGGGCGAGAGGCGGCGGCGAGGCCCGGCGCCGGTTGAACTCGGTTGGGGGATCGCCGGCGAAAAGGCCGCTCCCGAGAGCTCTATCTCCTTTTGGGCAACACTTTCCAGAAAACGGAAAAAGAGGTCGACGACGGGCAGGCCCAACTCGATGCCAAGCAGTAGAAAACTCCTCGGATAGAGGGCTGCGATTACGGTGAAGTAGCTTGCCGTCTCATTTAGCTCCTCCAGTGTCCCGGCAGGGCAGGGCAGGTTGTGGAAACTGCTGAAAATCGTCGGTTCCGAATCGATCAGCATGTCATCGGATGCCAATCGTCTGCCTTCGTCGAACTCGATTCCGAGCGAGAAATAGGTGTCGACTTCTCGAACCAGCATGTGCCTGTATTTAGTGTACAGCTCGGTCCCGGGCAAAATGGTGGCCATCTGCACCAGAACGTTCGTATTTCCCGTAGCGGCGGCTCTTAATGCGAGTTCGAGAGTCTCTTCGAGATCTTGCCTCTCTTCCTCCGGAAATCCGATCACGAAGCTCAAGGTGGGGACGATTCCTGCCTCCGTGGTCTCCCTGACCCTGTCGAAGAGGATTTCGCGGTCAATGTCCTTGTGAATGAAAGCCAGTGTCCTTTTCGATCCGGAGTCGATCCCGTAGCACATCGTCTCGCATCCGGCCCTGCGCATCAAATCGAGCAGCTCTTTATCGACAGTGTCGAGCCTCGAGATGCAGTACCATGGGAGGCGATCGAGACCGGCATCTATGAGGCCATGGCAGAATTGTTCAGCAAAGCTTCTCCTTGCGGTAAACTGGTCGAAGGCGAGCAGAAAGCACTCGGCGCCGAAATGATCGGCCAGGTTCTTCATCTCTTGGATGATTCGCGCTGTTGAAAATGTCCTTGGCCTTCGTCTCCACATGATCGATTGAGAACAATAGACGCACCGGTGCGGACACCCCCTGCCGACCTCCAGTATGGCGATCGAGCGCCCGATCCCGCAGGCGTCGCGGTATTCGCTGAAAGGAGGTACGAACGTATAATCGCTTACCGGCAGGCAATCGAGGTTTTCTATAAGTTCCCGGTCGGGATTACGCACTATCCTGTCCGATCCGCGCAGTGTTACCCCCTCTACCGATTCCGGGGCAACCCGGCCTTCGAAAGCCCCGATCAATTCCGGGAAAGCAATTTCTCCTTCACCGCGCACCACCGCGTCGATAAACGGGAATCGCGAAAGGGTAAGCTCATCTATGGACGATACATTGGGGCCACCGAATACGATCTTTAGCAGTGGATCCAGTTTCTTCAATTCTCGCGCGATATTGACCGCCGGAGGGTAGGTTGTGCATTGAACCGAAAATCCGACTGCATCGGGTGAAAAATCGAGGATTTGCCTGGCGCATCGAGCATAAATATTCTTGTCCATCGACAGCGTTTTGCGGCGAATATCGAGCGGAAAATCGAATATTTTTACTGTATGAGGCGAGGGTTTGAGGGCTGTGGCAAGATTTATGAGGCCTAGCGGAGGCAGGTTGTACATAGGCTCGAAATAGAAGGGGGGAAAAACAAGAGCTATGTTCATCCAGTCTCCATGCTTCAAACAACTTGCATTTGAAAAACCCTTCTAAATAAAATAGTCTAGCAGATGATCGGATATAATTCAACCGGGTGCAATCTGAGGAGGGTGAATGGGTGAATGGGACGAGGAAACTGGCGCCACTAACCGATTCACCAATTCAGCGATTTTTTTCATTCAGCCCCAAAAAAGGTGAAAGCCAGGAGGAGGGAGGGGGCCTGGCTTTCGGGGAATAGGGTACTTCTTGAAACCAACTCTTGGCCGTAATATCTTACTTTTCAAAATAAAAAACAATCCAGTGTAGTAAGTAATAACTACTACCGCAAAGCAGTATTTTTTTCATAAAGCCCAATGGAAGTTAAATGATTTTCAATATATGGTATTTTACGGAGGTTCGACCGACGGGTTTTTTATGGTACATACCATTTTTAACGCCGTTAAAAAGCGGCGTCTAATCGTAGCGCATCGTGGAGCGCGCTCGCTTGCGCCTGAAAACACCCTGGCTGCAGCCCGTTTGGCCCTTGCCGCAGGCGCCGCTATGTGGGAAATCGACGTTCGATTGAGCAGAGACGGAGAACCTGTGCTGGTCCACGATTTCGACCTGAAACGAATATCCGACGCGCAAGATAAATTCCCGGGGCGGGCTCCCTGGCTTGTTGACGAATTTACTCTGCAGGAACTCCAGACCCTTGATCTCGGTTCCTGGTTCGGGAAGGCCGATCCTTTCAAACAGATTGCCGCGGGCCGGGTATCTCCACGGGAACTCGAAAAATATTGCGGCGAACAGGTAGTGACTCTTACCGAAGCGATCCGGTTCACGGTCGAAAACGATTGGCTTCTGAATATAGAGATCAAGGATCTGGCGGGGCGACCGGGCCATGAGTCGGTTGTCGAAAAGGTCATCGCCGTGGTGCGACAGGCCGGCGCGTCCGAGAGGGTCCTTGTTTCCTCTTTCAATCATTACTACCTGGCGCAAGCGCGAAAATTGGACAAGGAGATAAGAACCGGCGTGCTGACCGAAAGATTGGAGCCCGATCCAGCCGCATTGATGGCCGAGTTGGATGCTTTCACCTTTAATCCCTCGCCTCGCGCTTTTCGTCCGATGCAGGTTCGAAGATTGAAGAAAAAGGGGTTCGGAGTGCTGGTCTGGGTTTTGAACAATCCTGTGTCCGCGTGGGCTTGTCTGGCGATGGGCGCGGATGGAATTTTTACCGATTTTCCTCAGAGATTCTCATGAAAATTGTGATCTTATCGGCTCTGCCTCAGGAATACGCGCCGCTTAAGAAGCTTTTCCCGGCTCTGCGCCCTGTGCGGAAAAAGCCGCCCAAAAAATTTGCATGGAATCTGCCGGGAAAAGAAGTAATCTTGATCGAAAGCGGCATGGGAGATAAGGCGGTTAGACAAGCGCTAGCCGGCGAACTGGAGGGGCTTTTTCCGGAGCTTCTCCTATTTTCGGGATTTGCCGGCGGACTCCATCCGGATCTGGTTGCCGGATCGGTCTGCTTTGCGGCGAAAACTCGCTGCATCGAGGCTGAGACGATGTATAGTTTTGAGTTTTCAGACGAACTGGCTCAATTTTTGGCCGAAAATCAAGTCGCGCCTGTCCTGGCGCTTACCGCCCAGACCCCGGGCAATAAGCAGGTCCTCTCGGCCCTTGCTTGCGGCGAGCCGGCCGTTTTGGACATGGAAACCGCGATTGTGGCCGAGGAGGCTTCGTCGCGTCAAATACCCTTCATCTGTTTCCGAGCGGTAAGCGACCCGGTCGACCACGACCTGGGGTTCAACCTGGAGGATATTTCCGACGAACAGGGCAGAGTAAGGGTTCTGCGCGTATTTGCGACGATCATGAAAAGGCCCTCGACCCTGTTGGCCTTTTACCTTTTATGGCGCAGTTCCAGTCTGGCGGCAAAAAACCTGTGCGCCTCGGTCGCCGCTTTTTTGCATCGCCCTGCCTCCGAACTGGCCAGGATGGCGGAACAGATCAGGGTCGAGAAAAGTTGAGCGGAGGGCAGGCCGCCACCTCAAAGACCCGGCTGCACGAAAGGGGGGCTCACGCCGCGTTTCCGGCTCTCGGGCATGATTATCCCACTTGCTAAATTAACCATTTAGGTTATTTTATTGGATGGAAAAGCGTAGGCCGCACTGCGAATTGATAGTTTCTTTCAAGGAGTTGTAATATGAAATGCCCGTGCTGCGGGGCTGCTGAATTGATCCACGACACCCGCGACATATCCTATGTCTACAAGGGTGAAACGACCATCATTCCATCGGTGACGGGAGATTTCTGCCCTGCTTGCGCCGAGGTTGTCCTGAACCGCGAACAAGGCGACCGCTACAGCGAATTGATTGGAATGTTTCAAAGGCAGGTCAACGCCGCCTATGTCGATCCGGCATTTATTGCGAGTGTGCGCAAGAAGCTCGATCTCGATCAGCGCGAAGCCGGCGAGATTTTTGGCGGTGGCGTTAATGCCTTTTCACGCTACGAGAACGGCAAGACCAAGCCGCCACTGGCGCTGGTAAAGCTGCTAAAGGTGCTTGAACGCCACCCGGACCTTCTGACGGAGGTCAAATCGGCTTAGCGTAACACGAAGAAATGAGGCGCGATTTTGGAGAAAAGGGAATAGGTTTTTGCCAGGTGTATGTAATGAGGATGAGATATGATTTTCCATGTCACTCTTGAAGAAGCCGAGGATGGCTGGATCGTCGCCGAGTGCCCGGCCCTTCCCGGATGTGTTTCACAAGGAAAAGATGAGAAAGAGGCAATCGAGAACATAAAGGAGGCCATAACTGCATGGCTTTGGGCCGAAGACCAAAAAGCCGTCGCAGCCCTATCAGAACAAAAGAGGCAAAAGCCGTTGATGGTGACGGTTTAAATCATGGGGAAACTGGGTAATATATCGGGCAAGGAAGCTGCCAAGGCTTTTGAAAAAGCCGGCTGGCAGGCAATCGGCCAAGTTGGAAGCCATCTTGTGATGGTCAAAGCTGGAACCCGAGTCAATCTTTCCATCCCTCAGCATAAAGAGCTATCAACAGGGACCTTGCGCAAGCTCATCAGTCTTTCAGGGATGACCGTGGATGAATTTTTGAAATTACTGTAATCGATGAGGCCGAGCATTTTCTTGAAGCTACCGGCTTACAGTCAGCCACGGTGGCGGCTGAGATCAAGGTCGAGCGGAGTTAGACGGGAGGGCAGGCCGCCACCTCAAAGACCCGACTGCGCGAAAGCATGGGGAGCTTCTGCCCCGGCGCGGGTGATCTTATAGATTGTGAAGAAAACCATCGGCACGGTCAGGGTGGCCACAAGCAGCAGGTCCACCAGGCCCAAAAGCATTTCTCCGATCTGAAAGGTGATCGTTATATTGAACAGCAGGACCGAGAAGTAGAGCACGGGTCCAAGCAGCCTCATCCATGACGCGCGGCCTGCGGGCAAATGGAGTTTTGAGCCTTTAGGGTCCATACGTTCCAGGGCCTGCAAAGCAGCGGTTAAAACGAAGCCGACCAGCAGCCAGCCCCCAAAGTTGCTCATCGGGATCCCGAAGTAGAACCCCGCATGCCGGTATCCGTAAATGAGGCCGAGAAACCACTTCCGGCCCTGCAGGGCTACCGGATCGATAATCACGTCCAGCAGCGCGAAAAGGAACGCTCCCAGGACCAGCGTCGACCATGAGCGCCTTATTTGCGAGGTTTCGCCCGTGATAAGATTTCCCGACCTGAGCGCAACCGGGCTCATCAAAAAAACGGCGAGCGAGTAGCTGCAATAAGAAAGAAAAACGTAAGAAAGCGAATCCATGAACGGGACCCCTAAAACCCACAATTCCCTGCCGGCGGTGGTGTTTATGTAGAAATAATCGCCGTAGGGGAAACCCCAGTGAATCGACGAAAATTCGGAAAGCCATGCCAGCGAGTAGCCCACGGGAAGATAGACCAGGGTTTTCTTCCAGCCGAAATGGCGCCAGCCCGCTACAAGATAGACGGCCAGGAAAGCAAAAACATAAGGGCGCAGACGGATGGTTCCCCAAAGAAGTCTCAGGAACTCATACATTGATGTTCCACTTGAGCATGCGTAACATGTCCTTGAATCCCATCTGACGCACTATGGTCGGCTCGTAGCCGCAGTGGACCATGCACTGGGCGCATCTGGGGTCGGCCCCCGAAGCGTAATGGTCCCAATCGGTGCGCTCCATCAGCTCCGCAAAAGTGCGGTAATGCGTGTCCGTAATGAGGTAGCACGGCGATTTCCAGCCCAGCGGGTTACGGGTTGGATTTCCCCAGGGCGTGCACTTGAGCGATCTTTTCCCGGCTACGAATTCCAGGTAGAGGGGATTACTGATAATGGGGAATTTTTTCCCCCAGGTGCTGATTTCCTGAAATTTTTTCACTATCTCGTTTTTTGTCAGGAAAACATCCCGTACGACTTCTTCGTAGCTGAAACCCGGGGCCACAAGGATGCCGTCCACCCCGGCCTGCGTGAGTTGCTCAAAGAGCCTGTAGAGGTCTTCGACCGAGGATTCCCTGTAGACTGTGGTATTTGTGCTTACGCGAAAGCCCCTGCTCTTGGCGGCTTTTACGCCCGCAAGGGCTTTTGGGAACCCTCCCGGCCTTCCGATTATGAGGTCATGAACCGGCTCGGTCCCATCGAAATGGACGTTCCAGGTAAAATGCTGGTCAGGCTTGAAAAGTGACAACGATTCCTCGAGCAGCATACCGTTGGTGCAAAAATAAATGTGCTTTCGCCGGGCGAGTGCTTCACGGACCAGTTCCGGGGCCTTCGAGTAGAGCAGGGGTTCTCCGCCCGTAATGGTCACCACCGGTGTTTTAGCTTCCTCGATCGATGTCAGGCACTCTTCGAGGGTCATCTCTTTGGAAAGCGTATCGTGATATTCTCGAATCCTTCCACAGCCCGAACAGGTCAGATTGCACCTGTGAGTGGGTTCGAGCATCAATACGAGTGGAAACCGCTCGTTTCCACGAAGTTTATTGCCGGCGAGCCAGCCGGTCATCGAAATGTAAAGACTGATTGGAAAACGCATCCGAACCTCGATCCTCCTGAGCAGTGAGCCGTAATTGCTTCGCTGCCGCTTTTTTCGCTTCTAGCGCCGTTTCACATATCCGTTTTGTTCAAACCAGCCCACTGCATCAGACAAAGCCGTCTCAACGGGGGTCTGAGGCAGCCCTAAGTCCCTTACCGCCTTGGAGCTGTCAAAATACATACGCTTTGCCGCCATCCTTACCCCCTCGTAGGGGATCAACGGCTGGCTGCGGGTAACCAACGAGACGAGCTTGAAAAAACGGGCGAGCCATAACGTTGGTCCATAGGGCAGCTTTACCGTCGGCGCCGGCACCCCTGAAATCTTTTCGAGCATTGAAAAGATCTGCGCAAGCGTCAGGTTGCGGTTGCCCAGAATGTATTTTTCGCCTGCTTTGCCTTTTTCAAAAGCGAGCCTGTGCCCTTCGGCAACATCCCTAACATCGACGATATTAAGACCGGTTTCAAGATAGGCGGGCATTTTCCTGTTAAGAAAATCGACGATGATCTTACCGGTCGGTGTTGGTTTATGGTCTCCCGGACCTACCGGCGTGCTCGGATGAACAAACACCACCGGCAGTCCAATTTGCAAGAATTTCTCGGTCTCGCGCTCCGCGAGAAATTTCGATCTTTTGTAATGTCCTACCATGTCATCGAGGCAGACGGGAGTGTTTTCATCGGCCGGGGTCCCGTCACGGGTCAGCCCGAGGGCCCCGACGCTGCTCGTATAGACAACCCTGTCGACGCGGGCGGCCAAAGCGGCCTGCATGACGTTGATCGTCCCGGTCACGTTGCTTTCGTAAATTTCTCTCGGGTCTTTGGCCCATAACCTGTAATCGGCCGCAACATGGAAGACTGCCTGCGCCCCGGACATGGCCTCGGCTATCTGAGCGGGATTGCGAATGTCTCCCGGGAACCATTCTATGCCCGGCGAATCCATGCACTGGGGCGAACGCGCGCGGCAAAGGGCCCTCAGGTCCCATCCATTGCGAAGCAGGGCGGTTGCGACATGGCGTCCAACGAACCCTGTTGCTCCCGTAATAAAAGCGACAGGCATCTTTTCCCCTTAATGGCAGTGAAGAGTGAGGAGTGAAGAGTGAAGAGAAAAATCCTTTCTCTCGTCACTCTTCACTGCTCACTGGATACGGCCGCATTCCTATAGCAGAACGTAGCTCAATTGGAAATAGTTGATTGCCTCGGCTGAGGGAAACGCAATTGCGGGCTGTTGACAACGTCGTTCCGCAACGATCTCGCGTCCACAGCCTCCAGGCGATGGATTATGCCTTCCCACCTGTCGCGTATTCCTCCTTGCCCCGGGGGGTGGTCATCGAACAAAGAGCGGATGTCCGAAAAAGGGGCCGACACAGCTTCCTTGATTGCATCAATCTTATTACCGAGCGCCTCGGCAAATATCTCCACAGACCTCTGAATCACTTCGAGACTCACGCCGCTATCGACGGCCTTTTCCAGATGAACTCTGAACCGGCTGAGGCATTGCGGCAGCAGGGTGTGCATCGGTGTCGTCCAGTCGGTAAACGATCCTGTGGTCTCGATTATAACCAGGCGGGAGGGGATGGAGTTGGAATCCAGTTGTATCAATTCGTCGCCGTCGTCGTAGAAAACTTTCCCTGTGCGAAAACTGACTCTGCCCAGCACGAGGGTGAAAGCGGCGGCAAGGCCCAACAGGCTGGAGAGGTTCTCTATGAAGTCCGGGTTTTTGTAGCACGAGATCGGGAGTTTGTCGGAAACAACACCCGTGACATATTGGCGTTCGAAAAAGAACGCCGGTACCTGCCCCAGCCCCGGGACCCGCTGCTCCAGCCTTATCTCGCCGTAGGTAAGGATTGGAAAGCCCAGCTTGGCCGCAGCACGGAGCCTGTCGAAAATGTAATCCCGGTATTTGAACGTATCCTCGATAGCCTGCTCCAGGGGAATACCAATCTTTATCCGGTGTATTACATCCCATTTCATGAGCCGGAGGAGACTGATGGAATCGTTTCCATCCCGGGTCGTCATCGATACCAGATAGACTTCCCTTTCCTCTCCGGAAATGTCCCTCGAACTAAGCGACTCCTGTATCTGCCCAATATTGATCGACAAAAGTCCACCGGAGTGCTCCCAATAGTGCGATATAAGACCATGGATCCGGGGATGCACACCGGTGTCGAAGCGCAGTTGCCCGCCGACGACCGATGCCCCGGGCAGCCATTTCACATTCAGGTGAAATTCAGGGCTGAGTTCCAGCGCCAACTCTTCCATCTCTTCTTCATTGATGCCGAAAAGGCGGCAGAACATGGTCGTTCGCCACACCGGGTCGCTGTAATCGTCCTTGACAAGTTCGGGACCGGCAGCCGCGGTGAAAACAGAGGCGAAGCTGTCGAATGCTTTTAGCGCGCTTGCCGTATCTTCTGAAGCCGGAAGCGCTTCGAGAATAGAAACGGCTTTTTCGAGTTCCGCAAAATCGAGGTCCTTACCGGCGGGCAGCAGCAAGTTCAATTCGCGGCTTCCCCATCTATTGGTGCAGTGGGACAGGTTTAGTATTTCCCTTAGCCGGGCCAGGGCTTCTGAGCGGTCCTGCTCGATCAGGGACCTGATTCGCATAAATTCATCGCAGGTGAGGACCCTTCCTCCGGTAGACTCATTGTAGTAGACGGTCAAGCCCGTACCTGCCTGGATCTTGCTGGCACGCACGTAACGACAGATTTCCTCGACCGACCTGGGCGGTGGAGACATTCGCCAGCATTCGCCCCTGCGGCGAAACTCCATTCTAATTGCGGGAATATTCAACCCTGTGAACTGAATGCGTTCTTTCGGGAAAAATGACTGCAGTATCTGGTCGGCGGCAAAAACATTTTCCATCCCTGCAGGATCGGCCCGAACAATTATGAGGTCGCCACGAAACACCAGAGGTACTGCGTCCAGGCATATCAACTCTTCGAGTTCGCTCGCTTCAATCCGGTCCTCTTTGGCCGTTCTCGGCTTGAGGAACTCTGTCATAATCGAAATATGGTGCGCGTGAATGCCCCGGACCGTGACTATGGCGCGATATCGGGGAAAGACGGAGCCAATGTGGCTCAAAAACTCACCGTTTTCATCGACGGCGAAAAAATCGGGGCCGATGAAGGTGACGCCCATCTTTTCGCGCGGCTTGAGAGGCCCTTCCAGCGAAATGTTATCAAACAAAAGCGTCATGTCCACCATCTGATTGAAAAATGCGCGCTTTATCGTCTGCCGAGGTGCAAAGTATCATGAAAACCATATATTTTGTATAGCACAAACTTTTAAAAGAGGGTATTTGTCTGCGGATAGGCCGATTTTAGATGAAAATGTGAAACCTTGTCCTGGAGGCGTTTTGCTCCCGGATCGATGACGGAAGGTGTACGATGAAAAAGAAACTGTTCGTGCTAATGCTTGCCATTCTTTTGGTTCCAAGCACTCTCCTGGCCAATAATGTCCTGGAGAAGGTCAGGAACCTCGAAGTTGTCAAAAGCCTGTTTCCTCCACAGCTAAAGATTGTCGGAGCGAAAGACCTGGGGGATATTTACGAACTCGTGGTGCAGCCGCAACAGGGTGAAAAGCATATATTCTATGCGACTAAAGACGGAGCATACCTGATTGTGGGAGGAAACCTG
This sequence comes from Deltaproteobacteria bacterium, assembly GCA_021793275.1. Taxonomy (GTDB): domain Bacteria; phylum Desulfobacterota; class Syntrophobacteria; order Syntrophobacterales; family Syntrophobacteraceae; genus SbD1. The sequence continues at coordinate 753 of JAJYTC010000023.1, read as the reverse complement.
ATCAACAAGGACAAGGTGAATCTGACCCGGGTGCGGCTGGAGCAGATCAACCGGGTTGACGTTTCGACGCTGCCCTTGCACGAGGCCCTCAAGATCAAGAAAGGAAACGGGGCCAAAAAGCTCATCATGTTTGCCGACGTCGACTGCCCGTTTTGTCGGAGGGCATATACCTGGTTAAAGACTCAAAACAATTACACCTTGTATGTCTTTCTCTATCCCCTGAGCATTCATCCGCATTCCTACGGAAAAACGGTTGCGCTCCTCTGCTCAAACGACCCGCTGGCCGCATTCAAGAAGGCCATATCGGGCCAGAATGTAGGCGATGCAAAATGCAGCGCCGGCGTTAAACTGCTTGCGAAGGAAAAGGCGGTTGCAGACCGGGTGGGAGTTGATGGAACACCGCTTTTCATAACGGATTCAGGCGCGAGGATTGTTGGCCTCCAGATTCCTGCGCTGGAAAATTATTTGAAGAAATAGCCTTCCGCTCGGAAGGGGACGAAGCACCAAAATCTTGAGAAATTCTTCGAGGCGGGTTTCTACCCGTCGCTTGACTCCTCAAGTCCCCTGGTGGATACGACCCATCGGTGGCACCCTTGTCAGGGGGGAGATGATGGACATCATCCCCCCTCTCGCCTTTGGCCCTTTACTAGATAATTGATTGATAAATCGAATCGAGAGCTTGCAACTCTCGATTTTTTATTTTAGTATGATCTAGTTATTTAACTAGACACCAGCAAGCTTAGGCCCGGCTCT
>JAJYTC010000194.1 GCA_021793275.1 Deltaproteobacteria bacterium | reverse complement strand
CGTGACGGATGCGGCGCTTGTCGGCGAGCACACGATGGACCAGTTCCTGTTTTATGCCCACGCCGTGATTGTACACGAATTCGAACACAACCAGTGCGGCAGCGAGACTACCATGGAGACCCCGTTCGACGTCTGGCTGAACGAGGCCTTCACCGTCGACGTCGAAAGGCAGTTCATGGCCGACGTTTTCGATCCGGCGGTAGTGAGGCTCAACCAGGTTGAGAGCATCCGCAGTCCGCTGCTCGGACCGCTATCGATCGAAGATGCCGGGCACGCCGGCCGGATCGTACGCGAAGGTTTCAACGACCCTGACGAACTGATAGACGGAGTTACCTACGTCAAGGCCGCCGAGGTCATCCGGATGCTTCGCCTGCTCCTCGGAGACGAAAAGTTCAGGGCCGGCAAGACTCTCTACTTTACTCGGCATCACTTCGGAAACGCAAATACCGACCAGTTTTTCGAATGCTTCGAGGAGGCCTCGGGCAGGCAACTGGATGCGTTCAAGAAGCAATGGCTCTACAGGATAGGTTATCCGGCAGTGCGCGCAACGACCCGGTGGGACGCAGGGGAGCGAGCGTTTAACGTCCGTTTTTCACAGGAAATCCAGGAAGGAAAGCCTCCTTTTGTAGTCCCGATCAGGCTTGCGTTGGTCGACGCCAACGGCGCGGACATCCCCGGGACCGACCAGGTGTTCGCATTGAGCGAACCGGAGGCCGAACTGTCTTTTAAAAACCTGCCGGCGCCGCCCGCTTTTGCTTCGATCAACAGGGATTATTCTTTTTACGGCACTTTTGTCGACGAAAGCGCAAGCGTGGAGACCCTCATTCTCCAGGCAAAGACCGACCCGAACTCTTATTGCCGCGTCAATGCGATGCGCATGCTGACCGATATCGAGCGCAAGAAACTGCTGCTGGGAGAGACTACGGAAATTGCCCCTCTCTGGCTCGGGCTGTACGGTGAAATTCTCTCCGACGTTTCCCTGCCCTCGGCGCTCAGGGCTTTTTTCCTGAGAATCGACGAGCAGCCGATGGACAGGAGTTACTGTGCATGGTTCCCCGAACTCGCTGCCGCAAGGCGACAGCTCATGCTTGCCTTGCACAACCTTTATGCGCGGCAGTTGCGTGAACAGTTCGAAAAGCTCGATACCTATGCTCCCTGGTCCCCCAACGCGCTGCTCGAAGGCATCGAGGACAGGCAGCTCAAAAGCGTGCTGCTCGAACTTATAGCCGTAAAGGACACCCCCGAGACTCAGGCGACCATTCTCGATCACTTCCGCCGCGCCACCGTTGCGAACGACAAGGTTTCCGCCCTGGTAGCCCTCAATCGCTGCTCGGCCCCCGAAAGGCTGGACATCCTGGAGGGAACCTACGGGCAGTGGCATTCGAGCATAACCGGATACGCCAATTATCTTCGTGTGATAGGCGGCGGAAACCGTCCGGACGTTTTCGAACAGATAGAAAAGGAGCGCGGAAGACCGACTTTCCAGATCACCCAGCCTACGTGGTGCCGGGCGCTTTTCCTGACGATGGCCAATAATAACGAAATGATCTGGAACGAGCGGGGCGTAAACTGGATCGCCGAGCGGGTGATCGAACTCGCACCCATAAACTATACGAACGCCGCCCGCATGCTCAACACATTTCAGCATGTGCGCAAAATGAAGGCCGGCCTTCAGAGCATGGTGCTCGCCGCCCTCGAGCGGATCGTCGCAAAGGTATCCGACCAAACCAGCCCTGCCGTGCACCGGCAGGCAAGAGCGTATTTGAATATGTGATCGAGGAGCCCCTATGCCGGAAATGCCGGAAGTGGCCGGCTACACGAAATATTTCGAAAAATGCGCGCTCGGGCGAAAGATTGCCTCGGCACGGGTAAGGGACGCTCGAATAGTGCGGGGACTCGCCGCCGGTGAACTCGAAAAGGAGTTGACCGGCAGGACGTTTGTTGCAACCCGTCAGCACGGTAAATATCTTTTTGCGCAAACAGACGGCGGCAAGTGGCTGATCGAGCACTTCGGAATGAATGGCCGGCTGTGGTATTTCGAAGACTACGGTGAGGCCCCGAAGTTCGATCGGTTCCTGATCAGCTTCGAAAGCGGCGGAGCTCTTTCTTACGTAAACCCGAGAATGCTCGGATGGATCGGTCTTACGGAAGACCCCGGCGGCTTGATCGAGGGCAAAGGTCTCGGACCTTCGGCCCTCGACCCGCTATTCGATTATGGTGAGTTCAAACGGATATTTTCCGGCAGAAAGGGTGAAATCAAGCCTGCTCTTATGAACCAAAAGCTTGTTGCAGGCGTTGGGAACCTCTACGCGGACGAAATCCTTTTCCAGACTCGCATCCATCCCGAGATGCATATTGCGAGGCTTTCCGAGAAGCAGCTCAAATCGGTTTTCGACACTATGAAAGAAGTGCTCCGGACCGCCGTCGAGCGTAACGGCGACATCGGAAGCTTTCCTCAGGAATATTTTCTTCCCCACCGGCGAAAGAGCGCTACATGCCCGGCATGCGAAAATGAGCTTGAAACGGTCAAGATAGCTGGAAGAACCTCGTATTTTTGCCCTCGCTGTCAGAAAAAAGAGCCGGGGCAGAATCGGTAAAGGAGGCGTCTCCCGCCCTAACGATCCGGAAATCGTCGCTCTCCCCAATTATCAGGATGTATGCTCGCAGCAGACCTCTTACAGGGGGAAAGCCGATTGCCGGGATTTTGGTGCGATTGATCAGAGCCGCGGCTCTCGCTCCGGGTATTTCCGTTTGCGGCGGATATGCCCCCGCCGGCCACTGCAAGTGTAAACACAAGCGCAAAAACAAGGAGCAGCTTTTTACCTACCATCATCTTATAAACCTCATGATAACCGGATACTTATTATCTACCAGGAATCACCGGGGATTCCATGTCGCTTGAGCTTTTCGTAAAAGGTGGATCGAGCCATTCCGAGCAAAAGAGCAGCGCGCCGTTTGTTTCCGTTGGTGCTGCCGAGCGCCTCTTGAATGGCTGCCTTTTCAAGCTCTTCAAGTTTGGTGGACAGAGTGGAAGCTACGGCCACATCGTGCAGACCTTCGTCATCTTGACGAGGAGCCTTTGTCGAAGCCGATCCGGCCTTGATCTGTTCTGCAAAGTGAGGCGGTATGTCCCTCCAGGTGATTATAGGCTCTGAAGCGAGACAAACCGCGCTTTCAATCACCTTTACCAGTTCCCGGACATTTCCGGGCCACTCGTAGTGATTCAGACAGGAGCGGACTTCGGCATCCATGCCTGTGATGATCTTTCCCGCTTTCATCGCAACGCGAGGCAGCAAATGGTTAATGAGCAGATCGACGTCACCCGGCCGCTCACTTAGAGAGGGAATTTTCACGGCTATGCCTTCGAGCCGGTAGTAGAGGTCTTTACGGAATTCTCCCCTCTTTATCTTGGCTCTCAAGTCAACGTTGGTGGCCGCAATCACCCTGACATCAACTTTTTTGGGCATCTCGGCGCCGATCCTCTGGGTCTCTCCTTCCTGCAGGACCCTCAGCAGCTTGGCCTCCATAAAGGGGCTCATGTCTCCTATCTCATCCAGAAAAATCGTGCCTCCGTTGGCGAGTTCGAATTTTCCCGCCCTGCCCCCTTTGCGAGCGCCCGTAAAAGCGCCGTCCTCGTATCCAAAAAGCTCGCTTTCCAGCAGTGATTCGGGAATGGACGCGCAGTTGATGCTCACAAAAGGCCCTTTGCGGCGGTTACTCTCAGAATGGATGGCATGGGCGAACAGCTCCTTTCCGCAGCCGCTTTCGGCCAGCAGCAGCACAGTACCTTCACCCGTTGCCGCTCGTCTGGCCAGCTCCTTTGCCTGCAACAGCGGTTCGCTGGCCCCGACAATATCATCGAAGACATACTGGGCCTTCCGTTCCTGCTTGCCGGTCGAGCACGACTCAGATTCGAAACGTTTTAGAAAAACCTTGGCCTCATCCATGTTCCGAAACAGACTCTTGCCGACGGCCCCGACGATTTGCCCTTCTCTAACTATGGGAAGCGCCATAACCGGGACGGAAGTGTTATTTACATTCCACAGCTCTCCCATTTGCGCCACTCCGGTACGGACCACCTTCTGAAGAAGGCAGTCGCTGCGGATCTTTCTTATGGGCTGTCCGATGACGGAGCTTAGCTCTACCCCCATCCTGACTGCGGTTTCCTCACTCATATAGGTGATAAACCCGTTTGCATCCACTGCGGCTACGAACTCGTGGGCGGCATTGAGAATGCTTTCGAGAAAGCGATTATGCTCCTTCAACTGTTCCACTTCTGTGGCAAGAGCTTCCAGCTTGCTCCAATCCTCGTAGTATTCCACGACTACGAAGACCTCGCCGCTTTCTTCAAAAAGCGGTGTAGCCGAAGCCCAAAGAGATCCTCCAGGCAGCGGCAAATGGTACCTGACAGGTTCGGCATCCGCCAAAACCCTTTCCATCCGGCTTCCGGGTATGACACGGCAGTGGGGCCGCCTCTCCGCTTTGAGCTTCGGGATATCCAACAGCCTGCAAGCAGCTCCGTTCATGGCCACTATGATTCCGGTCCGGTCCACAATGGCCAGGGCTGAAGGCAACGATTCCACAATTTTTATTATGACGCTCAGACTGTTTTCCATAGGTCCGCCACCTCCTATCTGTCCGAGATGCGCATAGTCAAGACGGGGCCGATTTTGAATCGAAGCATTTTTAGGTCAGGAGATCAAGAATTATTGAATGAACCGCTTGCACAGTGTGGAGGGTTTTTCCAGGCGCCCGGTCGTTTCTGCGCTCATTTTTCCATATTGCCTGGAATCCGTACATGTCCGATTTTCAGGACATGTACGGATACAACAGCTTGATCGGCGGACATGAGAGGCTCGGGAAAAATCCGGCCTGCTGCTTACCCTTTTCGAAGTAAGTATCAGGGATCTTTACACTATTTCGCCTCTGCACCGTTAGAGGGGAGTTTAACTCTTTAGTGGCACGTCGATTGCCATATTGGAGGGTGAAGAAGGCTGGAGGGCTTTTCGGCGTCACTTTGAATGATGGCCTTTGCGGAAACGAAAGGATATCGATCATGGACAACCGCAAATTTACTTACAATGCCGACAGGTTTCGCACGATCTTTGAAAATGAATTCACCTATCTTCAGGGTTTTGTGCGAAACACGCATCGCTATGCCAACAGGACCGCCGTCACATGTCCGATCAGGGCGAAATCCTGGGATTACGCAGGTATCGACAAGGAAGCCAACAAGCTGGCTCATGCGCTGCTGATGGATGGTGTGGCCAAAAGCGATATCGTCATGTATCAGTTGTTCAATTGCGTCGAGTTTGTCTTTCTTTACCTTGCTCCTCAAAAGATTGGAGCGATCAATTGTCCGATCAACTTTCGACTCTCATACGGCGAGACTGCGTACATCATCGACGACAGCAAACCGAAGGTGTACTTCTATGACGCCGAGCTAGGCGATGTAGCGGAAAAGGCTCTCAATACCGCCAGGCACAAGCCCGAAACGGTGGTCATGGTGGATGCCCGGGGAGGACACAGGCCCTTTGGCGGAGCCGTTTCCTATACCGATTACGTCGCCTCCAGACCGGACTTTGCCCCTGAAATCGTTCAACCCACCAATATCTACGATGAAACCACAAGACTTTACACATCCGGCACAACCGGCATGCCCAAGGGAGTCCCGATAAACAATATAAACGAAATTTTCAGCGCTCATGACGTGATCATGCACTTCCCGATTTCGCCTCGCGACAAGACGATGAACATGACGCCGTGGTTTCATCGTGGAGGACTGTATGCGGGCGGGCCTTGTCCGACTCTCTACGTTGGAGGGCAGCTTGTCATCCTGAGGTATTTTGATGCTGCCCTCATATTGGACTATGTCGAAAAATACGAGCTCACATTTCTCATTGGTGCTCCCGCGACTCTCAAAGCCCTGCACGACGAGCAGCTGAAAAGCCATCGAAAGCTGGAAAAACTTAAAGGAATCGTAACCATGGGCGCACCATTGGAGCGAAATAGCTGCATACAATTTCAAAAGGTTCTGACTCCCAACATCTTTAACGGGTACGGTTCGACGGAGGCCTTCTGGAATTGCTTTCTGCGGCCCGGAGATCTTCCGGAAAAAGCCGGCTCGACGGGACGCTCTTGCACCGACGACGACGTGGCCGTGGTGAAGGTCTTTCCGGACAGATTGGCCGAGCCCCATGAATTCGCGGCCAAAGACGACCGTGAGATAGGAGAGATTATCGTAAAACCCACAGCCAAGTGTTCCTTCGACTACGTCAACAACCCCGAGGCCGCAAGTGCGAGATACTATAAGGGCTGGCTGTATATAGGGGATTTGGGCGCCTGGGATGAAAACGAGTTTATCACCGTTGCCGGCCGCAAGGATGACATGATTATCTCGGGCGGGGAAAACATCCAGCCCGTACAGGTCGAGGAGGCCCTCAACAGCCATCCCAGGGTGAGCGAAAACCTGGTGGTAGGGATGCCCGATGAGCAGTGGGGGGAGATTGTCGTGGCCTATGTGGTGTCGAACGATCCTTCCCTTACGGCCAGGGAGTTGGACGAATTCTGTGTCGGCCATCCCATGCTGGCAAGGTACAAAAGACCCAGGTACTACCGATTCGTGGAAAATCTTCCCATGACGGCAACAGGGAAAAAATTGCATTACAAGATGAGAGCGCAGGCTATTGAAGACGCCAAGGCCGGCTTGCTCGAAAAAGTGTGAGAGGAGGACCAGGGCATGGAGTTTGATTTTAACGAGGAACAACGAGCACTGGCCAGGACCGTGAGGACTTTTTCGCTTAGAGAACTGCGGGATGGCTACAGCCGACGGGACAGGGAAAGGAGCTTTCCGCGCGCCATCTGGAAGAAGCTTGGCGAGTTGGGACTGCTCGGGATGCGCGTTTGCGAGGAATACGGGGGTCTGAATGCCACCTGTGTGACCCAGGGCGTGGTTGCCGAAGAGATCGGAAGGGCAGACCCGAATCTGGGAGTGGCGGCCCTTGCCGTCGCCGAACTGGTCGGCCACATGCTTGAACATGGGACCGCACGGGCTCGGGAGGAGTTTCTCACACCGATGATCAAGGGCGATAAGGTGCCGGCATTCGCCGTGACCGAGCCCCACTGCGGCACCGATGCTGTCGCCATGAAAGCGAAGGCAGTGAAGAATGGAGACCACTACATTCTAAACGGTGAAAAGTCGGGGATCACGCTGGCGAAGGCCGCAGATTTTGTTCTGGTGTACGCAAAGACGAATGCGACCCTCGGAGCACGGGGAGTGAGCGCGTTTGTCGTGCCAGCCGATGCGCCGGGAATTACGCGCCAGTACTACGAGGACATGGGGGCCAAGTCCCTGGTTCGAGGCTCGATATTTATGGACGATGTGGTGGTCCCCGAGGATTGTTTGGTGGGCGCGGAGGGCGAAGGCTTCAAATTGATGATGAAAGGCTTCGATGCCAGCCGGGTGTACCTTGCCCTTACATGTCTGGGAGCGGCGAACATATCGGTGGAGGAGACGATAAGATATACCAGGGAACGATCTGCATTCGGTAAGCCGTTGGCCAGATTCGAAGGGGTATCGTTTCCGGTTGCCGAACACTCCGCCATTTTGGAGGCGACGCGGTTGCTTTGCTACAAGGCCCTGTGGCTGAGAGACCAGGGGCTGCCTCATTCAAAGGAAGCTGCGATGGTAAAATGGATGGGACCGCGGTTCTCCGTGGACGCCATTCGCGACTGCTTATTGCTGCACGGGCACTATGGGTGGACGCAGGAATTGCCGTTCGAACAGCGCCTCCGTGATGTGATGGCTGTGGAGATCGCCGACGGGACCTCACAGGTGAGCAAAATCGTCATCGCCCGTGAGCTGTACGGCCGTGAATTCCTGCCCTACTGACCAATGTGCCG
>JAJYTC010000193.1 GCA_021793275.1 Deltaproteobacteria bacterium | reverse complement strand
AAAGTCGCCCTGGGGCTTAGCGACCGGGCCTATATAATAGACAACGGCGCGATTCGCTGGCATGGCGCCGTTGAGCAACTGCGCGAAAACGAAGAGGTGTGCAGAAAATACTTGCTGGTTTGAGGTCTTGCGGTATGAAGATATCTTTGCTTCTCACATGCACCGCCGATCTTTTGTATCCCGCTTCGGCGCGGGCGTGCGTAAACGTACTCGAAGCGTTTGGCGTGGAAGTGGCATTCCCTCGGCTTCAGACCTGTTGCGGGCAGCCCTGGCTTAACACGGGCCGCCTCGCCGGGGCGAGGCGTCTTGCTCTTCATTTCCTGGACGTCTTCGAAGAGGCCGAAACCATCGTGGCCATCAGCTCCTCTTGCGCCGACACGGTTCGAAACCATTATGCCGAGCTTTTCCCCGACTCGCCCGTTTTGCGGGATCGCTTTGAAGCGGTCGCGCGCAGAACCTACGAATTTTGCGAATTCCTCCACCTCGTCCCTGGCGTTAAAGAGATGCCCGCGCACCCCCATCCCGTCCGAACGACTTACCATTCGAGTTGTCGCACCCTGCGGGGCATAGGATTGCGGGGAGTCGCCGAAGAATACCTCGAGCAGATGTTTGGGGCAGATTTCGTTTCGCTTCCAGAAAATGAAACCTGCTGCGGCTTCGGAGGGAGCTTCAGCGTAAAGCTTCCCGAGCTCTCCGGCCGGCTCCTGGCCGACAAGCTCAAAAACGTATCGGCGACGGGGGCTTTGCAGGTCGCCTCTCTTGACCTGAGCTGCCTTACCCACCTCTCGACCGGAGCCGAACGGCTCGGGCTAAAGAAGATACGGTTTTTTCATCTCGCCGAATTGATGGCCGGGGCGCTGACGTGATGTCACAGGGCGCCTCGCGAAGCAAGGCTGCAACCAATGAAGTCATCCCATAATTTTCGCAAAGCTTCCGCGTCGGCCGTAGCCGATGAGGTCCTCGGCGCGGCGGTCGGCAAGACGGCGGACCTCCTTTTTTCCATGCGGGCCGCAGCCGTTGCCGCATACCCCGGCTTCGAAGAGCTGAGGGACTGGGGCCGTTCGCGCAAAATGGAAGTCTCCGGGGACCTCGCTACATTTGTCCGGCGGTTTTCAGACCGGCTCGAAGCGGCGGGAGGCGCCGCGCACTTTGCCCGTGATGCCCGTGAAGCGGTGGAAATCGTAACGAACATAGCCCGCGGGCTGGGCGCCGTTGCAGCGGTAAAATCCAAGTCGATGACCGCTGAAGAGATCTCGCTTAACGAAGCCTTGCCGGAGGCCGGCGTCACGGTTACCGAAACCGATCTCGGGGAGTTCATAATTCAGCTCGCGGGCGAAAAGCCTTCCCACATAGTTGCGCCTGCGATCCACAAGGACAGGGCGCAGGTTGCCGCGCTGTTCCATGAAACTTTGGGCAGCGCGCCGGGCCTCGACGTTGGCGATCTGGTTCGTGTGGCCAGAAAGGCCCTGCGGGAGCGTTTCCTCGCGGCGGACATCGGAATTACGGGCGCAAACTTCGCCATTGCCGAGACCGGAACGATTGCCATCGTCACCAATGAAGGCAACGGACGGCTGACCTCGGCGCTTCCTGCCGTCCAGATTGCTATTGTGGGAATCGATAAGATAATCCCGAAGTTGTCCGATCTTCCCGGTTTTCTCAGGCTTCTGACCCGGTCCGCCACGGGGCAGGCCGTATCGAGCTATGTGACCGTCATTACCGGTCCGCGCAGGCAGGGCGAGGAGGAGGGGCCGAGCGAACTCCACGTCGTGCTCCTCGACAACGGGCGCTCTCCGCTTGCTTCGGGGCCTTTTAGAGAGATGCTCCATTGCCTGCACTGCGGCGCCTGCCTCAATAGCTGCCCGGTCTACCGCGCGGTTGGCGGCCACGCGTACGAATCGGTATATCCCGGGCCGATGGGCGATGTGCTTTCACCTCTTTTATGGGGAATGGACGTCTATGCCGATCTGCCCGATGCCTGCACCCTTTGCGGGCGCTGCGCCGAAGTGTGCCCGATGAGGATTCCGCTTCCCGAATATCACCGGAAGCTGCGCGTCCTCCGCGCCGGTTTGAAGGGCGAAGCGGCGGCCTGGAAAGCGGAAGCGCCGGCAATACTGACCCAACATCCGCTTCTCTACCGGACGGCTCTAGGGATTATGCGCCGGGTGCTTTCGCTGGGCAGGAGGCTTCCGGATGGGATAAGGACGGGGCTCCCGGGAGCATGGACGGTCTGCCGGGAACTGCCTCATCCCCGGGAAGGCCCCGATTTTCGCTCCTGGTGGGAAAAAAGAAAGAGCTGCCATGAGTAAGCCTGAAATAGTGGAACGCTATATTCGAATGGCGCAGGCCGCCGGAACCGATGTTGAGTGTGTTTCCGGAGCCGAGCTGCCGGGCCGTCTGGCTGAACTTCTCGGGGCCGTAAACAAACCGCCCGAAATAGCGGCCCTTGCCGCCTCGGGCTGGCCGGAAGGTCTTCGGGAGACGGTCGAGGCTGTTCTGGTTTCTTCGGGCTTTGAAGTGACAATGCCCCGCAAAGAGCAGGGCGGATATTCATGGGACCGTGACCGGCTCGCCGCGGCATCGGTCGGCATTGTCTGGTGCGAGCGATATCTTGCCGATACCGGAAGCCTCGTTCTAGCCTCGGGACCGGGCATGGGCGGTCTTGCGACCCTTCTTCCCGAAATCTCTATAGTGCTGAGCGATGCAAAAGGTTGCCTGGAGGACCTCGCCGATTTTTTTCGCCAAATGGAGGGCGCGCCGCCCTCGCGCATCACGCTTGTCACCGGCCCCAGCCGTACCGGCGATATAGAGGCCACCATGACAAAGGGCGTTCACGGACCGGGAAAAGTGGCGCACTTTTTGTTGCTTTAGGTTTTGCGGGACTTATCTGAAAAGAGCCATGACAGAAGCGCGGGGAGCTGCTCACTCCCCCGATACCCCTGTTATTCGCCCTAATCTTGCCGTAACTTAAAATTCCGCCTCTTCTCGCGTCATAACAGGGCGGATCATTAGCACTACATCATGAGTAACCCCATCTTTGCGGATGAAATAATCGTCTAAAGTGATCTTGGCTTCGAACCCTTTCTCCCGGAAAGCCTTAATTACCTTGGTTTGTTCGGCGATGACCTCGGCCTTTAACCACTGGAGGCCCTCTTTGCCAGCCAGGGCAATCAGTTCATCGAGCATAGTGGAGCCCAAACCCAGGTTTCGAAGTGGCCGCGAGATGAATATGCGCACCTCTGCGATATGCCTCGCGGCATCTTTGCCCTTATGCAGGGTGGCAGAAGCGATAATACGCTTGCTGTCAAACTCCACGGCTACAATGGGAAGCACCTTGTTGTAATCGAGGTCGTCCACCCAGCTGCCGACCAGGCCGACGTCCCTGACGTCTTGTTTCAGAAAACGGGCGTCTTCCTCAGGTGTTTCCTGGAACATCTGGACGAGGCCTTCCCGGTCATTTTCACTGAGAAAGCGCAACATCACCCGCATGCCGTTCCTTAAGTTTACAAACTTTCGGTAACCTTTGTGGTTGTACATAGAAGACTCCAGCAAGAGGAATGACTATAACATTATAGAAACGTCGGCTCGGCTGTCAAGCCGAACTGGAAAGCAAAGCCTCCGTTGACGCCACAGGGTGAACAGGATTCTAAAATTTCAGGAGCCATTTTTCTCCCCGCATGACATCCGGATGTGAACGGTATGAATCCTGTTTCTGCGCGCCCGGGTAACCGACTGATTGGCCCTGGGCTACGATTCACACTTGTCAAGGAACGCAGAAAGGACTAAATAGCCAAAGCGGCCCGCATATTCATTTTTTTATTTGCATCGAAAACATACGGAGCAAATTGCTTGCCAAAAAATATGGATTTCCCTCTACCGTTCGAAAAAATACGAATCTACCTCTCGAGTCTCAAAAGGGGAAGCGGATTGTTCCCTGGCAAAATCCTCTCGATAAAGGAGTCAAACCATGAAGATGGATCGTGCGCGATCCGATCCGTGGCAAACGGAAGAAGAGGCTGAGTCCGATGCGGTGTCCGCCGTTCTTGCCGGCCGTGAGAAACACAGAAAAAATCTCATCCCCATTCTCCAGGAAATTCAGCACAAGCTTGGTTATCTGTCCGAGGCGGCAATGGAAGCTGTGGCAGAACACCTGAGCATCTCCCACAGCGAGGTCTACGGGGTCGCAAGCTTTTATAACCAGTTCCGTTTTCACCCCCCCGGCAAACATCAAATCAAAGTATGCCTCGGAACGGCATGCCATGTGGCCGGAGGCGGCATAATCCTCGAAAACTTCGAGCGCAAACTCGGCGTCAAAGCCGGCGAGACTACGGCCGACCGGGAATTCAGCGTCGAGCGGGTGGCCTGTGTGGGTTGCTGCGCCCTGGCCCCGGTGGCTGTGGTCGATGAGGCGGTAGAAGCTCACATCGCGCCAAGTCGCATCGAAGGAATCTTTTTGGGCTTCCAGAGGCAAAAGGAACAACAGGAAAAGGAAGTGCGGGAAGGTGAACTTTCATCCTGAAAAGCTTCCGCAGGAGCGGTTGGCGGCACTGGCCGAGGACGCCAAAAGGCGCCTGGCGGCAAAGCGGCGAGCCGACCTGCCTCGAATCATTATCGGCATGGCCACCTGTGGTCTGGCGGCGGGGGCCTCCGAGACCAGGGCAGCCTTTGAACAAGCGCTTGCCGAACAAAATCTTGAGGCGCTCATCATCCCGGTTGGCTGCCTCGGGCATTGTTATGCCGAACCGCTGGTGGTGATCGAAAACCCGGGATTTCCTCCCATAGCCTATCATAGTGTGACTCCCGGCAAGGCCAAAGCCTTGGTGAAATCGTTTCTTGCCGAAGGAGATCCGCTGTTCGAATATGTCCTCGCGGCCCTGGAAGAAAATGACCTGCTTCCCTCGATCGCCGATTTCCCGCGCTTCTACCTGGAACAAAGGGTCGTCATGGAAAAATGCGGAAGCATCGATCCAGCCGATCTCAAGGAGTATCTGAGTCGCGGGGGCTATGCAGGACTGGTCAGGGTTCTGGGTTTGCCACCTGGTGAAATCGTTGGCGTTCTGTCCGAATCAGGACTCAGGGGCCGGGGCGGCGCCGGTTTTCCAACCGGCGCCAAGTGGGAGCTGGCAAGGAAGGTCGAGGGCAGTAAAAAGACTGTGATCTGTAATGCCGATGAAGGTGATCCGGGAGCCTACATGGACCGGACCCTGCTCGAGAGCAATCCGCATCAGTTGCTCGAAGGGCTGGCGATTTGCGCCTACAGCGTGGGAGCAGCCGATGCCGTTGTCTACGTGAGAGCGGAATATCCGCTGGCGGTCAAGACAATTTCTCGGGCCATCGCTCAGGCGGAGCAGGCCAATTTGCTCGGCAAAGGCATCCTGGGCGCCAACTTCGATCTGGAGGTGAAGGTATTCCAAGGCTCCGGGGCTTTCGTCTGCGGGGAGGAAACCGCCCTCATCGAGTCGCTTGAAGGAAAACGGGGCATGCCCCGATTCCGTCCGCCCTATCCCGTGGAACATGGCCTATGGGGCCGGCCCACTGTCATAAACAATGTGAAGACGCTTTCCACCGTTCCGGCCATCATAGAAAAAGGGGCGCAATGGTTTCGAACCATCGGGACGCCGAACAGTCCGGGTACGGCGATCTTTTCCGTGGTAGGCAATGTCACCCGCCCGGGTTTGGTGGAAATCCCCATGGGCACCACTTTGCGAACATTAATATTTGAAATCTGCGGCGGGATTCCCAGGCAGAAGCAGTTTAAGGCGGTGCAGATAGGCGGGCCCTCCGGGGGCTGCCTTCCCGAAAGCCTTCTCGATACTCCGGTCGATTTCGACTCGCTCACCCGGGCCGGCGCCATGATGGGCTCGGGGGGGCTGGTGGTGATGGACGAAGAAAGCTGCATGGTCAATGTGGCCCGCTATTTTCTCGACTTCACCCAGAACGAATCCTGCGGCAAATGCACCTTCTGCCGCATAGGGACGCGCCATCTTTTGAACATCCTGGATCGCATCACCAAAGGCGAAGGCAGGGAGGGCGATCTGGAGCTGCTTGAGACTCTCGGGCGGGACATAAAGGAAGGGGCTCTTTGCGGTCTTGGCAAAACCGCACCCAATCCGATCCTCACCTCCCTGAAATATTTCCGATCCGAATACGAAGCCCATATCCGCGAAAAACGCTGCCCTTCCATGATGTGCCGAGCGCTCACCGCTTACTATATCGATCCGGACAAATGCGCGCGCGGTTGTGAAGCCTGTGTCGGGTGCTGCCCGGTAGACGCCATATTCACCGCAAAGGGACGCAAGAAGGCAATCGATCAGGGCTTATGCGTCAAATGCGGGGAGTGTGTGGTGAGCTGTCCTCCGGAATACGACGCGGTGAAGCGGGTCTCGCCCGCCCACCTGGCGCCGGTTGTGGAACGGCCGAAATAAGGGCGCCGGCGGCGTGTGAGGCTCGCCCGTGCTTCAGCGGTTTAAGTCAGCCAATGCGGGCGTGCCCAAAGGAAAAGATTCGGACTCCGACCATGATCGGAAAACCCGGTACAGGAATGCGACACATGGTTCGATTGACGGTGGATGAAAAAGAAATCGAGGCGGAAGAAGGACAAAACCTGCTGCAGGTCTGTCTTGAAAACGGGATCACAGTTCCCCATCTTTGCTTCCTCGAAGGGATGGAAAATTCTCCGGCCTCCTGCAGATTATGCTTTGTCGAGATTGAGGGTATGGACTGTCCCGTTCCCTCCTGTCAAACGGTAGTCCACGATGGTATGGTGGTCAACACACAAAGTCCCGCTGTGAGGCACCTGCAGCGCTCCGCCTTGCAGCTTTTACTTTCGGCGCACCGGGTCGATTGCAGTGACTGCCCTGCCAACAAGCGCTGCGCTCTCCAGCAACTGGCAAAGCTTCTGGGTATTCCCCTGAAAGTAAAGCACCTCGAATCTCTGGCCGGCGAAGTGGACACCCGAATGGGCCATCCCTTGCTGGCCTATGATGCGGGAAGATGCGTTCTTTGCGGAAGATGCCTCTATGCCTGTGCAAAGCACCAGGAGCATCCCCTCCTCACTTTTGTCCGCAGGGGTTTCAGTACGAGGGTGGACTTCAAAGGGAAAACGGACCCGGCAGAGCTTCCCTGCCTCGCCTGCCTGGCCTGCGTCGAAATCTGCCCCGTGAGTGCTCTAGGCTTTGCCGGCAAAACGCTCGGAGCTGCCTGAAAAGTGTAAAACCGATCCCTGATTTTCGAGGGAGCGAGCCGTAGGTTGGGCTAAGTGGGTGGGGTGCAACCCAACAATAACTTCTCGGGACAGCTCGTCACGTTCTGTCGTGACACTTTGAAACCATGAAAAGTTACGAAGGACCGGGGTGGCCCGGACACTCGGTGTCCGGGGCGCGAAGCGCCAAGAGGGCTCGGTAGGAACTTTTCAAAGCATGCGTGGAACACAGCTTTAATTGTCCGTAATTTTGGAGGGAGGAATTGAAATGAAAGTGGTGGCTTTTAACGGAAGCGCGCGCAAAGACGGGAATACGGCTTCTTTAATCAACTATGTTTTCTCCGAACTGAATAAGGAAGGCATCGAAACGGAAATGCTGCAGCTTGCGGGAAAGAAAATCCACGGCTGCATCGCATGCTACAAGTGTGCGAAAAACAAGGATAAGGAATGCGCCGTAAAAGACGATATCGTAAACGAGTGCATTCAGAAGATGGCTGAGGCCGACGGGATCATTTTGGGCGCCCCGACATATTTTGGTGATCTTACGCCGGAAATGAAGGCCCTCATAGATCGTGCCGGAATGGTTTCGAGGGTGAACGATTTTATGTTCAAGCGCAAGGCGGGGGCCGCTGTCGTAGCCGCGAGAAGAGCGGGCGGTATCCACGTGTTTGACTCGATCAACCACCTTTTCCTGATGTCTCAGATGATCGTTCCGGGTTCGAGCTATTGGAACATAGGCATCGGCAGAGAAAAGGGCGAGGTGGAAAAAGACGAAGAAGGCATCCAGACC
>JAJYTC010000192.1 GCA_021793275.1 Deltaproteobacteria bacterium | reverse complement strand
ATCTGATGTTTTGCGACCAGTTTTTCGGGAAGCGGCCAGGTAGTGCCGAGTTTTAGAATGCCTACCCTGTCGCTCAGATTCAATTCATTTACGCCTTCAATGCAGTAAGAGGTCGAGGCGCCACAGGTTATTATCAAAAGTTCGGGTTTTTCCGGGCCGGTGTAACTGTTGAAGGAGGAAGATTCGAAAATCTCCCGCACTTTTTCGAGCTTTTGGTGCAAGGGAGCGTGGAACACCGGAAAAGGACCGGATGTGAACCTGCTTTTGCGCGGATTATTCCTGTCCCAGATTTCCGGGAAGACGGCTTTGGGTTTGGCTTTATCAGGCAACTCGCCCGCCACGACGTTGCTTCGGGTATAGGAGATCCTTCCCACACCGCGAACGAAAGTCAAAAGACTCACCGCCTCGGATACTTCGTAGGCCCATTTGATCATCTCCTTGGCTTCCTGGGCGCTTGAGGGCTCCATCAAGGGGTTGTCGATCCACTTGGCTATGGTTCTGGAATCCTGTTCGTTGTTACTGGTCCCTCCCCCCGGATCATCGGAGATAAAAATGACCATGCCCCCGCTTCCGATTCCCGTCATGTTCAGATTGACGATAAAGTCCGCAGCCACGTTGGCCCCGTTCTGCTTCATCACGCAAAGCGAGCGGATGCCGGCAAACGAGGCGCCTGCGGCCACCTCGGCGGCCACTTTCTCGTTTGTAGACCACTCCACATAGATGTCCCTTTCCGCGGCCGCTTCCGCAATGGCCGGGATCACTTCCGAGGACGGGCTTCCGGGATAGCTGGAAGCCACTCCGATACCCGCTTCGAGCGCCCCGCGCGCCACGGCTTCGTTGCCCATCAGGAGCCCTGTCGATCCGGGTTTTAGCGTTGCGATATTTGCCATTTGTCACCCCCTGGCATTTCACGAATCAAATGATTGCCCATCGAGACAAGAGCTTATCGGCAATTGATTCCGTCGGGCGGCCGAGATGAAGGAGGTCTTTTGGACTGCCGCTCTTCTCGGTGATTTTCTTAACAGCGGCCCTCTTTTTATTGAGCGCGGCCGATTTTAAATGCTTGAGCCTTTCCTCGGGCAAAGTCCTGGTTTCGATAATACCCTTTTCGGTCGCCAGGGCAAAGAGATCGGCGCCCTGCGGGCTGCGAACGAGCACGGTATTCCAGCCCGGGAAAGCCGAACCGGCAGAGCCGATCGAAATATCGGAGAACTCCGCCGTGAGATCCCAGCAATAGTGACAGCCCGGATTGATATGGGGCTTGATCACATCCAAGGAGACGGAACCGGGGTCAAGGTCGTTTTCGAAGTGAAAGTCAAAGGAGTAATGAGGCGTATGGGGTATTTCAAACCTGCAAACCTGCGAGAGATCGCACAGTGTTTTCAAATAGGGATGGAAGGTCCTCGGAGAAAGCGCCCAGCCGCAAAAGAGGCCCAGGGTGAAGCTGATGTTTCGCGGATCGGGGCTGTTGCGGGGAGGCTGCTGTTTTATCTTGCCAAGGGCTTCGACCTGGCAGCCGGTGCCGACTATCGCCAGCTTTTCCGTACTCTCCGCAGGCAGGCTTCGATACGCTTCCAACGAAAAGCCGATTTCATAACTCGACCCGGCGCATTCGAGCAGTTCCCGCCGACTTCGCGCAAGGTTTCCGTGAGGCGATTTCTCCGCGTCCATGCGGGTGCTGACCGCAACGTCTATCAGCCGCTCTTCGAGGGCCAGGGCCAGTAAGCTTGTCACCGTTCCGCCGTCCTGGCCTCTTTTAAGAATTTCAGGGTCCTTTGAGCGGGTCATAAAGACTTGAAGGACCTGGCCGAACTCTCCATCCGAGTAAGCTTTTCCGAAAACCGCCTCGTTTACGGCGTCAAAATCGAAGGAAGTCCTCGGGCAATGTTTGTAGCAATCTCCATCGGTCCCCGTGCACTTGTCCAAAACCACAATTCTACCCGCATGAGCGACAACATAGGGGCATCCGGTGATGCACGCGCCGCACCCTGTACACAGGCCCTGGTCGATCACTTCGCTTAACAGTTCGTTTATGCCTTTTCCGGCGTTTGCCATGGAACCGCCTCCTTAGTTACGCTGATATAAGGCCGAAAGACGCATTGCACCACGTCCCGCCCGAGCCGTGCGGAAAGTGCCGCCGCTCGAGACGAGGCCATGTCCGTACCGGGAAAGCAACAGGGAGTCTGGAGAAGGAACGAAAGGCATCGTGGAGTCCGTTACGGAGATTGCTTTGCAGAAATTTCACCAACATTAATTTACCATAATCAATCCAATGGCAAAATGAAAGGCCAAACAGGGCGAGGACCGGGTGAGCGGCTAACTCCCGGCGGCCCTGTCCCTTAAAAGCCTTCTGCCTATCGGGCCGATTCGGTCAAGAAACGGCCTTGCCAGTTCTGGGATGAAGTACGCGGAGAGGCAGGCGAAAACGATCCCGAAGCTCAATCCGCTCAGGACGATCTCCGAAAAGGCGGCCAGGTAAGGCGAAAAACGCGGATCGAAAGGACTCGCTTTTCCCGCGGCCCAGGCGGGCGCCATCGCTACGCAAGTCACAACGAGAATTTTGGCCGTTCCCGACAGAAGCCCGTCAAAGGCTTCGCCGCCGGATTTCATCCTCCACCATACGGTCATTGCCACGGTGTACAAAAGAAGGGCGGACACGCTGGCGAAAGCCACTCCCACCGCGCCGCTGTGGATGGCCAAAAGATAGAAGACCGGGATCACGAGCACGGTTACGATGGTCCCCAGGACAGCCGGGGTCAGCGTATCGAGCTTTGCGTAGAAAGCCCTGCTCAATACCTGCTGGAACCCCCAGCAGGGAACGCAGAAAAGCAGCACCTGAAGCAGCCTGGCCGTCATCACCGTATCCGAGAGGTCAAACCTGCCCTCCTGAAAGATCAGCCGTATGGTGGGCTGAGCAACCAGAATCATCCACGCGGAAATGGGAATCAGCAGGGTCATAACGTTTTGCAGGGCGGCCTTTATGGTCCGATACAATCTGGAGAGGTCTTTTTTCACGTAAAGGTCGGCCATGAACGGAAAGGAAGCCATGCCCGCGGCCTGCGCCACAACGCTTACCGGGACCATCATGATGCGCCGCGCGTAACTTAGCCAGCTCACCGCTCCGGCCTCGGCATAAGAGCCGAATATCCTCATGAATTGCTGGTCCAAAACCGTAATGGATTGTCCGAGCATGAGCGGAAGGGCCACAAGGAAGTATTTTTTGAGCCCCGGGTGGAAAATCGACCACCTGAGATTCAAACCGCCCCCGAACTTCACGGCGAGAAGAGGAAGCAAAAGGTTTCCCACAAAGGAGCCGACAAGCACCCCCCAGCAAAAGCCTTCCATGCCTCTGGCCCGGAGCAGAATGCCTCCGGCTATGATAAAAAGGTTATAGACAATCGAGACCACGGCAGGGACGAAGAACTGTTTGCGCATGAAAAGAATGCCGGTCAGGCACGATCCGCACAGAAAGAATATTTGCGCCGGAAGGATGATGCGCAGGAAATAGGCAAGACGGACAAGCGAGCGGTCCCCGAGGCCCGGCGCAGCGAGGCGGGCGAGCGTCGATGCCGAAAAGAACGCAACGACGGTAAGCGCGCAGACCGCAACGGTGACCCAGAGAAGGACGCTTGAAAAAAACCGCCAGCCCTCTTCCTCATCTTCCTCAAAATACTTGGTGAGAAACGGGATCAGCGTAATCGAAAAGTAGCCTCCGGCAAGCATGTAATTTATGAGATCCGGAATCACGAAGGCGGCGAAATAGAGGTCCGATTGCCTGGTCGCCCCGAACAGGAGCGAGATAAGCTTGTCGCGCAAAAGTCCCATGAATCGGGAGAGCAGGATGCCTCCGCCTACGATCGCTGCTGCCAGCCCCATTTGCTGGCGTGACTTCCAGAATGCCATATGGTTCTTTCGCCGTGCGAGCCGAGTTTAGACATGAACGACTGAGCTGTCGGATCGCCTAAGCATACTAAAGGCATCCGGGGGATACCAGTGAATAGTTGGTTTCCATCGGCAAACCGGCTGATTCCTATTGGTTCCGGCCTGCCATGACACCGCCGTCTATATCCCAAATTGCGCCGGTTACCCAGCCGGCACGATCGGAGAGCAGGAATACGATGGCTGCGGCTATATCTTCGGGCATGCCAATGCGTCCAATGGGGTGAAAGCTGTTGAAAGTCTGAAGGACGTCGTGAACCTGCCCGGGCTTTATGAACGCTTCGTATATCGGGGTCTCCACCACGGCTGGGGCCACGGCATTGACTCGTATATTTTTGTCCGCCAACTCCATGGCGAGGTGTTGTGTGAGCGAGTGAAGACCCGCCTTGGCCATGGAATAGGCCGACGAGGGGGTGGCTTTGATAGCCTGGTGCGCCCACATGGAACCGATGTTGACGATTGCCCCGCCTCCATTTGCGATCATATTGCTCGCTACTTGCTGCGTCAAAAAAAACAGGGATCGATTAAGATCCATGTAAGCATCGTAGTCCTCAACGGTGTGCTCAAGGAAAGGTTTGGGTGAAAACACCCCGGCAGCGTTTACGAGGTATTTCACATTTTCCATCTCGGTCTTCACGTGCTGAATAAGCCGTTGCAGGTCCTCTTTGCTTACAAGATCACACTGAAACAGGAGAACCTTGCCGGAGCCTCCACATGTCTCACGCGCGCGCTCCAACTTTTTTTGACTACGTCCCACCAACGTCACAGTCGCTCCTGCTTCGACCAACATCCCGCCAGTCGCTAACCCGATTCCACTGCTTCCTCCGACGATAAGCGCATCCTTGCCCGTAAAGCTCATATTTGTCTCCTCGAATGATTGTCGGTGAGTTGCCGGGCCATTTTTTGCCGGGAGCGAGAGCATAATATCGGTTCCCCTGCCCGCAACCTCTTTTCAAAAAAGGTATTCTCTGCATGGGGGAGATGCAAGCCGGCCCCTCTATTTCTGCCGTTCTGCGATATATTCCGATCACTCAAAAGTCGCGCTTTCATGATAATTGCCCTTTTAAAAAGCTCCCCGGCAGCGTACATTCTTATTTATTCAGGATTTCAGGGAGGCGGTCCCCCTGTTGCAGATCAGGGGAATCATTTGACTTTCGGAGATAGTTGATAAACCTGGTGTCAAAGCATCGTGTCGCATCGGCGGAGGGAGAAGAGATCCTGGCCGGCTGCCCTGTCTTCCGTTATATTGGAAAGGTGATCGGCGGGGCGAAATGTGTATGCGGCGATGGATCAAATCGGCGCCGCAAGGAGGGCGTATCGGCCGACACACTCCTCAACCTGTGGGTGCAGGAGAAGCTCGGGCAGGTAGGCAGGTCGGAGTCGGCGGCGCCTACTCCAGGAATGCATTTAAAGGATTTGAACGGAATCGCTATGAAACTCGGAATAACAGGATTGGGAAGGACCGGCAAGACAACCGTATTCGACGCTTTGACACGAAGGAGCGGCGAATCGGCGCCGGCGGGAGGCCAGGTAGTGCCGGCCCTGGGGGTCGTGCCCGTGCCGGACCCGAGGGTTGACTGGCTTAGCGCCCTCTATCGCCCCAAAAAAACCACCTACGCGCAGATTACCTACATGGACCTCCAGGGCATTCCGGGAATGGCCGACAACAAGCAGGAATATATGTCGCTTCTGCTCACCCACATGAGGCCCATGGACGCCCTGATCATGGTCGTGCGCAACTTCGCCGACCCCGCAATGGGCGCTCCCGACCCGGCAAGAGACTTGAGAGAACTCGAGGATGAATTTCTCATCGCCGACCTGGCCTCGGTTGAAAAGCGGTTGGAAAGACTGGAAGCCGAACTCAAGCGAGGCAAAAAACCCGCCGGCGCCGAAAAGGAGCTTCTTGAAAAGTGCGCCGAAACGCTCAATGCCGAGCAGCCGCTGCGAACGCTCCCCGAGCTTTGCGCCAAGCCGGAGCTGCGGGGTTATACCTTTCTGTCGGCAAAGCCCCTGCTGGTGATCGTCAACAATTCGGATGAAGACGACTCGATGCCCCCTTTGCCGCTTCGATGTGCCGAAGCGGTCCTGGTGCGCGGAAAGCTCGAAATGGAACTGGCGCAACTCTCAGACGAAGAAGCCGAATCTTTCATGCGCGATTTCGGCATAACCGAATCAGCCCTCGACAGGGTGATAAAGAGTTCCTTCTCCCTTCTGGACCTTATCTCGTTTTTGACTGTGGGCGAAGATGAGGTAAGGGCCTGGACCATCCCGAGGAACACGCATGCCGTCGATGCCGCAGGGGCCATTCACTCGGATATCCAGAGAGGGTTTATACGCGCCGAGGTGGTAGCTTACGAGGACCTCAAGAAAACGGGCGATTACGCCGCAGCGCGAAAGCAGGGACTGGTCAGGCTGGAGGGCAAAAACTACCCCGTCCAGGATGGCGATATAATTCATTTCCGGTTTAATATATAGATCTTTTTCCTACGAATATTACAGAGAGAAAATGACCGTTTTTGCTGCGAGGATTATCTGCTTTTGGACGGGAAACACGGGGCGTGGACTGTTGTGATAATTGACAACATGGCAAGATGTTGGTATTTTATCCAACATGAATGCTGAATTGATGCTCAACGAGCGCCACATAATCACGGAGAAGAGTTTCGTGGAAATAGTTGTGTGGCGTCTTCCCGCTCCCGCCACGGGCAGTGGGCATGCTTTCAAATATCGGCATGCCCTGGTAGTGGACGGCCGTTGCGTTTTGCGTTACGACAATGAGCAGGCAAGGGCGATCACAAGCATGTCCATGGTGAAGAGCATCCCTGCATTTTCACGAATCCACAGGCTCTGCTCTTGGTCAGACCCCGATTCAACCCTACCAGGACATTTGGCTGTCAGAGGCTGTCACTAAGCCGGTAATACCGATGTCCCCCCCATATCCGCACGAGGGCAAATCGAGAAGGGAGCAACTTGTTTCAAGTTTTCCCTCCAGGCGACAGTCTGATAGGTGCCATCGTACAAGCCCCGGACTAACTTCAACGCACTCAATGGAGGCTGAGCAGGAGTGTGACAATAAAGGCAGGATTACGTCCCGGTCAAGAATAAGAGTCATTAGGGGAAATTTCGACGATCAAGGCTTAGCACCCAACTCTGGCAATACCAACGGCGTTCGGCATTATCGAATTGCATCTTCCTCGGTTTTTGACTAGCATAAAGGATCAACTTCAGTGGAGTATCCAAGTGAAACCTGATTCCAAAATTCAATCGGTAGCACGGGCATTTACCATTGTCGATATTCTTGCCGAAGCGCAAGATGGATTGGCCCTGAACGAAATCGCCTCGCGAATGTCGCTGCCCAAGAGCACGGTGCACGGTCTTATTTCGACTCTCAAGGATTTCAGCTATGTCGAGCAAAGCGTTTTCACCGGCAAATACAAGCTCGGCGTTCGTTTTTTTGAAGTCGGCAACATCGTAGCTCAGGGCTGGGAAGTGCGAACGGTGGCCGCCCCGTATATCAGCCAGCTGCTTGAAGAGTTGGGCGAGACAGTCCACCTTGTGGTGCTGGATAAAATGGAAGTCCTCTACATAGATAAACGGGAATCACGTCACTCTCTTCGAATCGTTTCACAGATCGGAACGCGGCTGCCGGCCCATTGCACAGGAGTGGGCAAGGTGCTCATGGCGCACCTTACACCTGAGCAAAGAGCTGAACTCATCAGCAAGAAGGGTCTGCCCAGGCTCACAAGGAACACTCTGACCGACCCAGAAGCGCTTAAAGAAGAGTTGGCCAAGGTCAAGAGGCAGGGCTATGCAATCGATAACGAGGAGATCATGGACAGCCTCCGGTGTGTAGCTGCCCCGATAAGGGACCAGAGCGGCAATGTGATATCCGCAATAAGTCTTTCGGGCCCTGTAGGCAGACTCAATGGCAAGTCACTAGAAAAAGCCATAAAACGCGTGAAGGAAACAGCGGAAGAAATTTCCGCACGCCTGGGTTATCGCTCCAACAGGAGTTTAAGACTTCTTGTATCTGGAAGCGTATTTCCATTGTAAAGTCAATCAGTTAAGTCCAGCCAACACGTAAGACCCTACCTTTTTATCATAAATATGAATTTAAGTT
>JAJYTC010000022.1 GCA_021793275.1 Deltaproteobacteria bacterium | reverse complement strand
CATGACCTCAATATTGACACAAAAAAGTGGCGGGGGCAAGTGTGTCCACAACGATTAACACAAATATTTTTCATCTCATCCGGACCACCGACCTTGGGGGTACGTGTGGGTAATTGTAAGGATTCAAACAGGGCCTCCGGCGTAAGCCTGCATCATTCGTCTGGGTGGCCATCGAGGTCAAATTTCAAATATTAAGCTCCCGGGACCGGGACGACTTACCCGGAATACAGGGACGGGCTCGATGCGTTAATTTTCGCTCTATCCAGGCCGACGGTGAAAACGGAGTGGATCAAACTCTAACCATCTTTTTGGAGTCTCGAATGAAAAAAACCATAATCGGTCTTTCAGTCGCCGCAATTGCATTGTTTCTTGTTGCGCGGGCGAGTGGTCGAAATGAGGCGGAAGCCGGTGCTCCATCCTTGAAACCCGCAAGACCCGGCGTGATCTATGTTGCGGATTTCGTCAACCATACCCTGGAGACGCCCGCGAGACGACCGCGCATTTTGAACCGGCCTCGGATAATGCAGGAGGACCCGCAGGCTAAAGAGGCCAGGCTGGTCGCGGCGATGTCCAATGCTCTTACCGGGGACCTGCGGGGCAAGTCCATCCCGGCAGTGAGACTTTCCCCCGGCGAACCGTACCCGCATAAGGGCTGGCTGGTGCAGGGGACGTTCGTCAACGCCGATGAGGGTAGCCGCGTTGCGCGTACGATGGTGGGGTTCGGGGCCGGCTCGACCAACATGCAGATACAGGTGTCGGTTACCGATCTGGGGAGTGGCGGCCGAACGCCTTTTGCCGTATTCGGCGCCAATTCGAAGACCGGTATGATGCCGGGGGCCGTGATCACCAAGAACCCCTATGTAGCCGCAGGCAAGTTCGTGATGTCGAAAATGGCCCCGGAAAGGGACGTGAAAAAGACGGCCCGGCAGATCGCCGATGCGGTCGCAAAGCTGGTGTCGGAATCCTCAGCCCACTGAGGGCGCATTGTCATGCGCTCTATTAACCTTCTTGATAGAGTGTCAGTGCAAACAGGAGGAAGATCGTGCGACGCGCGGTTTTTTCAGGACCTGTGCGGGCGTGGTGTGGAATCACCTGCGGAAGGCTGTTTTTCTGCGTCTTGCTCGTGTCCTTTACGGTGGCGGGAGGGTTCGGGTGCGGAAGCCGCGACGCTCGCCAATCCGATATGGAACAGGGTGCGGTGAAGGTTTCGACGATCACGGTTTCGCCGGCTGACGTGCCTGTCTCCTTTAAATTCATCGCACGGGTGGAAAGTTCTCAGGAGGTAAACATCGAGGCTCGTGTGAGCGGCTTCCTCGATAAGCGCCTCTACACCGAGGGCAGCATAGTCAAAAAAGGACAGAAGCTTTTTCTGATGGACCAGAAGCCTTTCAAGGCACAGCTTGACCAAGCCAGGGCCGTCCTTGCCAGGCAAAAGGCAGCCCTTGAGGTCGCACGCCTTAACCTGGCGCGCGTAAGACCTCTGGCTGCCGCGAGCGCAGTTAGCCAAAAGGACCTCGACGATGCGATCGGCAGGTTCGAGTCGACTTCGGCAGCGGTCGAAGAAGCAAAAGCCAAGGTGGAGCAGGCCGCGCTAAATCTTTCCTACACAGTGATTACTTCTCCGGTAACGGGCATTTCAAGCTATGCCCAACAGGCCGACGGGACCTATCTGCATCCCTCCAACAGCCTGCTGACCACCGTGTCGGTCATCTCGCCGGTCTATATCAACTTCAGCGTCTCGGAAAACGACTGGCTGCGGTACCGCGACGAGATTGCGAAGGGACTGCTGGTCGAGCCAAAGGACAAGAATTTCATTGCCGAGGTAATCCTTTCCGACGGAACGGTCTTTCGCTACACCGGCAAGGTCACCTTTGCAAATCCTTCCTATGACTCCCGGACGGGCACATTTCTGATCCGGGCCACGGTCGACAACCCGCAGGGGATATTGCGCCCCAACCAGTATGTGCATGTACGGTTGAAGGGCGCGGTGCGGCGAAAGGCGGTTCTTGTGCCTCAACGGGCGGTCCAGCCGACCTCCAAGGGGTATGTGGTCTGGGTGGTGGAAAAAGACGGCAGGGCCGAGCCTCGCCCGGTAACGGTCGGGGAATGGCACGGGAACGACTGGTTCATCAACGATGGGCTTCGAAAGGGCGATCGGGTGGTGGTCGACGGGGTACTCAGGCTGCGTCCGGGCTCATTGGTGAAAGCGACGCCATTATCGGATGAAAAGAAGGCAGAGGGCGGCGCCGGTGCTGCGGGCGATTCAGCCAAGAGCGCAAGTCGATAAGAGAGGGAAAAGCAGCGGCCTCATATTTCTTTCGGCTTGTCGTCTCGCAGTTGCGAGCACAGGAGGCGCCACCGCATGTTCTGCAAATTTTTTATCGAGCGGCCCATATTCGCAGCGGTCATTTCGCTCATCATCGTGATAGCCGGCCTGGTGGCGATGAAGGTCCTGCCGGTCTCCCAGTACCCGACAATCACCCCCGTGCAGATCCAGGTCACCACCACCTACCCCGGCGCGGACGCCAAAACCGTCGCCGATTCGGTTGCCGCGCCGGTCGAGGCCCAGATAAACGGGGTCGACAACATGCTCTATATGACCTCGACCAGCTCGAATACCGGCCAGTTGACCATAACCGTCTATTTCAGTCTCAACACCGACCCCGATATCGCCCAGGTGCAGGTGCAAAACCGGGTAAACCTCGCCATGCCCCAACTTCCGCAAGCCGTGGTGCAGTACGGGGTGTCGGTGCAGAAAAAATCGACCGCATGGCTCATGCTTATCGCCGTTACCGACAAAGACGGCCGCTACAGCCCGGACTATGTCGCAAATTACGCCAACGTCTACGTGCTCGATGCGATCAAGCGGGTCAATGGGGCGGGGCAGTCTGAAGTTTACTACGATATGCCCGACCAGGCGATGCGCATCTGGATGAATCCGGACCGCATGGCTTCCCTCGGGATAACGACGACCGACATCCAGGAGGCGGTGGCCCGCCAAAATTCACTGCACGGCGCAGGCCAGCTGGGGCAGGAGCCCTCCGACACCGCCCCCCAACTCACAATGCCGGTGGTGACCCAGCCTCCCTTCATCCAGGCCTCGAAGTATGAAAACATCATCCTGCGCGCCGCCGGCAAGGGCAGCTCCATTGTCCGGCTAAAAGACGTCGCCCGCGTGGAGGCAGGCCGCAAACAGTACGTACAGGATACCCGGCTGGACTCCATCCCGGCAACGATCATCGCCGTCTACCAGCAACCGGGCGCAAACGCCCTGGCAGTCAGTAAAGGCGTGCGTAAAGCCTTGCGGGAACTCAAACGAACGATGCCCGACGGCATCAGGTGCACAATCGCTCTGGACACCACGGATTTTGTCCGCCTTTCGATCGAGGAGATCGTTCACACTCTGATCGAGGCCATACTGCTTGTCGTGCTGGTCGTCTACCTCTTTTTGCAGAGCTTTCGGGCTACGATCATCTGCACGGTCGCAATCTTCGTCGCGCTGATCGGCGCCTTCCCCGGCATGCTCGCGATGGGGTTCTCGATCAACCTGCTGACGATGTTCGGACTCATACTCGCCATCGGAATGGTGGTCGATGACGCCATCGTAGTGGTTGAAAATGTCGAACGAAACATCATCAAGTACAACCTTCCTCCACGAGAGGCCACGATCCGGGCGATGGAGCAGATCGCCACGTCGCTTGTAGCGGTGGTGCTGGTGATGGCCTCGGTTTTTATTCCTGCGGCGTTTCTGCCCGGCACTACCGGGCAACTCTACAAACAATTCGCAGTCACCATCGTCATCTCGGTCGCTCTTTCCGGGTTTGTGGCCCTCACCCTTACCCCGGCGATGTGCGGGGTCATGCTCAAACAAAGGACTCCTCGACAACGCGGCCCATTCGCATGGTTCAACCGACAGTTTGAACGCTTCACGCGCGCTTTCGGCGATGCGGTGCTCTTCATGATCACGCGAATGGGTGTGGCGTTTGTGTTGCTTGCCGTGCTGATGGGAGGGCTTGTTTACCTGTTTCACATCATCCCGACGAGTTTTGTGCCAGGCGAAGACCAGGGCTATCTGTTTCCCATTTTCCTTCTGCCCGATGCGTCGAGCATCAACCGCACAGCCAGGGCCACTGAAAAGGTGGACAAGCTGTTTGCCGAAAACCCTGCGGTCAAACACCGGGTAATTCTAAACGGCTTCAGTGTGCTCGACCTTCAGACCAAGACCAACGCAGCGACCCTTTTCATCATGCTAAAGGACTTCAAGGAGCGTTATTCCTCGGCCGAACGGGCGCTAAAGGAAAACGCAAGGGCGGTGTTTAAAGAAACGGCCGCCAAAGCACGCTCCATTGATTCGGGCATGCTGGTCCCGCTTTTTCCGGCGGCCATTCCCGGTATCGGAACAACGGACGGCTTCGAGTTCTGGATCCAGGATACGGGGGCAGGGGACCCGGCGCGGCTCTACGAGATTACGCGGAAGTTTCTCGCCAAGGCGCGCAAGCGGCCCGTGCTCAAAGGCTTGAGTTCCTCTTTCAATGCCTTCTCCCAGCAGCTCAAGGTTGTCGTCGACCGTTCGAAGTGCGTGCTTCAGGGGGTCCCCATCGCCGATGTCTACAGCGCGCTGCAGGCCCAGTTCGGTTCGATCACGGTGAGCCAGTTCAGTCAATACAGCCGAGTGTGGGACGTCATTCTTCAATCCGATGCCCGCTACCGGCGCAAGCCCTCGGACATCAAAAGGTTGTACGTGAGGTCGAAAACGGGGCGGATGGCGCCTCTATCGGCCATGGTGAAAATTGAATACGCCAGAGGCCCGGACCTGGTGCCGCATTTCAACGGTTTTCCCGCTGCGGAGATCACCGGTTCGGCCGCCCCGGGCTACAGCTCGGGGGATGCGATCGAGGCCATGGAAGAGACGGCGCGCGAGGTGCTTCCCTACGGCTACGACTATTCGTGGTCGGGAATGGCCTTCGAGGAAAAAAAAGCGGGTGCGACCTCAACTGCGGCCTTCATTTTCAGTCTGATCATCGTTTTTCTCGTCCTGGCCGCCCAGTTCGAGTCCTGGAGCCTTCCGGGATCGGTCATGACGGCGGTGCCCTTCGGGATCCTGGGAGCGCTGGCTTTCAACTGGATGCGCGGTCTTCAAAACGACGTCTATTTTCAGATCGGACTACTGGTGCTCATCGGGCTCGGGGCTAAAAACGCAGTACTCCGGGTCACCTTTGCCGTCGATTTGCGAAAGCAGGGCCATTCCATCCTGGACGCGACCATAAAGGCGGGTGAGGAGCGGCTGCGACCGATCATCATGACATCGCTTGCGTTCATTCTTGGCGTGCTTCCGCTGGCCATAGCCACCGGGGCGGGCGCCAACGCCCGCCACTCGATCGGCACGGGAATCATGGGGGGCATGATCGGCGAGACCACCCTGGCCATGCTTTATGTTCCGCTCTTTTTCTATATTTTCGACAACCTCGCCGAGCGCTCCCGGAGAAGAAAAGAAAAGGCTGAAGGCGCGAGGCTCGAGCCAAACGAGCAGGCACAGCAGACCGAATAGATGAGAGGCAAACAGGAGGGGCCATCACATGTTCTGCAGGTTTTTTATCGAAAGGCCCATATTCGCCACGGTCATTTCGCTCATCATCGTTATAGCCGGCCTGGTTTCGATGAAGGTGCTTCCGGTCTCCCAGTACCCGACAATCACACCCGTACAGATCCAGGTCACCACCACCTATCCGGGTGCGGACGCCAAGACGGTGGCCGATTCGGTGGCCGCGCCGATCGAGGCCCAGATCAACGGGGTCGACAACATGCTCTACATGACCTCGACCAGCTCCAACACCGGCAAGTTGGTCATAACCGTCTATTTCACACTGGACAGCGACCCGGATATTGCGCAGGTGCAGGTGCAAAACCGGGTAAACCTCGCCATGCCTCAGCTCCCTCAAGCCGTGGTGCAGTACGGGGTCTCGGTGCAGAAGAAGTCCTCGAGCATGTTGATGATCATCGCAGTGACCAACAAGGACGGCCGCTACAGTCAGGAATATGTGGACAATTACGCCAATATCTATGTGCTCGACGCAATCAAGCGAGTCAATGGGGCGGGGCAGGCGCAGATTTTCGGGGTGCCCGACCAGGCGATGCGCATCTGGATGAATCCGGACCGCATGGCTTCCCTCGGGATAACGACGACCGACATCCAAAACGCGGTGGCTCGCCAAAACGCCCTGTTCGGCGCCGGCCAGATCGGGCAGCAGCCCAACGCCCGCAAGGTGCAGCTCACCCTGCCGGTCGTAACCCAGTCCCCTTTCGTCGAGCCCTCGCAGTATGACAACATCATTTTGCGCGCCAACCGTAACGGCAGCGCCATTGTCCGTCTAAAAGACGTCGCCCGCGCCGAAATCGGCCGCAAAGCATATATCGACGACACCCTTTTGAACGGAGCGCCCTCTGCCCTTATCGCCGTCTACCAGCAGCCCGGGGCGAACGGGCTCGATGTCTCCAAGGGCGTGCGCCAAACCTTGGCGAAGCTCAAACGAACCTTGCCCGACGGGATCCAATGCAAGGTTGTTCTCGACACCACTGATTTTGTCCGCCTTTCGATCGAAGAGATCCTTCACACTCTGATCGAGGCGATAGTGCTGGTTGTGCTGATCGTTTATCTCTTTTTGCAAAGTCTTCGAGCTACGCTCATCTGCACGGTAGCGATTTTTGTGGCGCTCATCGGCACATTCCCCGGAATGCTTGCGATGGGATTTTCGATCAACCTGTTGACCCTGTTCGGTATTGTGCTGGCCATAGGCATGGTGGTCGACGACGCTATCGTGGTGGTCGAAAATGTGGAGCGCAACATGGTGAAGTTCAACCTTGCGCCCCGAGAGGCCACGATCCAGGCAATGGAGCAGATCGCTACCTCGCTTGTCGCCGTGGTGCTGGTGATGGCGTCGGTTTTCATTCCGGCGGCGTTTCTGCCCGGCACTACGGGGCAGCTCTACAAGCAATTTGCAATCACAATCGTCATTTCGGTAGCTCTTTCCGGGTTTGTGGCCCTCACCCTTACTCCGGCGATGTGCGGGCTCATGCTCAAACACAGGGCCCCGCCTCAACGCGGCCCGTTTGCATGGTTCAATCGACAATTCGACCGCTTCACCGCTGTTTTCGGCAACCTGGTGGTGTTCATGATCGAACGAATGGTAGTGGCGTTTGCGGTGCTTGCCGTGCTGATAGGAGGGCTCGTCTACCTTTTTCACACCATCCCGACGAGCTTCGTTCCAAACGAAGATCAGGGCTACCTGATGGCAATGGTCCTCATGCCCGACGCGACCAGTCTCAAACGCACAACCAGGGCCACGGAGGTTGTGGACAAGCTCTTTGCCGAGAATCCTGCGGTAGCCGACCGGGCGGTCGTAAGCGGATACAGCCTTATCGACAATCAGTACAAGACCAACGCTGCGACCATATTCGTACCGCTAAAGGACTTCAAGAAGCGTTATTCCTCGATAAAACGCGCTGTTAAGGAAAACGCGAAGGCGGTGCTTTTGCAGACATGGGCGCAAGCGCGCAGGAGCAAAAATACAGGCGTGTTTATTCCGATTGCGCCGCCGGCAATTCCGGGCATCGGCGTGACCGGAGGCTTCGAACTCTGGATTCAGGACAAAAATGGAGGAAATCCCGGACAGCTCTACGAAATAACGCAAAAAGTTCTGGCAAAGGCACGCCGGAGGCCTGAAGTAACCGGTCTTAATTCGACCTTTCGCGCGTCGTCCCAACAGCTCCGGGTGGATGTGGACCGTTCGAAGTGCGCGCTTCTCGGGGTCCCGATCGCCGACGTCTACAGCGCGCTCCAGGCCCAGTTCGGCTCGATCACGGTGAGCCAGTTCAATCAGTACAGCCGCGTGTGGGACGTCATCCTTCAGTCCGATGCCCCCTACCGGCGCAGGCCTGCGGACATCAAAAGGCTGTACGTAGAGTCGAAAAAGGGACGGATGGCGCCTCTCTCAGCTCTTGTGGACGCTAAATACGTTACCGGCCCCGATCTTGTGCCGCACTTCAACGGCTTCCCCGCCGCGCAGATTACCGGATCGGCGGCCCCGGGCTACAGCTCGGGGGACGCGATCAGTGCCATGGAGGAAGTGGCGCGCGAGGTGCTTCCCTACGGCTATGACTATTCCTGGTCGGGGATGGCCTACGAGGAAAAAAAGGCGGGCGCGACCTCGGTAGCGGCCTTTGCTTTCGGACTGATCATCGTTTTTCTCGTACTGGCCGCCCAGTTCGAGTCCTGGACCCTGCCGGGATCGGTCATGACGGCGGTGCCCTTCGGGATCCTGGGAGCGCTGGCTTTCAACTGGATGCGCGGCCTTCAAAACGACGTCTATTTTCAAATCGGTCTCCTGGTGCTCATCGGGCTCGGGGCTAAAAACGCAGTACTCAGGGTCACCTTTGCCGTCGATTTGCGAAAGCAGGGCCAATCCATTATGGACGCGACCATAAAGGCGGGTGAGGAGCGGCTGCGACCGATCATCATGACATCGCTTGCCTTCATCCTTGGCGTGCTTCCACTGGCCATAGCCACCGGGGCGGGTGCAAACGCCCGCCACTCGATCGGCACGGGAATCATGGGGGGCATGATCGGCGAGACCACTCTGGCCATGCTTTATGTTCCGCTCTTTTTCTATATTTTCGACAACCTCGCCGAGCGCTCGAAGAAAAAGAAGATTGCGCCCGACGAAGAGCTGCCCGCCGGCTCCTCTTCTCAATCCAGCCCGGAGGTAGACTGATATGCGCCGGTTGCTCCCTGTTTTTCTAGCGGTCCTGCTCTCCGGTTGTATGGTTGGCCCCAATTATCATCGTCCGGCATTGACCATTCCCAAAGCCTACCGTTACGAAGAAAAGAACGCGCTCGATACCGCCAATACCGAGTGGTGGCGACAATTCGATGACCCCGTTCTCGATTCCCTGATTGTCGAAGCGCTGGCTGACAACAAAAATATAAAGATCGCCGCAGCCAACGTGGAGCAAGCCGCGGGTTTTCTCCTGCAGACCCGCGCGCCGCTCTTTCCGCAGATCACTTACAACGGAAATGCGCAACGGTTGCGCCAAAGCGAGAGCGAACTGGGAACGCTGGCGCCATTCGTTCCAAACCCTGCCAATACTTTCGACCTGTTCGGGGGCGCGAGCTGGGAGATCGATCTGTGGGGGCGCATCCGGCGCCTTAGCCAATCGGCCAGGGCGAACCTGCTCGCAACAGAAGAGGCCCGGCGCGGTGTGATACTTACTCTTGTGTCCTCAGTCGCCGGCAGCTATCTCGAACTGAGGGGGCTCGACGAACAGCTCGAAATTGCCCGGCGCACCCTCGCAAGCTACGGGAAATCGCTCCGGCTGTTCGAGCTAAAGTTTGCACACGGCCAGGTCTCCATGATGACCGTGGAACAGGCGCGATCGCAGTACGAGACCGCAGCGGTCGCGATACCCCAGATCGAGTCCCGGATCGTGCAGACCGAAAATGCAATTTGCGTCCTTCTCGGCCGCAATCCGGGTCCTGTCAAACGCGGCAAACCGCTTTCCCGGATCGCTATTCCCGCTATTCCCGCCGGTCTTCCTTCCCAGTTGCTCGAACGCCGTCCCGACCTCGCCCAGGCCGAGCAGAATCTGATTGCCGCCAATGCCCAGATCGGCGCAGCCGAGGCCCTTTATTTCCCCAGCATTTCGCTTACCGCTGCCCTGGGAGTCGAGAGTCCCGAATTGTCCGATCTTTTCGAAGGGCCAGCCCGTACATGGAGCTACGCAGGAAATTTTGTGGGACCGATCTTTACTGCAGGAGCAATATGGGGACAGGTCAAACAGGCCGTAGCATCTCGGGAAGCGGCGCTCCAGAGTTACAAAAATGCCATCCTGAGCGCTTTTAGCGACGTGGAAAATAGTCTTGATGCCCGCAGGAAGCTCGCCGAACAACTCCAGGCTCAGGAGCGGCTGGTTACGGCGTTAAAGGACTACGACCGTCTGGCATGGATGCAGTACAACGGGGGCTACACTGCTTATCTCACGGTGCTCTACGCAGAGGAGAAGCTATTTCCGGCCGAACTCACCTGTGTTCAGCTCAGGACATCCCTGTTGACCTCCATTGTCAATATTTACAAGGCAATGGGAGGAGGTTGGGTGAACAGGGCGGCTAAGCTTACTGCACCGCCTGCACATCCGGTTCGTTGAACCCTTGCCATAGATGTCGGAACAAGATCAGAAAAAACTGGTGCTCGACCATCCATAGAGTTAAGATATAAGTAAGTCTTTTGTAAAATCGTGGCAGATATGACGGATTCATTGATCTATACACTCAATCGTTGCCGGTTTTCGCCTCACTGCCGAAAGCGGATATGGCAATGCATTTTGAATACACCCCATACATTTGGCTTCCACTCGCTTCGGCAGGAATTATCGGCGCGCTGGCCGCCTGCGCGTGGCGCTGCCGGTCCCTGCCGGGGGCCCTTGCGCTTGCCGTGCTGTGGGGGCTTGCCGTGCCCTGGGCGGCAGGCAGCGCGTTCGAGCTCGCGGCAGTGGGCGTTGGGGCGAAGATTTTTTGGGCCAAATTCGAGTACATATGGCTCATTCCCATGGCCACGGCAGCATTTTGCTTTGCCCTGGAATACGCAAATCTGAGCGCTTGGCTCAATCGCCGCACACTCCGGCTTTTGGCCGTTCCGCCATTAGCTATCCTCCTGTTGGTCCTTACAAATGGCAGCCATCACCTGATATGGGTCCGCTTCACCTTCGGCAGGCGTCTCCATGCGCATTACGGCATTGCCGGTCGGATAGTATTCTTCTATGGTGCGCTGCTGCTTTTCTCGATGTCGGCAATTTTTATCTGGTTGTTTGTGCGCTCGCCCCTGCACCGCCGGCCCGTGGCATTGTGCCTGGGCGCGCAGTTGATAGTGCGGGTTGCGGTTGTGCTCGGCCAATGGGACCAAAACCCGATTGCGCCTGTCAATCCGGTGGTCATCGGCGCCGCCGTCGCCACCGTCATGTATGCCGTGGCGTTGTTTCGCTTTCGCCTGTTCGACCTTATTCCGGTGGCCCGCAGGACGGTTATCGATCAAATGCTCGATGGGATGCTGGTTTTGGACAGCCGGCAGCGGGTTGTGGATTTGAACCCCTCGGCCGAACGCATCCTGGGCGTCCCTGCGGCGCGAGCGCGCGGGGCTTTTGTCGCCGAGGTGTTTCCGGCCTTCCCCGTCAATGAAGCAGAAGTAAGTTTAACGGTCGGGTGCGCCACCAGGCATTATGCGATCCATCCCTCGCCGCTTATCGGCCCCCGAGGCGTCGAGCTGGGTTCCCTTGTCCTCCTGTATGATATGACCGAACAGAGGCAGACCCAGGCCCGGATCATCGAGCAGCAGTGTGCGATGGCAACGCTGCGGGAGCGTGACCGGGTGGCCCGCGAACTCCACGACAGCCTTGCGCAGACATTGGGGTTTGTGAAGGTGCAGACCGTGGCCGCCCGTGGGCTGCTGGGGCGTGGGCATGGGCCGGAAGCCGACGAATGCCTCGCTCGGCTGGCTGCCGTAGCCCAGGATGCCCATTGCGATGTGCGTGAGTATATCAACGGGGCGAGAGCCGGGAAATCGGCGGAGCGCGGTTTTTTACCGGCACTGGAAGAATATCTGCGAAGGTTTCGCGAAAGCTGCGGCCTTGCCGTGAAACTGGACGTATCCTCCGAGCTGAGCAAGGTGGCCTTCCAGCCGATGGTCCGGGCCCATTTGCTGCGGATCATCCAGGAGGGGCTCACAAATGTGAGGAAACACGCGCGGGCAAACGGCGTTGATATCCGCATGGCTGTTCGAAACGGATACGTGGAGGCGGTAATTGAGGACGACGGCTCGGGGTTCGATCCGTCGTTGCGGCAGGCAAGCCCGGACCAGAAGTTCGGTTTGCATTTCATGCGCGAGCGGGTAGAGGAGGTGGGTGGGACCATACAGGTGCATTCCGCGCCCGGGGCAGGTTCCAGGGTGGTTATCTCGGTCCCGTTGCAAAAGGAGTTGCAATGAATGTGCTGCTGGCTGACGATCATCCTCTTTTTCTCGAAGGTCTGCGGAATCTTCTGGTCTCACGCGGCTTTACAGTTGTTGGGACGGCCCGGAACGGACTCGAAGCGCTGGAAAAGGCGCGCGCGCTTCACCCCGAGCTCATCATCATGGACATCCAGATGCCGCAGTTCGACGGCCTCTCAGCCGTACGCCTGATCAAGATGGAGCTGCCGGAAACCAAAATCGTAATGTTGACAGTGTCGGCCGAGGACGAAGATCTCTTCGGGGCCATAAAGAACGGGGCCTGTGGCTATCTGCTCAAAACTCAGGACACAGATGAGTTTTTCGCCCTGCTCGAAGCCGTGACGCAGGGGGAAGCCGTGCTGGGACCGGGACTGACTACACGGATTCTTCACGAGTTCGCCCGATGGCCCTCATCGGAAAAGCAATCGCATCCGGAGCTTTCCCCACGGCAAATCCAGGTCCTTACTCTGGTCGCACAAGGTCTGACTTACAAAGAAGTCGGCGAAAAGCTCTTTTTGAGCGAGCGCACCATCAAGTACCACATGGGTCAAATCGTTGCCCGCCTTCACATACACCACCGCGCCGAAGTCATCGAGTACGCCAGGCGCTCCGGCCTGGTCTAAGAAACAGAAAATACAAGAAAGTGCAGTCCTTTCCCTTAAAAGCACAGGCGAGGACACTGTACTTTTTTTGGACCGCGACTGGGCCTCAAGGACATTGCACTGCCGACTGTCTTTGTTCTTAAATCGTGGCCGGCCGAAGCCGCCTGCGGTCTCAGCCGGGCAGCCCGACGCGACTGTCTTCCTCACGGCCGAGTGTGGACTCGACCTTGCTTTTATCCAAACCTTGCAGATGTTCGAACTTGGAAAGGAGAACTCATGACGAAAGGTGAACTTTCGACGGTGCGCCGTATTGTTGGGACAATCGTATCCTGCTCCATGGTTCTTTTTTTACTTTCAGCCTGCGGCGCGACGACAAATGCGCCGAAGGCCGGCCTGGTCGGAGAAAAAGCTCCGCTCGCACAGTCAGGGTTTCTGGGGGATTACTCACAGCTTAAACCAGGTGGAGAAGGCCGGCCAGGGATGGTTTATGTCAATCCTAAGACCAATTGGAGTTCTTATCACAGCGTAATCCTCGATCCTGTCCAGTTCTGGAGCAGTAACAACAGCGTACCGGTTTCAGACCAGAAGGTCCTCACAAGCTATTTTTATGACGAATTGCGGAAAAACCTGCAGGAGCATTTCACGTTGGTGAACAAACCGGGGCCAGGCGTAATGGAGCTCAAGGTCGCAATTACCGGCGCCACAGCCGCGACTCCTGTTTTGAGGTCGGTCTCGGTCGTCGTTCCCCAGGCTCGAGTACTCAACACGGCTCAATCCCTGGCTACCGGCAGTTATGCATTTGTAGGCTCAGCCGAGGCTGAAGGGGAGATTCTCGATTCGGTTACGGGCAAGCGACTGGCCGAAGCAATAGACAGGCGGGAAGGCGGTATGTCGATAAAAACGGCGGCCCAATGGAAATGGGGTGATGCTCAAAATGTTCTCGACTACTGGGCGAAGAAGATACCCGAGAGGATCGTCGCGCTCCAGGAAAGGGACAGGACAGGGAATTAGTCAGCAAAGGAGCATCCTATGAATTGTCGTAAGATAATCAAAGACTTTGTCTTGTTGCCGATCATTACGGTCATGGCGATGCCTCCCCTGGCCTTCGCAATGAATGCAGCAGCGGGCGGCAAAGCTCTCAGTCAGGCACAGTTGGAGCAGATGCTTGCACCCATTGCGCTATATCCCGATTCTCTGCTGGCCCAGGTCCTTATGGCCTCGACTTACCCGGTACAAGTCGTCGAAGCGGACCGTTGGGTAAAAAAGCACAGGAACCTCAAGGGCAAGGCTTTGAACAGCGCCCTTGATAAAATGAACTGGGAGCCGAGCGTTAAGGCGCTGGTTCCGTTCCCGCAGGTCCTTTCAATGATGAGCGATCAGCTTGCCTGGACGGAGAATCTGGGGGACGCCTTTATCGCCCGGCAATCCCTGGTTATGGAAACGGTGCAAAAACTGCGCGCCAGGGCCAAAGCTCAGAACACCCTGAAATCCAACAGGCAACAGAATGTGATCGTAGAGCAGAAGGTCATAAAGATCGAACCTGCCGATCCCCAGGTTGTCTACGTGCCAGCCTATAATCCGGTCGTTGTATACGGGGCGTGGCCGTATCCGGCCTACCCTCCCTATCCTTATTATCCGGCAGGGGCGGTGGTCGCCGCCGGGGCTGTGGGCTTTGCCGCAGGCGTGGCTGTCGGAGCGGCGTGGAACAACAACTGGGGACATTGGAACTGGGGGAACAACACCCTCAACGTGAATGTCAACAAAAACATCAACATCAACAACACCCATGTCAACAATCTTAATAGCGCGAATATACAGACGGAAAGGTGGCAGCATAATGCGGCCCATGGAAAAGGAGCGGCCTACGGTAGTCAGGCGAACAGGCAGGGCTATTCCCGAAAAAATAGCGGCGCGGCAAACGGGCATAACGGTTACGGGGGCCGAACAGCCACTCACCCCTCGAGCGCCGCAAAGACACCGTCGCGGCAGACCTCGCGCAACGCCGGACCGCAGAGCGGCGCCGCTCACGCCGGCAGCGGATCGAGGGGTTCAATGGGGCGTGCTCAAAACATGCCCCTGGCATTTCAGGGGCTGGGACACGGCAACCAGGTTCGAAGAGACTCGGCTCGCGGCTTTTCGAGCCGTCAATCCGCGATGAGAAGCGGTGGAAGCTTCGGGGGATTTAGCCGGGGCGGTTTTCGCAGAAGATAGGCGCGGTTTTCGCCATTAGAATGAATGTATTTTCTGGAGGCTCGATCATGAGTTCTTTCATAATAGCAAAGAGGCATGGCCGGTATTTCGCATCGATATTACTGGCAGCCGGTTTGTTGATGTCGCCGGGTTTTTGCGGCCTTGGCCAGGCCGCCTCGAAAGGGGCGAAACAAGTGAAGCAAAAGGTGTTCAGTTCCCCCCGGGAGGCGGTAACTGCCTTTATCGGAGCTCTTAAAAATAAAGACGTCCCGGAGCTTCTGGCTATTTTCGGACCAGGTTCGAAGGACTTGATCCGTTCGGGCGACAAGGTCGCCGACAAGCAGACCCGCAAGCTTGTACTCAATGCGTTCGAAGAAAAGAACAAGATTGTCGAAGTCAGCGATCGAAAGGCGGTTCTCGATGTTGGCCGCGACAACTGGCCATTTCCCATTCCCATTGTAAAGAAAAACGGAAAATGGCGGTTTGATACAAAAGCGGGCCGGCAGGAAATCCTGGACCGGCGCATAGGAAGAGACGAACTCGCTGCGATTGGGTGCTGCACGGGCTACGTTGACGCCCAGCGCGCTTATGCGACGCAGATACATGACAAGGCAGGCGTATTCGAATACGCGCAAAAATTTATCAGTACCCCGGGGAAAAAAGACGGGCTCTACTGGGAAACGGGAGCAGGCGAAAAAACCAGTCCCATGAGCATTTTCATGGCCAATGCCAGAAGACTCGGGTACGGGCCGGGCTCGGGCGAAAAGCCGGGCGTGTTCGAGGGATATCACTACCGGATATTGAAAGGGCAGGGCAGGCATGCGCAAGACGGGGCTTTCAGCTACGTGACCGGAGGCAGGATGACCGGAGGGTTTGCCCTCGTTGCGTATCCAGTAAAATATGGGGCGTCGGGGATCATGACTTTTATCGTGAATAACGAAGGCGCCGTTTACGAGAGAAATCTGGGACCGAAGACCGAAGCGAGAGCGGAGGCCATGAAGCTTTACGATCCCGACAAGAGCTGGAAAAGAGTGAAATGAAGCTCAAGGAGAGGCGCCGGGGGATTGGCGAAAAATACCATAGCGTGCTCACGCTGGATGCTGCAGGTGAGAAGGCGGTCGGCCTTTCTTGGCAAAAGGTTCCAATCGATGGCAGCCGCCTCACCGATCCCGGCGTTACTTGTCCTATAACCAACCGGCTGGATCGGGATGAAGCCGGGCTATGGCGAACCCGCAAGGGTAAGACAACGCGAAAGTAGGTCGTGTCATAAAAAAAGAAAGCCAGTTGGGGAGCTGGCTTTCGGGGCATAAGGTGTTCTTGGTGTGATGCAGGAGAACTTTCTTCTGAAAGTTTTTTCCAATAATTTCGACAAAAAAGCGATAAGGGGAATACTGTATTCTGGTAGTAAATACATCTATTTTGAGGAGGTTCGATTTTTCGGTCTTGGCGATGAGACCGCAGGGCCGGATTACTTTGAGTAGACGGTTCCGGGAGGCAGCCAGGGATTGGAGGTCATTTTTCAGCTATCGAAGCCGGTCTCATTCAGGACAATCTCTTCGACCCGGCTCATTTTTAAATTCCGGTACAGTCCGAAGTCTAAAAGTCAAGTGGTCTCTTTTACTTCCTTCTCCTCAAGGAGCCTTCCTTCTTCTGGCGGTAACGGTTTCTCCTCCAAGGCCCCAGTTGTCGGTTTCAATCTCCTCGATGAGGACCATAACAGTCTGCGGATTCTTTCCCAGGACGTCAACCAAAAGCTGCGTCACTCCTTTGACAAGCTGGGCTTTTTGATCGGGAGTAGCCCCGTCTTTGCCCATTTTGATGTTTACGAAGGGCATGATATTTCCTCCTTGGTTAGCAAAGCTCAACAGTTCTCGAACCAGCATCAGAAAATTCTACTACTATAGTCGATGCGATTAAGCTACCTTTTTCTTCCTGATTTTCCTCAGCCTAAGGCGCCAATGCACCACTATGTTTGCGCTCTAAAGAAGGGAGAAACCATAAGAACGAGCGGTCTCGCCGGGTTCTACAAAATGAAAGATGGTAAAATCAGC
The DNA here is from genome assembly GCA_021793275.1 of Deltaproteobacteria bacterium. Taxonomy (GTDB): domain Bacteria; phylum Desulfobacterota; class Syntrophobacteria; order Syntrophobacterales; family Syntrophobacteraceae; genus SbD1. The sequence continues at coordinate 23,162 of JAJYTC010000022.1, read as the reverse complement.
TCTATCAGGGTGTACTGTACCCTGAACGAGTATAATCCCGAGATCTTTGGTGGCACGGAAAGCAACTGAGGGAGTTGAGGTGTCCGACAGGAAAAATATCTCAGAAGGTGGATGGCTGAATTCGTAACTGATCACCCCTCGTTATTTCAAAGCGCATGTCCCTGCGGGTATTTCCTGCCATCGAGCGAACACTCGTTTTTTCCCACAGTTTCCATAATTTCTCCTTTTTACGATAATCCGGCTTCTTATTCAGTAATCACTCTCCACAGCGTTTGAAACTTGGACGCTTATGGGTGTTCATGCTTATTTTATTCGTGGAACCACGGCTCGGGGTGCAATGAAGCTTGGTGGGCTAAATGTCCGGGGGAGGAATCAACATGGAAGAGACTGGTTGCGAATTAAATGGTGAGGTTTTCCAGAACGACAGCGTAACTTGCGTGGGTAATGTGTGCTTACGATGTTCCGATGGAATTTGGCAGCTCATTTTTTTCCCATTGCGCTCGGATTGAGCTTGTTCAGGGCCGCGTAAAGATGCGGACAATAGAAATGCCGTCCAAATGGGGCTGTCCGGTGCAGGGAGGTCTCTCGTTACGAGTCGTTTCCGTCGTGGCAGGTATGAACTCTGTGGATTCCAATCCGGGGGAGACGAAAGAAAGGGCACTTGGCGAGGTCTTCGCCAAGTGCCCGGAATTTCTGGTGGCGAGGGGGAGAATCGAACTCTCGACACGAGGATTTTCAGTCCACTGCTCTACCGACTGAGCTACCTCGCCACAAGTTTGAAATCTTAGCGGAATCCTTACGCAGTGTCAATCTAAATTCGAGGGTAGTGCAAAAGACAAATAAAGCGACCACTGTAAAAACGGCTTTGTCGGCAATGGATAAGGACGGGTGTGCGCAGCGAAACCCGTCGTGTTTGATCCATCCTGAACCCAAAATGGTATAAGCCCCGCGCTTCCCGCCGTAAAGATACGGCCCCCTCGGTTTAGCTCTGCCGCGCCCTGCGGTCCCGTCTTTCGCGCGGCAGGCCGGTTTTTCAACCTTTCCCTGAGGTGGAGTCTTCCAGCCGCTTTAGAAGAGCGTCGAGGTCGCTTTCGGAAAGATCGATTACAAAATCGTCTGTGAGATCGTCGGGCCGCACGGCGCTCTGTTCCGCCGCATTTTCGAATTCAGGGGTCGGGCCGGCCGCATTTTCGAGCCTTACCGGCTCACCGCCGGAATCGGGCGCCAAATCGAGCCTATGCGGCGCCTGCGCTTCGTTTTCCGTTTCGTAAAAATCCTCCAGGCTAAGAGACAGTTCCTCGTCCGGGAATGCGGCAGCTTCCTCGATCATGGCAATTTCCGGGGATGCAGAGGCGCTTTGGAGGGAAAAAAACGGTCCATCAGGCTCTTTAGCCCCCTCGGCTTCCATGAGTGGGGTCGACTGGATTTGCCCCTTTTCGCCGTTTGCAAAAGTGTCCCGGTCGATCAGCAGTTCGAGTTCCTCGTCTGAGAGATCGAGCAGGCTGAAGTCTTCTTCGCTCTCCCCTGTATCGGCGACTACCCGGGCTGTATCGGGCGGATCGATCCTGAAACCTTCGTTCAGGGTGATGCCGATTTCTTCCTGCAAGTTGAACGGATCGTATGTGTCGGTGTCGAAGGCAGGGTTTTTCTGCTGAGCCTCAGGTTGGTAGTCGCGTAGAAGCGACGCGAGCAGAGACGGCACTGAGGATTTTGCAGCGGAAAACCCGAAACCCTCTCTTGCGGCAGCCATACTCGTTTGACATTTTTTGCATTCGGAAAGGTAATCGAAACTGATATAGCCGCACTTAGCGCATTTCATGAGTGTCCTCCCTTGCTCCATCGAAACGGGTTTACGGACCGGGCCGGTAAACGGTGACCTTATCAGCCGTGCGAGAGGCCTTCCCCCATATCGCCCCAAAGCAGTTGGATGGAGGAAATGAGGGCGAGGGCAGCCGTTTCCATGCGCAACGTCCTTGGTCCCAGGCTGACGGGTTCGAACCCGGCGGTGATCAGCGCCGAGCTTTCCGAGTTGTCCCAACCGCCTTCAGGGCCAAGAGCGGCCGCGATCCGGCAAATGGTCGGGCGCGCCGTCCGTTCGGCCAGGCTTTTCGGTCCGGCGCAGGGCTCGCGCTCCAGCGCAAATATCTTTAGACAGTACCCCGCCGGGTCATCATCGAAGGAAGTAAGAAAATGGGCCAAGTCTTCGAAGAGGATGATCTCAGGGGGAACCTTCCGCCCGCACTGGCACACGGCTTCGCTCGCAATCCTCGACCACCTTTCCTTTTTCTTTTCGGCGGGTTTGCCCGAAAGACCGTACTGGCTTCTCACGGCACGAAAGACGGCCAGCCGCGACACACCCATTTCGGTAGCCTGCCTCACGATAAGGTCCATTGTGTCCGGGCGGGCGATTCCAACGCCAAGCGTAAGGGGTAGCGGCGATTCACAAGCCGGTCGGTCCAGCTTCCCCACGACGGAAACCGTGACGCTCCCGCGGCGGATTCCGGTGATCACGCACTCCCAGGCCGAACCATGGCCGTCGAGAAGTTCTATGGATTCTCCCGCCCTTGCCCGCAGCACCGATTCCAGTTGGCGCGAAAGGCGCGGCGGCAGATCGAAACTGCCCGTGTCTGCGACAACCTGGTCCACGAAAAAGCGCCTGCGCGTCATTTTTTTCTTACATCCCGAGCAAAGTGGAAAAGTACCAACGGTAAAAAAGCTCGCCCCAGAAGATATAGGACACGGCGCCCATAGCGAGAAAGGGACCGTAGGGCAAATAGGAGCCGAGGCCTCTTCCAGATCGCAACATCACCGGGATTGCAATAATTATGCCCAGAACAGAGGACGCCAGGACCGTAAATGCGACCCCCTTCCATCCCAAAAAAGCCCCTATCATGGCCAGCAGCTTTATATCTCCCCCGCCAAGCCCGTCCTTATGCCGCACACGGGAAAATCCCTCCGCAATCAGGTAAAAGATTCCCCCCCCGATGGCTATTCCCACCAGGGACTGCCACCAGGAAAGGCGCGGGGTGAAAAAGGAAAACCCCAGGCCCAGCACGATGCCGGGCAGCGACAGAACGTCGGGAATTTCCATGGTGTCGAAATCGATCATGGTGATTATGAGCAGGAGTGAACAAAAGATGAATTCAATCGGCAGTTGCGGATGAAGTCCATAGCGCCGGAAAAGGAGGAGGGCCAGAAGGCCGCTAAGGGCCTCGACAAGCGGATACCGTAGAGAGATCGGCGACTTGCAGTGGCGGCACTTCCCCCCGAGAATGAGATAGCTTACCAGCGGAATGTTGTCATAGGCTGCGATACCGTTCCCGCAGCCCGGACACCTGGAAGCCGGCCGCACAATCGACTGACCTAATGGTAACCGGTGAATGACCACATTGTAAAAGCTGCCGAGGATGCAGCCTGTAATGAAGGCGACGATCTCGCCTCCTAGAAGCGGGATGGACGCAACAATGGTCTCGTTCATTCATTTATCCGTTTTTTGCCTGTTCCTCTTCCCGTTCCTCCTTTTTCGTGAATTTGCAGGAGGGATTGATACAAAAAAGGGTCGAGCTTCCCGTTTTAGACCCCTTACGGAAAAGAACGGGCGCATTGCACAACGGACAGCTTTCGTGGACCGGTTCGCCCTGGAAGATCATTTTGCACTCGGGATATTTATTGCAGCCGTAGAAGCGGCCGCGCCTGCCGGTGCGCACTACCAGTTCGCCGCCGCACCCTTCGCGCGGACAGCGTATTCCGGTGGAAGGGGCCCTCGTGTTCCGGCACGCCGGATATCCCGTGCAGGCCAGAAACGTGCCGAAGCGTCCTCGTTTTAGCGCCATGGGTTTACCGCATTTCTCACAGACCTCTCCGGTTGCTTCCGGCTCTTTGGCCTCGACGGGTTGAATGCGTCCCTTCTCATCTCTTTCATAATCGGAAGTATAGGAACACTCGGGGTAACCGCTGCAGGCAAGAAACGCGCCATTGCTGCGGCTAAGGCGGATGGTCAGCGGCTTGGAGCAGCGCGGGCATTGGAGCTCCGTTGGCCAGCCTGCGCCCTTGAAGTTGGCCATCCCAGTGCGGGCGGATTCCAGACTTTTCAAAAAGGGCCCGTAAAAATCGCTCAAAAGATTATTGAAACGACGTCCGCCATGCTCTACTTCGTCCAAGTCCTTTTCCATATTGGCGGTAAATTTCGTATCCACTATGTCGGGGAAATTAGCCGAAACCAGGCGATTGATTATCATCCCCAGTTCGGTAGGCATCAGTCGCTGTTTCAGGCGCAAGACATATTCTCTTTCGAGGATTGTGGATATAATCGTCGCGTATGTGCTCGGCCTGCCGATTCCGAGGTCTTCGAGGGTCTTTATGAGCGTTGCTTCCGTATATCGTGGCGGAGGCTGCGTAAAGTGCTGCTTCGGCTCGATTCCCAGAAGGTCGAGGGGTTGGCCTTCGGATAGATCGGGCAGTCTTTCGTCGGATTTTCCATTCTCCGGTTCATCATGTCCTTCTTCATAGAGGGTCAAAAATCCCTGGAAAACGATTACCGAGCCGGTCGCCCTGAGGAGGTAGTCGGCGGCGGAAATGTCCACGGTGGTCTGATTGATAAGCGCAGGGGCCATCTGGCAGGCCACGAATCTTTTCCAGATAAGAGAATAGAGGTTCGCCTGCTCGCGGCTGAGGTACTTCACCACGCTTTCCGGAGTGTGGCCGACATCGGTTGGCCGAATCGCTTCGTGAGCCCCCTGGGCCGTTTCCTTCGATTTGTAGGCAACAGGTTTTGCAGGCAGGTACTTGTCTCCCCACCGGTTCGCGATAAATTCTCTCACCGCCTGAGTCGAATCCTGGGAAAGCCTGGTGGAATCGGTACGCATATAGGTTATGAGACCCACGGCGCCTTCGTCTCCGATTTCGATCCCTTCGTAGAGCTTCTGTGCAATGCTCATCGTCTGTTTGGCCGAATAATGAAACTTCCGGGCGGCCTCCTGCTGAAGAGTGCTGGTAATGAAGGGAGGAGAAGGGTTTTTTTGCCGCTGCTTTTTTTCGACCGTGCTTACGCGAAAGGCTGCGGCGCCGAGCGCCCGGACGTGTTTTTCCGCTTCATCCTGCGAAGCGATCTCGCATTTTTTCTTTTTGAAGCGGATAAGCTGGGCGGAGAAAGCGGAGGGCGGCTCTGCTGGCGCATGCGCCCTCTCGGCCGCTGCAAGGCTGTCCACTCCGCCCGTCACGGGAGCGTCGGGAAGAGGCGAAAGCCGGGCGTCGATAGTCCAGTATTCCTGTTTTTCAAAGGCGTAGATTTCATCTTCGCGCTCGCAAATCAACCTCAAGGCCACAGACTGCACTCTTCCCGCGCTGAGGCCGGCCCTCACTTTTTCCCACAAAAGGGGAGAGATCATGTAGCCTACGAGCCGGTCGAGGATCCGCCGTGCCTGCTGCGCCTCATAGAGCTTCGCATCGAGTTCGTTAGGCTTTGCGATTGCCTCCATGATCGCCTTGCGCGTCAGTTCATAGAAAAGGACCCTTTTAACCGGTTTTTCCGTGGCGCCGATCTCTTCGGCTATATGCCAGGCAATGGCTTCTCCCTCCCTGTCGGGGTCGGGGCCCAGGTAAATCGTATCGGCCCTGGAGGCGGCCTTTTTGAGGTCGTCTATTATTTTTTTCTTTCCCCTCATAACCTGGTACTGCGGTTTGAATTCACGATCCAGATTGACTCCCAGTTTATTGCCGGGAAGGTCTTTTATGTGGCCTACACTGGCTTTGACGATAAAATCCTTGCCCAGATAGCGTTCGAGAGTTCTGGCCTTGGTTGGTGATTCGACTATAAGAAGCGATTTTGACATTTAAAAACCCCGGTTGAAAAATCAGCAATCGGAATCAAGAGCGGGCGCCCCGCAATTCCGCGAATTATAATCCAAAATAAAATATCTTCCCGCCGGTCGAGAAACAAGCCCTTGAGTGCAAGTTCGAACAAAATCGCGACGGTGCGCCGAACGGGCGCTTTTGCGCCGAGGCTGTCCTCCTCGATTCACTGCCGAAGAATACCCAAAACAGGGCCGATGGTACATAGTATTGATGGAGAATTCGTTCGGAACCATGCTCGATTTCCTCCGGACAGCCGACCCGGGGGGCCATATATTGAGTAAACGCAGGCCGGCTACTGTGAAAAAGGCCCGATTTTCATGCTTTGCGCGTGACGCCCGCGCCGCCGAGGAGAATTGTGTTATATTACGGGCGTTCCATCACTGATGACCTTCAGTTTATGGTCAAATTGGAAGTGGAAGTCAGCGTAGGAGGGATTGAAAATGCATACCGGTCTGATTACGTCCGATCCATCGGTGATGATGGGCAAGCCGGTTATAACTGGAACCCGCATCACGGTCGAATTGATACTTGAGAAACTTGCCGCGGGAGAAACCGTTCAACAGATTGTCGAAGCCCACCCGCGGTTGACGGAAGAAGCTGTGAGGGCAGCTCTGGCATTTGCCGCCGCGGCACTGAAGGCGGATGTTATCTATCCTACCGGTGACGCGGGCTTATGAATTTCCTCGCCGATGAGAGCGTTGATTTTCCAGTGGTCCTACGGCTTCGGAATGATGGGCATGAGGTGCACTATGTCGCCGAGATGGATCCCGGCATTCCAGACGATAGAGTTCTGGACACCGCCAATGAGGCAAATGCCCTGCTGCTGACGGCAGACTCGGATTTCGGTGAATTGGTTTACAGACTGAACCGCATCTCCGGCGGGGTTTTGCTTATCCGCCTTGCTGGTTTATCTGCGGCGGCCAAGGCTGCCTTGGTATCATCTGTTGTCAGAAGTCAGGGGGAGAGGCTTATCCGCGCTTTCACTGTGGTGACTCCCGGCATGGTGCGGATTCGCCCTTGGGTAATGCGATAAGTATTAGGGAGCCGCAGATGTGGGCTGGGGTGAATGCGACCTATCCTGTCGCACTCCTGGAAAAAGTTGGGGACTAAGGCTCATCCCAGCTTGAATTCTTCCCCGGCATTCTGCATTCTGCTCTCGCACGCATGAGCCGGAACGCGCACGGGAAACCATGAAAGAACATTTCGAACATGTCCGTGAGATTGTTTTGACCTCAACTGCTGGAGAACGACTACATGAAGGAAATACGCAAAGCCGCACGTGAGTTGATGGCCGGTTTCTGCCGGGTCTGTCCGGTCTGCAACGGCAAGGCCTGCGCCGGGGAAGTGCCCGGCATGGGCGGCCTCGGCACCGGAGCGTCGTTCATGGCCAACGTCGAGGCCCTGGCCCGTCACACTTTCAACATGCGCCTGGTGCACGACATCACAGAACCCGACACCGGCGCCGAGTTGCTCGGTATGAAGATGTCCATGCCCGTTCTGGCCGCGCCCATCGGAGGCGTCGCGTTCAACATGGGCGGCAAGCGCACCGAGCAGGAATACATCACCGCCATCATCGACGGCTGCCGCAGTGGAGGCATCATCGGCTGCACGGGTGACGGCGTCCCGCCGTTCATCCACGAAGCCGCCTTCGCGGCCATTTCCGCAGCGGACGGTCATGGTATCCCGTTCATCAAGCCATGGGAGGATGCCGAACTCTACGATAAACTGGAAAAGGCCAGGGGCGCGGGCGCCTCGATCATCGGCATGGACATCGACGCGGCCGGGCTCATCACCCTGCGCAAGATGGGCCGCCCCGTTTCGGCCAAGCCGGTCGAAAAGCTTCGCGAAATCATCACCAGAACGGGCACGAAATTTATCCTCAAGGGTGTCATGACTACGGAAGACGCCAAGCTTGCCCACGAGGCGGGGGCGCACGCCATCGTCGTTTCGAACCATGGCGGGCGGGTTTTGGATCACACCCCCGGCACCGCGGACGTGCTGCCAAAAATCGCGGAGGAGATGAAGGGAAAAATTGAAATCATCGTCGACGGCGGGATCCGCACCGGGGGCGACGTGCTTAAAATGCTCCGCCTCGGGGCGGACGCGGTCATGATCGGACGCCCTTTCAGCGTCGCTGCCATGGGCGGATTGACCGAAGGCGTTGGCGTATATATCGAGTCCCTGCGCACAGAACTTATGCAGGCCATGGTCATGACCGGGACTCGGTCGCTCAAGCATCTGCCGTCCGACCTTTTGCACTAGAACTGATCGGCCGGGGAAACAAAAAGACCGAAACCGGCCCTTGCAGACCGTTGAAAACCCCGTCTTTTCAGGCGGGGCTTTCAATAATCAGCCTGTTATTTCAACTTCAGTACGGCTTCGCTTTTACCGCCGATAAACCACTGAGTTGTAAACCCCAGGCGCTTGAAGACGTGGAGCATTCGTGTGTTCTCGGTCAACACGTCGGCCCTTATGAAGTCGAGGTCCTTTTCGCGGGCTATTTCGACGAGCATCTCTACAAATTTTGTCCCGAGCCCTTTGCCCTGGAAATCATCGTGAACTAAAACGGCCACTTCTCCGTAAGTCGGATCGTGGCCCATAATGAGTCGGGCATCGCCGATTATCCTGGTCTTCTCATTTTCCCGCACTTCCGCAACTATCGCAATGTGCCGGTCGTAATCTACGTTACAGAGCAGGATAAGCCATTCATGGCCTATGTTTTTGATCGTCGAGAAAAATCGGGTTTGAAGAGTTCGCATGGATAGCGATGAGAGCATTTCCTGCTCGGCCGGCTCGTCTTCGGGGCGTATGGGCCTCACGAGCACGTCGGTCCCGTCGGGGAGCCGCCAGTGTGTAATGTACTTGGTTGGATAAGGCGTGATGACCAGATGAGGGTAGGGGGATCGTGCGCTGGCATCGAGATTGGTGTCGATAGTGATTCGGGCGTCAAGGGCCAGGGGTCTGCCGTTTGAAACGGCGAGAGGGTTTATTTCGATTTCGGCTATTTGGGGAAAGTCTACAACCAGATTGGAAAAATTGACAAGGATCTGCTCGAGTTCTTCGAAATCCGCCGCCTGTTTGCCGCTAAAACTCCGGAGCAGGTTGTATACCTTGGTATTCTGGATAAGTATCTTGGCCAATGTCTGGTCGAGCGGCGGCAGACCCACGGAAAAATCTTTGAAGAACCCGGCATTTTTTCCCCCCATGCCGAAGAGGATGACCGAACCGAAGTCCATGTCCTTTCTGGCCCTGATAGTGAGCTCGCAGTCAATGTCTGTGACACTTGTTTGCGTCGCAGCCGGGATGCCGTAGCTAGTGAGAAAATCCCTGGACTCATCTTCGCTCAGGATCGTTCGTCCTTGCTCGACTGCCGTCCCGAGAAGCTCTTTCAAACGGTTTTTGAAGGGCGCCCCGGGCTCGGGCAATGCTTCAGGGGTCTGATAGAGCTTGTCGAGATTCCTTTTGTACTCGTACAAATTCATATAGTTTCTGACCGCCTGCTCGGGAGTGTCGTAAACCGGTATATCCTGATCGACAAGAATGCGTCTGCCTTCTTCGGCATCCTTTGCCCCCATCCATGCCGCGACGACCGGCTTCCACCACTTTTTCGCCACCTCGGCCACGGCGCGCGCAAACCGGGTTGAAGGGGCGGATTCCATGGGCACGTAAATAACCAGCAGTGCGTCCACCATGGGGTCGGCAAGGCATATGGAAACGGCTTGCATGAATCTGTCGACGGTTGCGTCTCCGTGCACGTCGACGGGATTATTCCTGCTCCAGTACGGCGGCAAAATGGCGTCGAGCTGCTTCATGCTCTCATCGGACAGGCGCGCCAGTTCGCCCCCCCTGTCCATGAGCGCATCGGCGGCAATCACGCCGGGTCCGCCGGCACAGGTTACTATTGCGAGCCTTCGGCCGGCGGGCAGTCTCTGCGAATCAAGGACCGCGGCGGCCTCGAAAAGTTCCGATATTTCCCCCACCCTCAAGGCGCCAACCCTCTTGAAGACTGCATCATATACCGCATCGTCGCCTGCCGTTGCTCCGGTATGGGAGCGGGCCGCCCTTGCACTCTGTTCATAGCGTCCCGGCTTCAAAATGATGATAGGTTTGCGTCGGGCGAACTCCCGAGCCGCACTCATGAAGTTTTTAGCGTTGCCCACGTCCTCCATATAGATCAGGATGCTCCTGGTGTCCGGGTCGTTGCCCAGAAAATCGATCATATCGCCAAAGTCGATATCGACCATGGACCCCAGGGATGCAAACAGGCTGAAGCCAATCCCGGCGCTAACCGCCCAATCGAGTATCGCGCCGCCGAGCGCGCCGCTCTGAGAGATAAAGGCGATGTTTCCCGGTGAGGGGCGGGCAAGGAGAAAAGACGTGTTCAAGCCCAGGGAGGGCCGCATAAAACCGACGCAGTTCGGTCCCATGATGCGCATTCCATACTTTTCCCTGATAAGGTCTACTTCACGTTCCAGTTGCGCGCCTTCCTCACCGGCCTCCTTGAACCCGGAAGAGATTATTATCACCCCGTCCACCCCCGACCGGCCGCATTGTTCAACCACCTTCGGCACCGACCGGGCGGGAACGGCGACCACCGCCAGCATCACCTTTTCAGGAATGCTTGAGATATCTGGATAGCTCTTGATTCCCAATACTTTGCTCGCATTGGGGTTTACCGGAAAAATTCCCCTGTCATGGGACCGGAGCAGGTTTTCCAGGATTTTCCTTCCGATGGCGCCTTCTTTCTCAGTTGCGCCGATAAGGGCTATCGTTTTTGGATCGAACATCCCATGCAAACGCCTCATTTTTCCGTCGTCCTTTCCTGTGTTCCGGGTCAAAGCTTCACAATCAAAGCCCGGCGCCTGAAAGATGAATCCCGACTCAGGACGCGGAGCTATCCGGCATTCTTCGTGATAATTATTTTGCATCGCCTGTTCAAGAACGTTTGTTACTCGGCCGCAAAATATCGGAAAAGAGCGAAGGACGAAAAGCGCCGGGAGCTGTTGTCCTCTGCGCGGGGTACGCATAGCTGTTAATAACTATAATCTTGACGGTTTGGCTGAATAGGGCTGAAATAGGCGCATGAAAAGGGACCTCGCTTTTTTGTTCCGCACATAAATCAACCAAGGAGCGATATTATGGCGATGACAGCAATGGCACCGGAAGAAGCTGTGCAATCCTGGCTGAAGGAATACGGGGGCAGCGGTGTTTCCGCAGCTTATTTTCTTTGCGACAGGCATGCCTCTATCCCCGAAAAGATTGCGCTGTTCTACGAAGACAAGCAGGGTCGGTCCCTCAAATTCACCTTCAGGGAGCTTCGGGAGCTTTCGGCAAAAATGGCGGGATTTCTGCAATCGATCGGTATTAAAAAGGGCGATCGGGTGGCCGCGCTCCTTCCCAAAACGCCCGAGTTGCTCATAACGGCCCTTGCGGTTTGGCGGTTGGGCGCCGTATACGTTCCTCTTTTCACCGCGTTCGGCCCCGATGCCATCGAGCTTCGGGCCGGCGACAGCGGGGCCTCGGCTGTGGTGACAAACGCCGCCCATAGGCCGAAGTTAAATGATGCGCCCAGTTGCGTTGGCGGCAATATCCGGGTAATCACCGTCGCCGATGCGCTTGGCAAAGGGATCGAAGAAGGTGACTACAGCTTCTGGAACGAGCTGGAAAAGGCAAATCCCCTGGAGAAACCGACGCCGGTCACTGGCGATGACATGATGATCATGCTTTACACCTCGGGCACGACCGGAAGTCCAAAGGGTGTCGAGGTCCCGGTCAAAGCCCTTGCCGCCTTTCAGGCCTACATGGAATTCGGCCTTGATATCAGGGAAGACGATATGTTCTGGAACATGGCCGATCCCGGTTGGGCGTACGGGCTGTACTACAATGCGATGGGGCCGCTCCTTGTGGGAAAAGCCACCCTCTTTTTCAATGCGCCCTTCAACGCTACCGATGTTTTTCGCATATTGAGCCAATACCGGGTGACTAATTTTGCCTCCGCCCCGACAGCCTATCGCGCCTTAAAGGCTGAAGGAGACAAGGCGGCCGCGCAGTTTCCCTTGTACCTTCGCGTGGCTTCGAGCGCCGGAGAACCTCTTAACCCGGAAGTAATCGAATGGAGCCGGAAGGTTTTGGGAGTTCCGATCCACGACCACTATGGACAGACCGAACTGGGCATGGTCGCCAACAATCATCATAGAGCCGATCTCAAGCGGCCGCTCAAGATGGGGTCGCTGGGGCAATCCATGCCGGGCTTCCGAATGACGGTCGTTAGCGAAGAGGGCAGGGAGCTGGAGGCCGGGGTAGATGGCATATTCGCGGCAGATGTGGAAAACTCACCTCTATTCTGGTTTCGCGGCTATTGGAATGATGAGGCCAGGACAAAGGAAAGATTCCTGTGCAGCGGTAGATACTATCTGGCGGGAGACACGGTAAGCATGGATGGGGACGGCTACTTTTACTTCAGCGGTCGCTCGGATGACATAATTCTTTGCGCAGGCTACCGGATTGGCCCCTTTGAAGTGGAGAGCGCTTTGATAAAACATCCGGCAGTGGCGGAAGCTGCCGTGGTGGGAAAGGCGGACGAACTGCGTCTCCAGATTGTCAAGGCATACGTGGCTTTGAAACCGGGAACTGCCCCCAGCGAGGAACTCGCCGAAGAGCTGAAGGCATTTGTCAAGACACACCTGGCCGCACATCAGTACCCCAGGGAAATTGAATTCGTCGAACAGCTTCCGAAGACCCCGAGCGGAAAAATCCAGCGTTTCCTGCTGCGAAAGGATGCTTGATATGTGCTGGGGAAGGGGATTGAAGCCCATCCCCTTCCTTTCAACAATCAGAACCGCCCGGCATAATCGGTCATGTCAATGAATACAGCCTGCAGCCGTTTTGCTCTTGCCTGACGATTTTTCCGTCATCTTCGAGATACCTCAAATGGGCGATGGCCTCGGAGGTAGCAAACCATTTTTGTAAAACCGGGAAAGCGGCCCAGGAACTACAGTCGATATCCCAGGTCATGCCGGAGGCCGTCTCATAGGCGTTTCGGGGGCCATGCGCCAAAATCGAGAGCACTTCCAGCAGCCTTTCGTTGTGGTGCTGCCGGAGTTCGTCTATTCTACCTCTACAATCAGTTAAAATGCGTCTATGCCCCGGCAACACAAGGTCGACCTGCATGCCATAAACTTTCTTCAGACTCTCGATATAGAGCTTGAGCGGATTAATTCCTTCCATCCAACAGCCAATGTTGGGCGTTATGTCAATCAGTATGTGGTCTCCGGAGATGAGAAACTTTTTCCCGGGTTCGTAGAGGCATGTATGACCCGGCGTATGCCCGGGAGTCGAAACAGCCGTGAAGTTGAAGCCCCCGTAGCTGATGATATCACCGTCTCTTACGGCGGTCATCACAGGTATCCGGTCCGATCCGTATTTTTGGCCTGGATGGTTGCTGATCACATAGTCGATATCATCACGGGGAAAACCGTTCACAGCATAGAACTCGATAACCGGCCCCCAGTTCGGCCAGTTCTCCATGTATTCCTTATCCGGCTCGTTCATATACACTTTTGTGTTTTCATCGAACAGCAACTGGGCAAGGGCAAAGTGGTCGGCATGTAAGTGGGTTATATAGAAGTCGGTTTGCTTGAGGTCCACCCCTATTTCGTTCAAACCCGCCAGCATGGCTTCGAGGCATTCTTTTCGATTCAACCCCGTATCGATAATGAGGTTCCGCCTCTTATCCTTTATTACATAAGAATTTACCCAACCTAAAGGGCTTTCCGGAAGGGGAATCTCTATCCGGTACAGGTTGGGCAAAAGCTGTTCGGCCATGGAGGTGCTCCTTTGTTGCTGCGCGTAAAAAAAGCGGCTGCGTTCTCGATACTTCTCGCAACCCGCAAGAACGTACCGATTAATTTATAGTTGGGCGATAAAATACTTTCCCGGCAACTGAGAAACCAGCCCCTTAAGTTCCATTTCGAGCAGCAGGGCTGCTATCCGCTGGATGGGAATATTGGCTTCCTGAGCTATTTCATCAATATGTTTTGGGACCTTATCCAGGATTCTGAGTAGAATTGTTTGCTCCGGACAGTCCGGGTCCTCAGGCTTATCGATCGTTTTCTTTGAGAGAGCGGATGGTGTGGATGGAAACTGCCGGACAAGAGGCCTGATTTCTTCCAGTACGTCTTCAGCATCTTCAACCAGCTTGGCGCCTTGCTTGATAAGCCGATGAGCGCCTTTGCTGCGTGCGCTCCGGGCCATCCCGGGGACGGCGAAAACCTCGCGCCCCTGTTCCAGCGCCAATCGAGCCGTTATGAGCGAACCGCTTCTTTCAGCGGCTTCCACCACTACAACGCCGAGCGACAGGCCACTGATTATGCGGTTTCTCGACGGGAAGTTCCCTGAAGAGGGAGGTGCACCGGGAATAAATTCTGTGACCAGTGCTCCGGTAAGACCTATTTGCTGTCTGAGGTCTGCGTTGATGGATGGATAATTTACATCAAGTCCGCACCCTAGAACGGCCAAAGTTCTCCCCTGAGCTTTGAGTGCTCCGCGGTGTGCGGCGGAGTCTATGCCAAGGGCGAAACCGCTGACAATGGTGACGGCGCATGACGCAAGATCGGAACTCAATTTTTCGGCAAATAAAATGCCCGCCGGGGAGGCGTATCTGGAGCCGACTACGGCAATCGAGACCAGGTCCCGAGGCAGGAGCGTGCCGGAGACGAATAAAACCGCCGGGGGATCGGGAATTTGGACCAGGTTTGCGGGATAGTCCTCGTCACCTATGCATACCATCCGGAAACCATTTTTTTCGAGATATTTCCACTCGGCTTCCGGGTCCCTCACAAACTGCCTTGCGGCAAGCATTTGGAGCGGCTTATCTCGAGATATCCCCGTTTCTAATAAATCCTTGGAACCTGCAGCAAGAACATTTTCGGGGGAACCGAAAACCTCCAGGAGACGCAGAATGGACTTATTGCCAAGACCAGGCACGAGCTTTAGACTGAGCCAGGAGATCCGGTTTGTCTCCCGCCTGGTGGAAAACGAATGCGAATTGTTATCCTTTATTTGTCCGCTCACGTCCGTTTAACCTGGTAAAGCTTGTAGCAGCTCCCATTTGTCACAAAAACTACGATCGGTTAGGCGCTCGACAATCGCTAAAGTATACCGAATTAAGTGGAAGTTCTGCAAAATAATGGATCGGGGGCCTGTAAAAAAACAAGGTTGAACTGATCACAAAGCGCTTAAGACAATCTCCGCGCCGCAGGAATTCGTCGAACATCTGCTGCCATGCTTTGGCGTGGCGCCTCGCCGTCTCTGTGAGCACTCCATCCAGGTCGAAAAGGCACGTGCGGATGCCGCCGGGTAATCCCAGCCCGGTCTTGGTCATGGTTGTAACCTTGGTAACAAAGATGATAAGAACAGGCCGGAAGCTTTGCCATAGGAGGTTTCATCTATGCCCGGGCACGATTGTTTTTTTTAGCGGGACTCAGTCCAGCATTCACCCCATCGTTATGTCCCCGCCGCCACCGCAGGTAGCGGCGCTCACGGCCAGGCCATTCTGACCGCAGCGGCACGCTGCCCTTGCAGGGGGTGCAACGACTTCTTATGTTCAGGGAGCGTTCAATACAAGGCCGCTCCGTGGATGGCAACCGATCGATGGTCAAGTCTGCACTCTGGTTGCTATGTTGGTTTTCTCTCGTTGGATTTGTCTATGACGGGTTCCACCGTTTCCTCGCCGATTTTATGGCCGCTGGTTGTCTACATCGCAGCAGTGGTCCTCATGGTCGCCTTCATGCTGATTCTTTCCGCCCTGCTTGGCCAGCGCCATAAAGAAACCAGGGCGGCGGGCGAACCCTACGAATCCGGGATAGTGTCTACCGGCTCGGCTCGACTCCGCTTTCACGCCGGTTTCTATCTCATGGCCATGTTTTTTGTCATTTTCGACCTCGAAGCCGCCTTTATCTATGCGTATGCGGTAGCGTTTCGAAAACTGGGATGGGCAGGATATGGAGAGATCGTGGTGTTCATCGGTATTCTCGCCGCTGCGCTTTTCTACCTCTGGAGGCTTGGAGCGCTCGACTGGAAGACGCGCGGGCAGAAGGCGAGTGTAAGAAGTTAAATCGGACGGGAGGAAACCTCTGGTGAAAAACGTCAGGGATGTTTTGAGGGAGAAAGGCTCGACGGTCTATTCCATAGGACCGGAGGACAGCGTCTACGATGCTCTGAAGCTTATGGCGGATAAGAACGTCGGCGCTCTTGTGGTCTTCGAGGGAGATCGAATGGTGGGAATCATTTCAGAGCGCGATTATGCCCGTAAGGTCGTTTTGAAAAACAAGTTTTCAAAGCAGACGAAGGTAAAGGAGATCATGGAGATCGAAATTACCACGGTCACGCCCTCCACGGATCTCGAAGAATGCATGGAACTGTTTACCGAAAAGCGCCGTCGGCATCTGCCGATAGTCGAGGGCGACCGGGTTGTCGGCATTATATCGATAGGCGATGCCGTAAAAGGAGTGATCGGCCACCACGAATCGCTGATCGAGCAGTTGGAAGGCTATATCAAAGGACACCACGGCAGGCGGGACCGGTCCTAGAGCCTCACCTGTACGGAATCAACGGTTTTTCGGTTGATCAGGGAGATCGAATCATGCGCTGGTGGTTTAGCCGTCCCGGCGAAGCTTCACGCAAACACGGAGCAAGTCCCGTCGAGGAAGCTGTCGGAAGCAATCTGCTCTTGAGCCGGCTCGAAGACATGGTGGCCTGGGGACGCAAGAATTCCATCTGGCCGTTCAATTTCGGCCTGTCGTGCTGCTTTGTCGAAATGGCGGGCAGCATCACGAGCCGCTACGATATCGCCCGCTTCGGCGCCGAGGTCATTCGGGGGACCCCTCGAGAATCCGATCTCATGGTCATTGCGGGCACTCCGTTCATAAAATGCGCTCCGATCATCAGGAGGCTTTACGAACAGATGATGGAACCGCGCTGGGTGATCTCCATGGGTTCGTGCGCCAACTCGGGGGGCATGTACGACATTTACAGCGTGGTGCAGGGGGTGGACAAGATACTTCCTGTGGATGTTTACGTTCCAGGCTGCCCGCCGAGTCCGGGGGCCTTCATGGAGGGTCTGATGATGCTCCGGAACGTGGTCGCAGGGCAAAGGCGGCCTCTTAGCTGGGTTGCCGGTCCACAGGGAGTCGTAAAGCCGTCTCTTCCGTCCATGAAAGAGCTCAAACGCGAACAAAGGCGCAAGGTAACGGTGTTGCCCGACCCCGACAGCGTTTCGATAGAGACCGGAAAAAGATGATGGACAATTCGGGCGGCATCATTGACGAGCTGGAGGAACGGTTCGGCTCGACCGTTATTGGCGAGCAGCTTACGCGGGACGTTATCCCCACCGTGTGGGTCAAGAGCGAGGAAGTGCATTCAGTCCTGAAATACCTCAAGTCCGAAACAACCGGACCTTACAGGATGCTCTACGACCTTACAGCCATTGACGAGCGGCTGAGATCTCACCGCGAGGATCAGCCCGAAGGCGACTTCAGCGTTGTCTACCACCTGCTCTCTTTCGATCGCAATGCGGATATCAGGGTCAAGACGCCACTTCAGGGAGAAGAGCCCTCACTTGCGACCATTACCGGCTTGTGGAGTTCGGCCGACTGGTACGAACGTGAAGTGTGGGACATGTTCGGAATCGGGTTCGAAGGGCGAACGGGGCTTCGGCGTATACTTCTGCCTCCCGGATGGGAAGGTCATCCGCTTCGCAAGGAATACCCGGCGCGGGCCACCGAAATGGAGCCTTTCCGCCTGCCCCCCGAGCGCCAGGAAGAAGCACAGGAAGCTCTGAGGTTCCATCCCGAGGAATGGGGGCTCACAAGCCGAGGGGAAGATACGGACCTGATGTTCCTGAATCTCGGTCCTCAACATCCCGGCGCCCACGGTGTCTTCCGCATATTGCTCCAACTGGACGGCGAAGAGATTGTCCAGGCCGTGCCTGAAATAGGCTTTCACCACCGGGGCGCCGAAAAGATGGCGGAACGCCAGACATGGCACACCTTCATCCCGTATACGGACCGCATCGATTATCTTGGCGGAGTGATGAACAACCTGCCCTATGTCCTGGCTGTGGAAAAGCTTGCCGGGATCGAGGTTCCGGACCGGGTCAAGGTGATCCGCGTCATGATGGTCGAATTTTTCCGCCTCGCCAGCCACCTGGTCTGGTACGGAACATTCGCCCAGGACCTGGGGATGCTCTCGCCGGTCTTTTTCACTTTCAACGACCGTGAGCGGATCTTCGATGTCGTAACGGCCGTCATGGGTGGGCGTATGCATCCCATGTGGTTCCGGATCGGCGGTGTGGCCCAGGATTTGCCGGAGGGCTGGGACAAGATGGTTCGCGAGTTCCTGCCTTACATGCATAGCCGCCTTAAAGAATACGACTCCATGATAATGCGCAACAGGATCTTCAAAGCCCGCACCATGGGCATCGGCAGCTATTCTGTCGAAGAAGCGATCGAGTGGGGTGTCACCGGCCCTGGACTTCGGGCTTGCGGCTTTGAGTGGGACTTTAGAAAGAAGCGCCCTTATTCGGGATACGATCATTTTGATTTCGAAATTCCAACCGCGCAGAACGGCGACTGTTACAGCCGGTCTGTGGTGCGGGTCGAGGAGATGCGCCAGAGCCTGCGGATTATAGAACAGTGCGTGCATAACATGCCCTCCGGACCCTACAAATCGCTTCATCCCCTGACCACGCCGCCCCTCAAGGAACACACGATGCACGATATCGAGACGCTCATAACTCACTTCCTGGGGGTCAGTTGGGGGCCCGTTATACCTCCCGGAGAAGCTTTTGTAGGCATCGAGGCCACCAAGGGATGCAACGGCTACTACCTGATAAGCGACGGCGGCATACATGCGTACCGAACCAGGATCCGCACTCCGTCTTTTGCCCACTTGCAAATGATCCCGCTCATCAGCCGCGGGTACATGGTTGCCGATATGCTCGCGATCCTGGGAAGTATCGATTACGTCATGGCGGATGTAGACCGCTAGACTCTAGGGACAAGAGATGCTCACGAAGCAAGAAATGACCGAAATCCAGGCGGAACTCAACCGTTACGAGCAGAAACGGGGAGGCTGCATCGAGGCGCTCAAGACCGTTCAGCGCCATCGCGGCTGGATATCCGACGAAAGCCTGGCCGAGCTTGCCGACTTTCTGGAAATGACAACGGATGATCTGGATAGCGTTGCGACGTTTTACAACCTCATTTTTCGAAAACCTGTGGGTCGTCACATCATCCTGATGTGCACCAGCATAAGCTGCTGGGTGATGGGCTCCGAGGAGGTCCTTCATTATATCGAGGAAAAGCTGGGGATAAAGCCGGGCGAAACGACCGCAGACGGCCGGTTCACCCTGATTCCAAATGTCTGCCTCGGGGCCTGCGATCACGCCCCCGCACTCATGATTGACGGCAGTCTCCATGGAGACCTGGATGCGCAAAAGATCGACGAAATACTGGCCGGATACGAATAGAAAGATATCGGAATGGATCGTCCGCTGACAGAAAATATCCGGCCCGGGGCCCCCCCGGATATCGACGCCTATGAAAGGGCAGGGGGGTACCGCGCCTTGCGAAAGGTCCTTAAGGATGCAGACCCCAAGGGCCTGATTCAGACGGTCATAGATTCGCACCTGCGGGGACGGGGCGGCGCCGGATTTCCAACGGGGCGCAAATGGAGCTTCGTACCCGGGGGCGAAAAGGCCGCCCACCCCGTCTACCTGATAATCAACGGCGATGAGATGGAGCCCGGAACTTTCAAGGACAGACTGCTGCTCGAAGGAAATCCTCATCAACTGATCGAGGGGATCATCCTCGGCGGATACGCCATCCAGGCCGATATCGCTTATATCTTTTTGCGGCAGGAGTATACCGTTGCCGAGCGGTGCTGCTCGCGCGCAATCGCCGAAGCCTACGACCGGGGATATCTGGGCCGCAATATACTTGGCAGCGGCTTCAGCCTTGAACTGTATCTGCACACCAGCGCCGGACGCTACATTTGCGGCGAGGAAACGGCCCTTCTAAACGCTCTGGAAGGTCGCCGCGCCATTCCTCGCGCCAAGCCCCCGTTTCCGCCGGTCGTAGGTTTGTGGGGCAAGCCCACCATCGTCGATAATGTCGAGACCATCTGCAACGTCCCTCATATAGCCGAACACGGGGCCGACTGGTTCCGGGCGCTGAGCCGTTGCGGTGACGGCGGCACCAAGATATACGGGGCGAGCGGCCGGGTTAAAAAGCCGGGATTGTGGGAACTGCCCATGGGCGTCACGATCCGTGAAATACTGGAAGAACATGCAGGCGGAATGCGAGATGGTTTCCAGCTCAGGGGAATTATCCCCGGAGGCGCCTCGACAGAATTCCTCTCTGCCGATCAACTGGATGTGAAAATGGACTTCGACTCTGTGCAGGCGGCTGGAAGCCGGTTGGGCACCGGGACGATGATCATTCTGGACGATCGAACCTGCCCGGTGGGGATGGTCCTTAATTTGATGCGCTTCTTCGCCCGGCAGTCCTGCGGGTGGTGTACGCCCTGCCGTGAAGGATTGCCCTGGCTCGCGCGCGCACTCGAAGCGATCGAAAACGGCGAAGGCCGGTTGGAAGATATGGAAATCCTGCGACGTCATACCGGGCTTCTCGCGCCGGGACATACCTTTTGCGCCCTGGCCCCCGGTGCGGTTGAACCGCTTCAGAGCGCTCTCACGCTCTTCGAAGACGATTTTATCCGCCATATTCGCGAGAAGCGCTGCCCGTGGAGGAAGTAGACGATGGCAACGATCCATATCGACGGCAGGCCCTATGAAGTCAAAAACGGGCAGAATCTGCTCCAGGCCTGCCTTTCTCTTGGTTTCAACGTGCCCTATTTTTGCTGGCACCCCGCGCTCGGTTCGGTCGGCGCATGCCGCCAATGCGCGGTCAAGTATTTTAGAAACGAAAAGGATACTCGGGGCGAGATCGTCATGGCCTGTATGACGCCTGCTGACGACGGCGTCCGGATTTCCATAGACGATCCGGAAGTTCTCAGTTTTCGGGCCGGTGTGATCGAATGGCTCATGCTCAATCATCCACATGACTGTCCTGTCTGCGACGAAGGGGGCGAGTGCCACCTTCAGGACATGACGGTCATGACGGGGCATGCTTACCGCGAGACTAGGTTTCGGAAACGAACGCACCGCAACCAGGAGCTTGGCCCTTTCATAAATCACGAGATGAACCGCTGCATCCAGTGCTACCGATGTGTGCGCTACTACCATGATTACGCCGGGGGCGGCGATTTCAACGTTTTTGCATCCCATGATCACGTCTATTTCGGGCGCTGCGGCGAAGGTAAGCTCGAAAGCGAGTTCAGCGGCAACCTGGTGGAAATCTGCCCCACCGGCGTCTTTACCGACAAGACCTTCAGGAAACATTTCAGCCGCAAGTGGGACCTGCAGACTGCTCCCTCCGTCTGCGTTCACTGCAGCCTGGGGTGCAATATTATCCCCGGGTCTCGTTATGGAGAACTGAGGCGGGTGCGAAACAGGTACAACCACGAGATAAACGGCTATTTTTTGTGCGACCGGGGGCGCTACGGATACGAGTTCGTAAACAGCAACCGGCGCATCCGGGCGCCGCTTGCCAGGACGCCCGACGCTTCCGAACCGGTCGCAATTTCTCCTGAAGAGGCGCTGGAGCGCGCAGCCGCCTTGGTCTCGGAGGGCCGCAAAGTAATCGGCATCGGCTCGCCGAGGGCATCTCTCGAATCCAATTTCGCCCTTCTGACCCTGGTTGGCCCGGAAAATTTCTATGCGGGTGTTTCCGATAAAGACCTCGAAATTCTAAACCTCGTAGGGGACGTTCTGCGCAGTGGTCCGGCCCGCACACCCCCCTTGAATGAGACTGCGCAATTCGACGCCGTCTTCGTCCTGGGGGAAGACGTCAGCAACACCTCGCCCCTGCTGGCCTTGAACCTGCGTCAATTGGCGCGTCGAAAGGCAGCCAGGCTCATGGAGGATATGAAAATCTCCCCCTGGAACGATGCTCCCGTCCAGAGGGCGGCGGAATTCGAAAAAGGTCCGCTCTACATTGCCGCACCCTGCGCGACCAGGCTCGACGATTTAGCCTCGAAGACTTTTCATGGAGCGCCTGACGACCTGGCCCGGTTTGGTTTCGCGGTGGCTTCCATTCTGGCGCCCGAGAAAGTTCCGAAAGTAACGAAAATTCCCAAAGAAGAACGGAGGCTGGCCGATGAAATCGCGCAAGCGCTTAAATCGGCCGCCCGGCCGCTGATCGTATCGGGCGCCGGTTGCCGAAGCCGCGGTGTCATCGAGGCCGCCGCCAATATATGTATCGCTCTTAAGGAAAACGGTCGGCCGGCGGAAATCGTCCTGGCGCTTCCCGAGGCTAACAGCCTCGGCCTCGCTATGCTGGGAGCGGCAGGCGGCGTTGAAACCGCCTCCTCCGTTCTTCGAGAAGGCCGCGCGGATACGGTTGTCGTTCTCGAAAACGATCTGTTCCGGCGCTGCCCGTCGGGAACGGTAATGGAGCTTTTGGGCGCCGCAAAGCATACGATCGCAATCGATCACCTCTTGAACGCCACGACCTCCAGGGCCGATCTCGTTTTACCCGCCGCCACGTTTGCCGAATCTTCGGGCACTATGGTCAACAGTGAAGGGCGCGCGCAGCGTCTCTTCCGGGTCTTTATGCCCGAAGGTCCGGTAAGGGAAAGCTGGCGCTGGATTTGTGACATGATGAAGTCGGCGGGGCGTTCCGAGACCGCCGGGTGGCATCACCTGGATGATGTGATTGCGGCGATGGCTGCGGCAAAGCCTTCCCTGAGCGCCATCCCCTCCGCTGCTCCCGGCGCGGACTTCCGGCTTACGGGTGGAAAAGTCCCGAGGCAGAGCCACCGGTACAGCGGCCGAACCGCCATGCGGGCACAGATCGATGTGCACGAACAAAAAACCCCCGAAGATCCGGATACGCCCCTGGCATTCTCGATGGAAGGCGACGGGCGCCAACCCCCCTCCGCGCTTATCCCAAGGTTCTGGTCTCCCGGCTGGAATTCCATTCAGTCTCTTAACCGGTTTCAGCAGGAAATAGGGGGACCGTTGCGGGGTGGAGATCCGGGCGTGCGGCTCATCGAGCCTCCCTCGCATGCAAGGGCTCAATATTTCAAAGACATTCCCGCCCGCCGGCCGCCGGAAGATGGAAAATGGTCATTCGTTCCCCTCCACCACATCTTTGGCTCGGAAGAATTGAGCGCTCTTTCGCCGGCGG